>NZ_PHQU01000001.1:0-462701 GCF_004332405.1 Synechococcus sp. BS56D | reverse complement strand
GAAGGGCAGGGATGCCCTGCCACGCACGACTGTAACGGAACATTGAGCTGTGTGTCGACGGCTTTGTGAAGCTGTTGTGAAGAAGCTTGAAGGGGCGTTGCGGTCCCGGTGGTTGTTAGCGTCCTGCCGATGGGCCGATCCATGTCGCTGTCACCCTTTGCGCTTCAGCCCCCCGCTGCGGGTGAGCGCGTGCTGCTGGTGCGATTGCCCTGCAACCCCATCTTCCCGATTGGGCCGATCTATTTGGCCGATCACCTCCACAAGTGTTTCCCTGAGCTGCCTCAGCGGATCCTCGATCTAGCCGCTTTGCCGGTGCTGGATGTGGAGCGCGTCTTGCTGGCTGTCATCGACCAGTTCCAGCCGACGTTGCTGGTGTTCTCGTGGCGCGATATTCAGATCTACGCCCCCGTCGATGGACGCGGAGGCAACCCTCTTCAGAACTCCTTCGAGGTTTTTTACGCGCGCAATCCGCTGAAGCGTCTGCGAGGTGCCCTTGGTGGCGTCCGGCTGATGGCGAGTCACTACGGGGAGCTTTGGCGTAACCAGCGCCTTGTGCGTCGGGGACTAGCGCGGGCTCAGCGCCACCGCTCGACGGCCCGGGCCGTGCTTGGTGGTGGTGCCGTCAGTGTTTTCTATGAGCAGCTTGGCCGTTCCCTCCCTAAGGGCACGATCGTTTCCCTCGGCGAGGGTGAACCCTTGCTGGAAAAGCTTCTGCTCGGCCATTCGCTGCAAAGCGAACGCTGCTACGTCGTTGGTGAGCCCCCCCGGCCAGGACTGATCCATGAACAGCCTGAAAGTCGCCCGAAGACGGCTTGCGATTACACCTACATCGCTTCGATTTGGCCCCAGCTCGACTGGTATCTCGACGGAGGCGACTTCTACGTCGGCGTTCAGACCAAGCGGGGCTGTCCCCACAACTGCTGCTACTGCGTTTACACGGTGGTCGAGGGCAAGCAGGTGCGCCTCAACCCTGTGAAGGAGGTTGTGGCAGAGATGCGTCAGCTCTACGACCGAGGTGTGCGCGGTTTCTGGTTCACCGATGCCCAGTTCATTCCAGCCCGGCGTTACATCGACGATGCCAAGGAGCTGCTTCGGGCCGTGAAGGCCGAGGGGCTCACCGGCATCCGCTGGGCGGCTTACATCCGTGCCGACAACCTGGATGCCGAGCTCGCTGAGCTGATGGTGGCCACCGGGATGAGCTATTTCGAAATCGGCATCACCTCTGGGTCCCAGGAACTCGTGCGCAAGATGCGCATGGGCTACAACCTGCGCACCGTGCTCGAGAGCTGTCGGATGTTGGCAGCAGCCGGTTTCCGCGATCACGTGTCGGTGAACTACTCCTTCAACGTGATCGACGAACGCCCGGAGACGATCCGTCAGACCGTGGCGTATCACCGCGAGTTGGAGCGGATCTTCGGGGCTGACAGGGTGGAGCCAGCGATCTTCTTCATCGGCCTGCAGCCCCACACCCACTTAGAGCAGTACGGCTTTGATCAGGGGCTGCTGAAACCTGGCTACAACCCAATGAGCATGATGCCCTGGACGGCGCGCAAGCTGCTCTGGAATCCGGAGCCGATGGGCAGCACCTTCGGGAGGATCTGTCTTGAAGCGTTTGACCGCAATCCAGGAGATTTCGGTCGCACGGTGATGGATCTGTTGGAGCGTGATTACGGGGTTGCGCCGTTGGATCAAGCGCTGCGCGCGCCGGTAGAGGGACGTGCCGCCTTGGCTAAAGCCGTGAGCTGACGCACCAGGAGGGTGCTGAGGGCCAGGATTCCGACGACTCCGCCGAGGGGATTGCCACCAGGACCTGTCAGCCATTGCGGTGAAAGAGGAGACCACTGAATCAGTCCCGACTGCAGGGCAAACCAGCCACCCACCAGTCCGCCGTGGAGGCCGACGCACCCCCAGAGAGATCCCTGATCGAGCCGCCGGCGGGTTGCCAGGGCTATCCCCAGTAGAAACAGCCCGATCAGCAAGCCCAGCATCGGCCAGAAGCCAAGGTTGAAGCGGGTATGCACCAGGCTGAAGATCAGCGCCTGACCCGGAAGGGCCAAGCGCGGGCCAATGAGGTGGTTGAGCTCTCCCCAGAGCCAGCCCCGGAAGAGCAGTTCTTCCGCCAGGCCGACCCCAATGCAGAGCAAGACGGCATTCAGGAGCTCCGCGAGGCTTAGATCCCCCAGCCACTGACCCCAGCCACCCGCCAGGCTGAGCAGTGTGATCAACAGCAGCAGAGCGAAGGCCCAGCCGAGGCCGCCGCGGAGTCGTGCACCTGGCCCTTCGCTGCGCTGAGACGACCTAACGCCCAGGGTTTGCCAGGGATGGGCGCTGTCCCAACGGATGCGCACCCAACTCGGCAGAACCAGCAGAAACAGCAGTTCGCTGACGAGGGTGCCCATCAGGTCTCTGGAGGCCAGCGGGATGCTCGGGAAGAGCCAGCTGATCGGTTGGATCAGAAGCCAGCCCAGGCCATAGAGGGCTGGAATCAACAGCACGGTCGGTAGCCAGCGACGGCGCTGCCGCAGCCAGTCCTGCCAGCGGGCAGCGACAGACCGGCGGGCTGGAGTGCTCAGCTCTCTGGCTCCAGAGTGCTGGTCAGCCCTTTGGCTTTGAGGGTTTCGCAGTAAAACTCCGCCGGTTCGAGATCGCAGACGATCACCAGGCCAACCCCGGTGTTGTGCGCTTCGAGCATCACAGCCATGGCGTCCTGCTCGCTCAGCTGCGGCACCACCTGCTGCAGGGTCGTCACCACGTATTCCATGGTGTTGACCGGGTCATTGTGGAGAAGCACTTTGTAGCGGGGCGAGCGCTTGCGCACCCGCTCGCTCTGCTTCTCGATCACGGCGGCGCCGCCGGGGCTGGGGCTGGAGGTGTTCACCACCATGACCAAGGATCTCGGCTCTGGGCAATGTAAAACCGACACGGTCACAGACGACGAATGCGCGCCATCGCTTCGTCCACATTGGCGCGGCTGTTGAAGGCGGAGAGTCGGAAGTAACCCTCACCGGCGGCGCCGAAGCCGCTGCCAGGGGTGCCCACCACATGAGCTTTGTTGAGCAGGTGGTCGAAGAAGCCCCAGGAGTCCGTCCCAGCCGGGGTTTTCAGCCAGACGTAGGGAGCATGCTCACCGCCATGCACCTCGATGCCTGCAGCACTCAGTTCCCGGCGAATGATCGCGGCGTTCTCCATGTAGAAGCTCACCAGCGCCTTGATCTCTTGTTGGCCCTGGTCGGAGTACACCGCTTCAGCACCACGCTGGATGATGTAGCTGACGCCGTTGAACTTGGTGCTCTGACGGCGGTTCCAAAGGCCCCAAAGCTCCACTTCGGAGCCGTCATCGGCCTTGCCTTTCAATCCCTTCGGCACCACGGTGAAGGCGCAGCGGGTTCCGGTGAAGCCGGCGTTCTTCGAGAAGGAGCGGAATTCGATGGCGCAGTCACGGGCGCCTTCGATCTCGTAGATCGAATGGGGGAGTTCAGGGTCCTGGATGAAGGCCTCATAGGCCGCATCGAACAGGATCAGGGAACCATGGGCGCGGGCATAGTCGACCCAGGCCTTGAGCTGAGCCCTGGTGGCCACCGCCCCAGTGGGGTTGTTGGGGAAGCACAGATAGATCAGATCCACTGGCTCGCTAGGGATCTGAGCTGTAAAGCCATTGTCGGCACTGATCGGCAGGTAGGTCAGTCCGCCGTAGCGGCCGTTGTCACCGGCCTCTCCGGTGCGGCCCGCCATCACGTTGCTGTCGACATAGACGGGGTACACCGGGTCTGTGACGGCGATGTGATTGCCGCTGCCGAGGATGTCGAGGATGTTGCTGCTGTCGCACTTGGAGCCATCGGAGACAAAGATTTCCTCAGCGCTGATCGCACAGCCGCGCGCTTGGAAATCGTGCTTGGCAATCGCTTCGCGCAGCCAGCCATAGCCCTGCTCCGGGCCATAGCCATGGAATCCCGCGTTGGTTCCCATTTCATCGATGGCGGCCTTCATTGCCTCCCGGCAAGCCAGGGGCAGAGGCTCGGTCACATCGCCGATCCCCAGGCGGATCAGGGCCGCCTCAGGGTTTGCCTCGCTGAAGGCCTTCACCCGACGAGCGATTTCCGGAAACAGGTAGCCGGCCTTGAGTTTGAGGTAATTGCTGTTGACCAGAACCACGGGAAAACGAAGCACGTTGCTGGGGGGCATCCTGCTACGCGGCCGGGAGCTTTGGAGGGATCCCTCCATACGATGCGAGAAGTGCCCCGGTGGCCATGACCGTTGCGACGCCATCACCCAGTGCCGGATCCGACCATGTGTCGGAGGCCTGGCCGCCGGTTCCTTTCGAGAGCCTGGTGAACGAAGGGATCAATCGCCCCGCTCGCTACATCGGTCATGAACTCGGTGTGGAGCGGCGTGACTGGTTGGCTGCCAGGGTGCGCTGGGCGCTCACGTATCCCGAGATCTACGAAGTGGGCTCGAGCAATCTCGGCCACATCATTCTCTATTCGATTCTCAACGCCGTTCCGGGGCAGCTCTGCGACCGTGCCTACTTGCCAGCCGCTGATCTGGCCGCCCGTCTGCGTGAGCTGAAGCAGCCTTTGTTCGCCGTGGAGAGTCGACGTCCTCTCCCTGCCTTCGACATCCTTGGCTTCAGCCTCAGCTATGAGCTCGGCGCCACCAACATCCTCGAGATGCTGGATCTTGCGGGCATTCCCCTCCGTGCCGCCGATCGGGGCGATTGGCCTCTGAATGCTCCCGAGGCAACGCCACTGATTTTTGCCGGTGGCCCCACTGCCACCAGTAATCCCGAGCCTTACAGCCCCTTTTTTGACTTCATCGCCCTGGGGGACGGGGAGGAGTTGCTGCCTGAGATCGGTCTTGTGGTGGCGGAGGCCAAGGATGCCGGCCTGACTCGCTCAGCTCTGCTGAGGGACCTGGCTCAGGTTCCAGGGGTCTATGTGCCCTCGCTTTATGCCCCAGCGACCGACGGGGTCACCCTCGAACCCATCCACCCGGAGCTGCCCCGCAGGCTGTTGCGGCGGGTCGCTACCCCCATGCCCCACTACGCCATGGGCTTGGTGCCCCATGTGGAAACGGTCCACGACCGGCTGACCGTTGAGATCCGGCGCGGGTGCACCCGTGGGTGTCGCTTCTGTCAGCCCGGCATGCTGACTCGTCCAGCCCGTGATGTGGAACCGGAAGCGGTCATCGAGGCCGTGGAGACCGGCATGAAAACGACGGGCTACAGCGACTTCTCTCTGCTGTCGCTCAGTTGTAGTGATTATCTGGCGCTTCCGGCGGTGGGGGTCGAGTTGCGCAACCGACTGGCCGATCGGAACGTCACCCTGCAGCTCCCGAGCCAGCGGGTGGACCGTTTTGATCAGAACATTGCTCACATCCTGGGCGGCGGCCGTCAAGCCGGCTTGACCTTCGCGCCGGAAGCCGGCACCCAGCGCCTGCGCGACATCGTCAACAAGGGACTGACTGACGACGACCTGCTGAATGGCATCCGCACCGCCATGGAGAACGGCTACCGCAAGGTGAAGCTGTATTTCATGATCGGTCTGCCGGGTGAGACCGACGCCGATGTGCTCGGCATCGCCGACACCTGCGTGATGCTTCAGCAGCGCTGCCGCGATCTGGGCCGCCTGAATCTCAACATCACGATCAGCAATTTCACCCCGAAGCCGCACACGCCCTTCCAATGGCACAGCGTTTCAACAGCTGAATTTCAGCGCCGCCAGCAGCTGTTGCGGGATGCCTTCCGGCAACTGCGGGGCCTGAAAGTGAACTTCACCGACGTGCGCCTGTCGGCGATGGAAGATTTCGTGGGCCGCAGTGACCGCCGCCTGGCGCCGGTGATTGAAGCCGCCTGGCGTGCCGGTGCCGGAATGGATGCCTGGTTTGAGTCGCTCGACCGCACCTACGAGGCCTGGACCGGGGCGATCGCGGCCGCGGGATTGGAGGGGCGCTACCGGGAGATGGAGGTGGGCAGTTGGAGTGCGGTCACGGCCCTCAGTCGCGATGACCTGGAGGCGTTCTGCCGCCAGCCCCTGCCCTGGGATCACATCGATACAGGGATTGATAAGGCCTGGCTTGCGGAGGACTTGCAGCGGGCTCTGGCGGCGGCGGTGGTTCCTGACTGCTCTTTCGAGGGCTGCAGCAGTTGCGGCGTCTGTGGTCCGGATCTGGGCCACAACGTGGTGGTCCCGCCACCGCCCGTGCCGACCCAGCAGCCCTCCGTGCCACCCCCCAGCGCCCGGGTCTGTCGCCTGCGTTTCCGCTTCAGCAAAACCGGCGCCATGGCGCTCCTGAGCCATCTCGATGTGGTGCGGATGCTGGAGCGGGCCCTGCGGCGCAGCGGTTTGCCGGTGAGTTACACCGGCGGCTTTCACCCCCTGCCACGACTGCAACTCGCCCTCGCGTTGCCCCTTGGCGTCGAGGCTCACGGCGAGTGGATGGACCTCGAATTTCTCGAATCCGTTGATCCAGAAGCGGTCCTGGCGGCCTGGCAGCCCACGCTTCCTGAGGGATTCCGGCTGCTTTCAGCCGAGGAGGTCCCCGTGTCCGAGCCCAGCCTGTCCCAGCGGCTGGAGGCCGCCGAGTGGCGGTTCTGGCTCAAGGTCGTGGAGGGGGAGAGACCAGAGCCATCGCATTGGCAAGATGCCATTGCTGCCTTGATGGCACGCACGGAACTGCTTTGGCATGACACGGATAAAAAGGGCCGTCCTCGGGAGCGCGACTGCCGACCCTGCCTGCAGGATCTCCAGCTCAGCCAAGCGCATGGTGATGGCGTCAGGTTGAACCTTTCGGCAGCCATCGATCCCCAAGGCCGCAGTCTCAAGCCCGCGCAGATTCAGTCCTGGTTGGGGGATGCACTGGGCTGCTCTCTGCAGCTGCTGCATGTGGAACGCGTTGCACTTCGCCTGCAGGACGTGATCAAGCCAGTGCTAAATTGATCACAAGTCAACACCCCCTGAGCACTGCGCTACGGGATTGACCCGGTCTTCTCGCTCCCAGATCCTGAGGAAACGGAGGCCTGTTGCCTCAGCTCCATGCGTCCTGATTCACGTCGTCTGTGAGCTCCATAGGAGTTAATCCTCCGCCCTCTTCTTGAACGGCCCAGGCCGTACACGTTGTTTCCGTGCAGTGGACCGGCAGGTCTCTGATCGGATTTACGCCCTAAGGGGCGCTCTCTGACCTTCTCCATGCCCCAACAAATTGTCATCGCCGAGCAGCTGCGGATCGCCGCAGTGCTCACCGATGAGCGCGTTGATGAACTGATCGTTGCGCAGGGTCGATATCAGATCGGTGATGTCTATCTCGGGACCGTGGAAAACGTGCTGCCTGGGATTGATGCAGCCTTCGTCAACATCGGTGAAAGCGAAAAGAACGGCTTCATTCATGTCACTGATCTCGGCCCCCTGCGCCTGAAGAAAGGGGCCGCCGGCATCACCGAACTGCTGGAGCCCCGTCAGCGTGTGCTCGTGCAGGTGATGAAGGAACCGACGGGCACCAAAGGGCCGCGCCTCACTGGAAATCTGGCTCTTCCTGGTCGTTACCTGGTGCTGCAACCCAGCGGCCAGGGGGTGAACATCTCCCGCCGGATTGGTTCAGAGGGTGAGCGCAATCGTCTGCGTGCCTTGGGCGTTCTTGTCAAACCGCCTGGAGCTGGTCTGCTGATCCGCACCGAGGCGGAAGGGGTGAGCGAAGAGCTTTTGATCGATGACCTCGAATCGCTGCTTCGCCAGTGGGAGGCCATTCAACGGGCGGCAGAAACGGCCACTCCTCCGGTGCTTCTCAACCGTGATGAGGACTTTATTCACCGCATCCTGCGCGATCACACCGGTCCGGATCTCAGCCGGGTGGTGGTGGATGACGCCGCCGCGGTGGAACGGGTTACGGGTTTCCTCGGTGAGGAGGGTGCTGCCGTTCAGGTCGATGCCCATCCTGAGCCAGCTGAGCTGCTTGAGCATTTCAAGGTCAATGCCGCCATCCGCGATGCCCTCAAGCCCCGGGTGGATCTCCCATCCGGGGGGTACGTGATCATCGAGCCCACTGAGGCGCTCACGGTCATCGATGTCAATTCGGGCTCCTTCACCCGATCGGCCAATGCTCGGGAGACCGTCCTGTGGACCAACTGTGAGGCGGCCGTCGAAATCGCCCGCCAGTTGAAGCTGCGCAACATCGGTGGGGTGATCATCGTCGACTTCATCGACATGGACTCCCGCCGCGATCAGCTGCAGTTGCTCGAATATTTCACTGCGGCCATTCGTGATGATGCGGCCCGTCCGCAGATCGCACAGCTCACTGAGCTTGGTCTGGTGGAACTCACCCGCAAGCGGCAGGGGCAAAACATCTACGAGTTGTTCGGCCGCGCCTGCCCAAGCTGTGGTGGTCTGGGGCATGTGGCAGTGCTGCCCGGTAAGGACCTGCTCCAGCCCCTAGCCACCGCGACCGGTTTGGTGCGATCGGCCGCTTCTGCCCGCGCTGAAGTGGCGCCTCCCTCTGAATCCAGTGGTGGCCGCCGCCGCCGAGGCGGCAGGGGGCGAACTGCCGCCGCTGTGATCAGCGACGACACCGATGCCAGCCTGGCGGTGGATGCCGACGTGAGCGAAGCGGTGGCGGCTCCTGAGACGGCGGCCCGTCGTCAGGACCCTGAGCTGTTGGCTGTGCCGATGACCGAGCAGCAGGAGGAGGTCTATGGCTGGCTTGGCCTAAGTCCGGCTCTCCTGCTTGAGGAACCCCCAGAAAGCGACAACCTGCTGGTGCGGGTGGTGCGTCCTGGCGAAGACGCCGACGCAGTGCTGGAGGAAGCCCGTCAGCAACTGGCGGCTTCCAGTGGTCGTCGTCGCCGTCGCGGCAGTCGCGGGGGTAGTCGTGGCGGAGGCCGATCCACGGCTGCTTCAGACGACAACGGCAGCTCGGACGCGGTGGCCGAGACCTCAACCCAAGCCGATTCTGCGCCGCTGTTGGTTGAGATCACGCCCCTGGAGATCACCCCATTTGAGCCGGTGGCTGTGGTTGCGACAGAGCCCCCCGCAGAGCTCCAGGCTGAGCCTGTCCCGGTGGCAGCCGGTTCCGATGGCTCCGAAGACGATCAAGAACCACGCCGCCGCCGCCGCCGTTCCTCGGCCGCCAGCGCGGACTGAAGCACGCCGCATGCGCCGATGACTGACTGGGTCGCCGGTGTCGATGAAGTCGGGCGAGGCTGTCTCTTCGGCCCTGTGTTCGCCGCAGCTGTGGTGCTTGATGAAACCGCCGCTCATGGGCTTCTTGCTCAGGGGTTGACCGACAGCAAGGCCTTGACCCCTCGGCGCCGAGCACGCTTGGTGCCTCTGATCGAAACGCTCGCTGCAGCCTGGGGACTCGGTCAGGCCTCTGCACGGGAGATTGATGCGATCGGAATCCGCGGCGCCACCGAGCAGGCCATGCTTCGGGCGCTGCAGCGGCTGCCCCAGCAGCCCGCTCTTGTGCTGGTGGATGGGGTGCTTCCCCTTCGGCCCTGGCCCCATCCACAGCAGACGATTGTGCGGGGGGATAGCCAGTGCGCAGCAATTGCTGCGGCCAGCGTGCTGGCCAAGGAGGCCCGTGATGCGTTGATCCGCCGGCTCGCGCCACGGTTCCCTGGTTATGGGCTGGACTCCCATGCCGGTTACGGCACAGCACGGCACCGACAGGCACTCATGGCTGAAGGTCCGACGCCTTTGCATCGCCGGAGTTTTCTGCGCAATATCCCCTTACCTGAAGAGGTTGTCCCTGCCTCAGGCGGGTTCTGAACTCTCACACCAGCGCTCGAAATCGTTCACCAGTTGACGTCCGACCCTGCCCTTGATGGTCAAGAGGATGCCGTTGAGGATCGATTCGCCGGTGCTTTCGAGCACCCTGCGGGGGATCAGTCGAAGCAACGGGGGCTGGCTCACTTCTACCCCCAGGGTGGCTAAACCCTCCAAGCCGGAGCTACGCGCATCGAGGACCGCTTCGAGGGTGAGCTGAAAGTCATCCACGAGCCCCAGCCCCTCAAGGTTGGCGTCAAGCGCGCGCATGGTCAGTCGATTGTCCTGATGGGTCACCTCCAGGCAGACCACAGGTTTCACCTGCAGTTGGAACACCTGCAGGGTCGTGACGGTGTATTGGTATCGGCCTGGGGCCAGCAGGCTGAGCTGGCTCGGATCCAGAAGGGCCTTCACCACCCGATCCTCTTCTTGCAGATAGGCCGGCAGCGCATCCGCCCGACGGTTCACCGTGAGGTTCAAGTGCTGGCTGGCGCTGAAGGCCAGGGGCATGAGCGGACGCTGACGCGCCATGATCCTATCGAGTGTTTGCAGGGCGATTGATGACCACGCGCGTGGCTTTCCTCGGGCCGCAGGGAACCTACGGCGAGCGAGCGGCCCGCGCCATGGTGGAGCTCGAGGCTCTGGATCCGGTGGAGTTGCTGCCCTGCCCGGGGTTGCGTTCCGTCGTTGATCACGTCGCTGATGGTCGCTGCGAGGCGGCGGTGGTGCCCGTGGAGAATTCCGTGGAAGGTGGAGTGACCACGAGTCTCGATGCACTCTGGGCCCATCCGGATCTCTGCATCCGGCGTGCTCTGGTGTTACCAATCCGGCATGCGCTGCTCAGCAGCGGTCGTCTTGATCAGGTGTCTGAGGTGCTGTCGCACCCCCAGGCTTTGGCTCAGTGCAGCGGTTGGCTGGCGCGTCATCTTCCCAATGCCCTACAGCTACCCACCAGCTCCACCGCAGAAGCGGCCCGCATGGTGCGGGGCAGTCAGTTCCGCGCGGCGATTGCGAGTCGTTCCCTGGCAGAGGAGGGAGTGTTGGAGTCACTTGCTTATCCGATTAACGATGCCAGCGGAAACTGCACCCGATTCCTGCTGCTGCAGCGTGGCGAGCGGCGCTTGGAGGGAGATGTCGCCAGCCTTGCCTTCTCTCTGCACCGCAATGCACCAGGTGCCTTGCTGGAGGCCCTCACTGCGGTAGCAACGCTTGGGCTGAACATGAGCAGGATCGAGTCGCGCCCCTCAAAACGGGAGCTTGGGGAATATGTGTTCTTCATGGATGTGGAGCTTCCTGCAGAGCAGGGAGGAGAGGTGCTCCGCCAACTCACTGAACTTCTGACCCCTCTTTGTGAGCACCTGGCTCAGTTCGGCGCTTACCCCAGTTCGGAGTTGGCTGCGGATTGACCCCCACCGGGGCTGATTCTGAAGACGCCGAACTGCATCAAACCGGTGGCGAAGGCCCAGTGCATGAGCAGCAGGGTGGGAGTTTCGCGGAGGCCTTGGAGGATTGCCCTGGGGCCAAGGCTGAGAACGGCCCAGGGTCTGCGCAGCCCCTCTCCAATGGAGTCGATCCAGGAGGGCAGTGTTGCCCGGGTCCAGTCATCCGTCTCCAAGACGCCCCTTTGATGGGGGCTGGCGGCGATGTTGCTGGCAAAACCTTTGATGCTGGCGAATTCGGGATGGGCCCACTGGGTGAGCAGCTGATGCATCACACGCTTCTCCACGCCATTCATCTCGCCATCTGATGGATCGCGGCGGTTCCAGTCCGCGACCGCCAGCACGCCGCCCTGGCGGAGTACCCGCAGGAGTTCGTCGGCATACCGCTGCTTGTCGGGCATGTGGGGGCCGGCTTCAACACTCCAGACAGCATCGAACTGTTGATCGGCGAGTTGAAGATCGAGGGCGTCCATCACTGCGAATCGGCAGTGGATGCCTTCAGGAGTCAGGGCTGTGGCACGGGCCACCTGGGCTGGGCTGATGCTGATACCCAGCACCTCAAAGCCGTAGTCGCGGGCAAGGATCCTGGCGCTGCCACCGATGCCGCAGCCCACATCCAGGATGCGAGAACCAGGTGGCAGTTGGTCGAGTCCGCTCCAGTGCACCAGGGCGTGCACAAAGTCTGCCTTGGCGGCACGGAAATCCCGCCGCCGCGGTGGATCGCCGTAGTAGCCGAGGTGCACATGGTCACCCCAGAGATTTTCAAGCAGGCGATCGTCGGTCCAGGCGTCGTAGGCGGCCGCGACGCTGGCGCTGGAGTGATAAGCGCGATTGCGGCGGGTCCAGAGGCTGAAAGCGATCGCTCCGACGCCGATGGCAAGGACGGCGGCCAGGCCCAGGGCTGTAGCGCTCAGCATTCCTCGGTGTTCGCGAGGGTGTCACGTAAGACCGTGCGAGCCGCCAGCTGGCGACGGGTTTCATCGAGCATGGCGTATTCCTGTTCAAGGCGTTCGCGGGTGCTGGTGAGTTCCAGCAGTTCCTGCTGTTGATCAGCAACAGGGCCTCCCAGATGGGCTCCGATCCAGAAGGAGAGTTCCCTAGGGAGATCGGGTAAGTCGTCAGGCAGGGAGGCGGGTGAACCGGTCAGCTTGCCGGTGAGTTCAACAACGTCACGCAGGGCCTGATCGACCGATTGGGTGAGGGTTTCGAGCGCATCGGGAGATTCGAGCGGCTCATCTTCGATCCAGCTCACAAGTGCTGTGCGGTAAGGCGCCTCCCGCACCACATCAAGCACTCTGAAGCGCTGCTGACCCAGGGTCACAATGTTGCTTCGACCATCCTCGCCGGTTTGATGCTGCAGAACTTCGGCGCAGCAGCCAACTGGGGCCACGGTTTGATTCTGAGGATCCCAGCGGATCACTCCGAAGCGACGATCATCTTCAAGGACGCTGCGGAGCATCATCCGATAGCGCGACTCGAAGATGTGCAGAGGGAGCACTTCCCTTGGAAACAGAACAACATCCGGCAGGGGGAACAGGGGTAATTCCCTGACGGACAGGTCAGCCACGCAGCACGATCTCAGTGGGATCAATCCTAGGCAGCTGACCGCTGGGGCGGGTGCGCCTCAGAGCTTCACTTCGATGTCAACTCCGCTTGGCAAATCGAGCTTCATCAGGGCGTCGATTGTTTTTGCCGAGGGGCTGTAGATATCGATAATCCGACGGTGGGTGCGTGTTTCGAAATGCTCCCGTGAATCCTTGTCAACGTGGGGAGAACGCAGGACGCAGTAGATCTTGCGCTTGGTGGGAAGAGGAATGGGACCGATGGCAGTTGCTGCCGTGTTGTCGGCCGTTTCAATGATCTTGTCGCAGGAGAGATCCAGCATGCGGCGATCAAACGCCTTGAGGCGAATGCGGATCTTCTGCTGAGCGATTGCGGTGGACATGGAATGCGCAGAGGAAGCCCCCGAGGGGATCGGAGACGGTGAATTGTCGAGGTTCGATTTAAAAAGTGTAGGGGACGGCCCGGCCGCGGCCGAACCATCCCCTGACGATCATCGCTTGATGATCACTCGATGATCTTGGAGACCACGCCAGCACCGATGGTGCGGCCGCCTTCGCGGATAGCGAAGCGCATGCCCTGCTCGATGGCCACGGGGCAGATCAGCTCACCGGTCATCTTGATGTTGTCGCCGGGCATCACCATCTCGACGTTGGAGCCATCTTCCGCGGTGAAGGCGGTGATCTGGCCGGTCACGTCGGTGGTACGGATATAGAACTGCGGGCGGTAGCCAGCGAAGAAGGGGGTGTGACGGCCGCCTTCTTCCTTCTTCAGCACGTACACCTGGCCCTCAAACTTGGTGTGAGGAGTGATGGAGCCGGGCTTCACGAGCACCATGCCGCGCTCGATGTCTTCCTTCTGGATGCCGCGGAGCAGGAGGCCGACGTTGTCGCCAGCCATGCCCTGATCGAGCAGCTTGCGGAACATCTCCACACCGGTGACGGTGGTCTTGCGGGTGTCTTTGATGCCGACGATTTCGATTTCTTCGCCGACTTTGACGATGCCGCGCTCAATACGGCCGGTGGCCACGGTGCCACGACCGGTGATGGAGAACACGTCTTCGACGGCCATCAGGAAGGGCTTGTCGATTTCGCGCTCGGGCTCGGGGATGTTTTCATCGACGGCCTTCATCAGCTCTTCGACCTTGGCTTCCCACTCGGCATCGCCTTCGAGGGCCTTCAGGCCGGAGACCTGCACCACGGGGATATCGTCGCCAGGGAAGTCGTAGCTGGAGAGCAATTCGCGGATCTCCAGTTCCACCAGTTCGATGATCTCCTCATCATCGACCATGTCGCACTTGTTGAGTGCAACCACCAGAGCGGGCACGCCCACCTGCTTGGCCAGCAGGATGTGCTCCTTGGTTTGGGCCATGGGGCCGTCGGTGGCGGCACACACGAGGATGGCGCCGTCCATCTGAGCGGCACCGGTGATCATGTTCTTCACGTAGTCCGCGTGACCGGGGCAGTCAACGTGGGCGTAGTGACGGGAATCGGTTTCGTACTCAACGTGGGCGGTGTTGATGGTGATACCGCGCTCGCGCTCCTCGGGAGCACCGTCAATCTGGTCATAGGCCTGAGCCTTGGCTTGACCCTTCTTGGCGAGCACATTGGTGATCGCAGCGGTGAGGGTGGTTTTGCCGTGGTCAACGTGGCCAATGGTGCCGATGTTGACGTGGGGCTTGTTCCTTTCGAACTTCTCGCGAGCCATTTTTTTAAAAGAATCGGGGGTGGATTTAGGGGAGGGTAGAGATCAGGAATTGCCCTGATTCTTGGAGATGATGGCTTCAGCGACGTTGCGAGGAACATCCTCGTAGTGGCTGAATTCCATCGAGAAGATACCCCGACCCTGGGTCATGGATCGGAGCTCGGTGGCGTAGCCGAACATCTCGGCCAAAGGCACCTTGGCCGAGACCTTTGACGTGCCATCGTCAATGGCCTGACCTTCCACCTGTCCTCGACGGGAAGACAGGTCACCGATGATCGAGCCGAGGAAATCCTCGGGAACCTCGACCTCGACCTTCATCATCGGTTCAAGAAGTACAGGATTGCACTTCTTGACCGCATCCTTGAAGGCCATGGAGCCGGCGATTTTGAACGCCATTTCTGACGAGTCCACGTCATGGTACGACCCGTCAACCATGCTGACTTTGATGTCGATCATCGGGTATCCAGCAATCACGCCGGATTCACAGGTCTCCTTCATGCCCATCTCTGAGGGCTTGATGAATTCCTTGGGAACAACACCACCAACAATTTTGTTGACGAATTCAAATCCGGATTCGGGCTCGCCCGGCTCCATTTCAATCACCACGTGGCCGTATTGGCCCTTGCCACCGGTCTGACGGGAGAACTTCCCTTCACCCTTGGCTGAGCCACGGATGGTTTCGCGGTAGGACACCTGAGGGGCGCCGATATTGGCCTCCACCTTGAATTCGCGCAGCATGCGATCCACCAGGATCTCCAGGTGCAATTCGCCCATGCCGGCGATCACGGTCTGACCGGTTTCGGCGTCCGTGTTGACCCGGAAGGTGGGATCTTCTTCTGCCAGAGACACAAGAGCCTTGGAGAGTTTCTCCATGTCTCCTTTTGTCTTCGGCTCCACAGCCACGGAGATCACCGGTTCAGGGACGAACAGGGTCTCAAGAACGATGGGATCTTCGGAAGAGCAAAGGGTGTCACCGGTGGTGGTGGCTTTCAGGCCTAGAACCGCTCCCAGGTCGCCAGCGCGCAGTTCATCAACCTCTTCCCGGTCGTCCGCCTTGAGCACCACCAAACGGGAGATGCGCTCTTTCTCGCCCTTGGTGGAGTTGAGCACATAGCTGCCCTTTTCCAGGACGCCGGAATACATGCGCACGAAGGTGAGCTTTCCGTAGGGGTCAGCCATCACCTTGAAGGCCAGGGCGCTGAAGGGAGCCTTGTCGTCGGAGGGACGCACGGCTTCCTTGCCATCGGGGAGCACACCCTGAATCGGGGGCACATCCACGGGGGCGGGCAGGTAGTCAACAACGGCATCAAGAACCAGCTGCACACCTTTGTTCTTGAAGGCGGAGCCGCAGAGCATCGGAACGAGACCGTGCTTCAGGACGCCATCACGGATGCCCTTCTTGAGCTCTTCATCGCTGAGCTCGCCAGTTTCCAGGAACTTCTCGATCAGGGCTTCGTCGGTTTCGGCAACCGCCTCCATCAAGACCGTGCGCCACTCGGCTGCCTGATCGGCCATGTCGGCAGGAATGTCGGTGACTTCGATGTCCTTACCGAGATCGTCCTTGTAGATGTGAGCCTTGTTGGCCACGAGGTCGATGATGCCGCTGAGATCGCCCTCGGCACCAATCGGCAGCTGGATCGGCACGGCGTTGGCCTTGAGGCGATCCTTGATTTGGCCATGCACCTTGAGGAAATCGGCGCCGGTGCGGTCCATCTTGTTGACGAATACCATCCGGGGCACGGAGTAGCGGTCGGCTTGGCGCCAAACAGTCTCCGACTGAGGCTGAACGCCACCCACGGCGCAGAACACAGCGATCACACCGTCGAGAACCCGCATGGAACGTTCCACCTCGATGGTGAAATCCACGTGGCCGGGGGTGTCAATGATGTTGATCCGATGGTCATTCCAGCTGGTGGAAATGGCCGCAGCGGTGATGGTGATTCCACGTTCACGCTCCTGGGCCATCCAGTCGGTGACAGCGGCGCCGTCATGCACCTCACCGATCTTGTGCACCACACCTGAATAGAACAGGATTCGTTCGGTGGTGGTGGTTTTACCAGCGTCAATATGAGCGGCAATACCGATATTTCTGACGCGTTCCAGGGGAAAGGCGCGAGCCACAGGAAACTCCGGGGTGGGGCGTTAAAAGGCGGGTGAGACTCTACAGGTCCGCCCTGAACAGCCGAGAGCGTTCAGGGCGAGGGAGAGTCAGTAGCGGTAGTGGGCGAAAGCCTTGTTGGCTTCGGCCATCTTGTGGGTTTCTTCGCGCTTGCGAACGGCGTTGCCGGCCTCGTTGGCGGCATCCATCAATTCACCGGCGAGCTTCTGGGCCATGCTGCGGCCGTTGCGGGAACGGGAGAAGCTGACGAGCCAGCGCAGGGCCATTGCTGTGCCGCGCTCCTGGCGCACTTCCATGGGCACCTGGTAGGTCGCACCACCGACTCGACGGGCTCGCACTTCCACCAGAGGCGTGGCGTTCTTCACGGCCGTTTCGAACAGCTCGAGGGGATCACCGCCGGTGCGCTCGCCGATCAGGCTGAAGGCATCGGACAGGATCCGCTGGGCGGTGGATTTCTTGCCGTGCTTCATCAAGCGCACCACCATCATCGTGGCGAGGCGGCTGTTGAACTGGGGATCGGGAAGAATCGGGCGCTTCTCGGCGGCGTTACGGCGGGACATGAACCGTGGGTAAGAGAGAAAGGGGAAAAGGGTGGTTTCAGGATTGGGGCGTCAATGAGAGACGCACTGCCATCACTCCTTAGGAGTCTTGGCGCCGTACTTGGAGCGCGACTGGCGACGATCCTTCACGCCGGCGGTGTCAAGCGTTCCGCGGATGATGTGATAACGGACACCAGGCAGATCCTTCACACGACCGCCGCGGATCAGCACAACAGAGTGCTCCTGGAGGTTGTGGCCGATGCCACCGATGTAGGCCGTCACTTCGAAGCCCGAGGTGAGGCGCACACGTGCCACTTTGCGCAGAGCCGAATTGGGCTTCTTGGGCGTGGACGTGTACACGCGTGTGCACACTCCCCGGCGCTCGGGACATGAGCGCAGGGCTGGAGACTTGGTCTTCGCCTTGAGGGTCTGGCGCTCGTGACGGATCAGCTGTTGGATGGTTGGCATCGACGGTCGGGATGCGGCCGGTACCCCGACCTGGTTCGACAATCCACCACCATACCGGGTCGCCTGCAGTGTCCTCAGAGGCGTGTGAAAGCACTGCCGCAAGGGCAGCAGCGAATGCCGCTGCGGGCGGTCACCAGAAAGCCGCCACCGCTGAGATCGCCGCGGTAATCAAGGCACAGCCCCTCCAGCTGCCCCGCCTGGCCTGCGGGAGCATGCAGGGTGATGCCATCGGCGCGGGCCACTGGCACTCCTCCCATTGGTCCCGGTTGCAGCCGGATCACATGGGTTTCACAGCTGCCATCCAGCAGATCAAGATGCATCTGACCTGGCGTTCCGGCAACAGCGGCCTGGCGGCCAAGCTCTGCAGCGGCAGCCGGCGTGATCAGCAGGTTCGTGCCCATGGCTCCGGATCTGATCGTGAGGCTGCTCACTCTGGCACCAGTCCCAGGGCGTTCTGCACCCGCGGTGGGAAGGACCGCCCGCTCATGACAAGCCTGTTGGCGACCAGGAGTGACGTGGAGCTGCCTCCGTCGAGGTTCAGGGCCTCGTCCAGTCCAAGTTGGCGCAGGGCCAGGCTGGTCTCGAGCAGGGTGGGATCGCTGCCGCCGGCACCCTCCAGGGTCAGCAGCCAAAGCCGATCGCGGTCTTGCGCCACAACCGTCCGCGGTGCCGCCAGTGCCATAAAGCCTGCGCTGAACCCCTCCGCACGACCATTAAGAACAACCCGGCCCCCCTGGAGTAACAGTGGGCCACCGCCCATGACTTGCCTCCGATTGCCGAGCGGATTGGAAGCCTCAGAGCGCAACTCAACGCGATCTCCAATCTGGGCCGGTAGTGGTGCGCCCCCCCGGGCCACGATCAGATCGACACCACTTGCGAGGGGCACCCCCCTGGCCAGGGCTGCGGTGCCATGAACGGTAAGCACGCGTCCATCGTCAATGCTCAGGGCCTGCTCTTGGCCGCTGAGCGCTTGGTACACCGGCCCCCAGGCACGGGTGTAGCGACTCAGCCCCTTCTGCACATAGCCGCTGTTGAGGCTGGCCAGCCCCCAGCGCTGTCCACCGGAGACCACAAGCTCCTGATGCAGCCTCAGGCGTCCAAAGTTCAGCCGGCTGCCGCTGTCCCAGCCGATGGCCCCCCTGTTCAGGATCGGTCCTGACAGCCAGGTGCCGTCCAGACGAACCGCCCCGAGCGGAAGCTGCCGCACCCTGTTGAAAAAACCGCCGTTCACCGCGAGCAGTGCCCCGGCCGGTTGCGAGAGCTGGTTGAGGAAGCGGAGTCCTTGCTGGGCATGTAAAGGGGCAAGGGGTTGCAGGCGCAGGCCCTGCTGCAGAGGGTTACTGCCAACCCGATAGATCCGCAGCGGTTTCACCCCCACGGTCAGCGAGCGGCGATCTAGCACGAGCCCATCGCGAATCAGCGCCCGGATCCGGGGATCGACCAGTGCTGCTGCAAGGGGGTCACGGCCTTGGCTCCTCCCACCGCCCTCGCCCGAACGGACCCCATCCAGAACGATCCGCCAGGGCTCGGCCAGCGTGAGGGTGGACAAGCTCTGCCCCGCGCCGATCAGGGTGAGTTGCAGCCGCTGACGCTGGATCCGCAGTCCCATCCCCCGCAGCTGTCCGGCCTGGGTTGGGGTGGTGCTGATTCGGAGGATCAGATCATTGCCCTGGCGCTGCACCAGCGCTGGTCCCGAGAGGTCAAAAACGAGTCGGTTGGCTGTGCTGCCCTTCCCCCGTCGCAGTCGCTGTAGGCGCGGGGAGGCCAGGGTCAGGCGCAGGGTCTGCTCCGAGCGCGACAAACCCACGCCGGTGCTGCTCAGCCACTCCGCCACCTCGATCGCCACCTCGTCGTCAAGGCTGCGTTGGGGCAGGCTCCGCAGGCTTGCCCTGCGCCCGTACCACTCCAGCTGCGGGCCGTCTGCTGCTTCGCTTCGCTGGAACCCGAGCTTGTTCACAAGAAGCTCGAGGGGAAGCCAAAGTTGCGTCGGCTGGGTTCGACCGCCCCCAACCCAGAGCCAGGGACTGTTCAGGTCCATTCCCGCCAGGCGGATGCGATCGCCCTTGATCGATCTGGCGACACGCACCTCGGCGACGGGCGCTGGCGGCAGCGGTGGATCAACCATGGGCCAGACGCTAGCCGGATCCTGAACAGGCACCACGCGTCCTTAAGATCTGAGATCGCGTCGTCGGGTTATGACACACCTTTCCGGCCCCTTCTGGCCTTACTGCGACAGCAGTGCTCCAGCGGCAGTGGCCGGTGAGAAGGACGCCTGTGGTGTGGGTTTCCTGGCACAGCTTCAAGGTGAGGCCAGCCATTGGCTCCTTCAGCAGGCCCTGCGCGGTCTCGGCTGCATGGAACATCGCGGCGGGTGCGGCGGTGATGGCGATTCCGGCGATGGAGCCGGAGTGCTCTGCGGGATCCCCTGGGGTTATCTGGCGGCCGTCTGGCCCGAGGTGGCAGAGGTCACTGGTGGTCGTGGTCTAGGCATGATGTTCATGCCTGCAGACCCCAGTCGCTTCGACGAGGCACAGCGATTTGCGGCGGAGGAGGCAGAGGCCCTCGGCTTGCGCTCCTGCGGCTGGCGTGAGGTTCCGGTGGTCCCATCCGTGCTCGGCCCCTTGGCGCGCGAGACCGCTCCAGCGATCCACCAGTGGCTCGTGGCAGCTGATCAGGCTGGCGATGAGCTGGAGGCCCTGCTTTTCCGCTTGCGGCGTCGGATTGGTGATCGCGCCCGTCAGGTCTGGGGGGCTGAGGCGGCTCGGGATCTCTATGTGGCCTCCCTCAGCAGCCGCACCGTTGTGTACAAGGGCATGGTGCGGTCGGAGGTTCTCGCTGCCTTCTTCGCCGATCTCCGCGATCCTCGATTTGCGGTGAGTTTTGCGGTTTATCACCGCCGCTTCAGCACCAACACCCTGCCCCGCTGGCCCCTTGCCCAGCCCATGCGATTGCTGGGCCACAACGGGGAAATCAATACGCTGCTCGGCAACCTCAACTGGGCCCGAGCCTCCGAGTCGCGCTTGCATGAGGTCTGGGGTGAAGCTGCGGGTGACCTCAACCCAGTGGTCAATCCGGCCTTTAGTGATTCAGCCAACCTCGATGCCACCCTCGAGTTACTCGTCCGCAGTGGTCGTTCGATCACGGACAGCTTGATCACCCTGGTTCCGGAGGCCTTCCGTCACCAGCCTGAGCTCGAAAGTCGGCCTGCTGTGCAGGCCATGTATGAGTTCAATGCCGGCATTCAGGAGCCCTGGGATGGCCCAGCGCTTCTCGTGTTTGCCGATGGCAAGCGGGTGGGCGCCACCCTCGACCGCAACGGCCTCCGCCCGGCCCGCTGGTGCACGACCAGCGATGGCTTCGTGATCATGGGCTCGGAGACCGGTGTGGTGGACCTCAGCGGCAAAACCGTGGTCAGCCGTGGCCGCCTCGGCCCGGGGCAGATGCTGGCCGTGGATCTCGAGCGGGGCGAGCTGCTCGAAAACTGGGCTGTGAAAGAAGACGCGGCATCACGCCATCCCTACGCCAGCTGGCTTGAGCAGCATCGCCGCCACCTTGATGCCCAGGCCTGGACGCAGGACCGTCAGCTCGGTGATCTGGATCTGCTCCGTTTGCAGACAGCGACTGGTTTCACCGCCGAAGATCTCGAGCTGGTGATCGAGGACATGGCGGGTGCCGGTAAGGAGCCCACCTACTGCATGGGAGATGACATCCCTCTGGCGGTGCTCTCTGACAAGCCGCATCTGCTTTACGACTATTTCAAGCAGCGCTTCGCTCAGGTCACCAACCCGCCGATTGATCCCCTGAGGGAAAAGCTGGTGATGAGCCTTGAGATGCATCTCGGTGAACGTCGCCCCGCCCTTCGCCCCCAGGCGGAGGCCGCAGCTCTGGTGCACCTCGACTCGCCGGTGCTGAATGAAGAGGAGCTTCGGGCTCTGGCTCAGCAGGGTCTGCCTTGCACGACCCTGTCGACGCACTTTGATCCCACGGCTTCGGCTAACAGTCTCCCGGAGGCTCTGGATCGGCTCTGTGCCGCTGCCACCGCTGCCGTTGAGTCCGGGACGCAGATCCTTGTGCTCAGCGATCGCCATGGCCTGGCCGGCATGCCTTCTTCGCTTGAGGCCACCGCTGCCGCCTTGCCACCCCTACTGGCTGTTGGTGCCGTGCACCATCACCTGCTTCGGACGGGCCAGCGCCTGCGCTGTTCTCTGGTGGTGGAGACCGCCCAGTGCTGGAGCACCCATCACCTCGCTTGTCTGATCGGCTACGGCGCTAGTGCCGTCTGCCCCTGGCTCACCTGGGAGACCACCCGCCACTGGCTGGCCCATCCCAAAACTCAGAAGCGAATCGAACAGGGCAAACTGCCTGCCCTCACCCCTGGAGACGCCCAGGCGAATGTGCGGATCGCCCTGGAGAACGGTCTCCGCAAGATCCTCTCCAAGATCGGCATCTCCCTGCTCGCCAGTTATCACGGTGCTCAGATCTTTGAGGCGATCGGTCTCGGTGCCGACGTGGTGGAGCGATCCTTTGCAGGGACCACCAGCCGGGTGGCGGGCCTCTCCATGCGCGAGTTGGCCAGGGAAACGCTTCTGCTCCATGCCAAGGCCTTCCCCGAGCTCAACCGCAGCAAGCTCGAGTTCATGGGCTTTGTGCAGTACCGCACTGGCGGTGAATACCACCTCAACAGCCCGGAGATGGCGAAGGCGCTGCACAAGGCCGTCCATGAAGGCCCCGGTTATGACCACTTCGGCACCTATCGCACGCTTCTGGAGAACAGGCCGGTGACCGCCTTGCGGGACCTGCTTGAGTTCAAGACTTCGTCCACGCCCCTCCCCCTTGATCAGGTGGAGAGTGTGGAAAGTATCTGTTCTCGCTTTTGTACCGGCGGTATGAGCCTTGGAGCTCTCTCCCGGGAAGCCCATGAAGTCCTCGCCGTGGCGATGAATCGCATTGGCGGCAAGAGCAACAGTGGCGAGGGCGGTGAGGATCCGGCCCGTTTCCGTCCGCTCAATGATGTGGATGCTGAGGGGCGTTCGGCGACTCTCCCTGCCATTAAGGGACTGCGCAACGGTGATACCGCCTGCTCAGCCATCAAGCAGATTGCTTCAGGCCGCTTTGGTGTGACGGCGGAATATCTGCGCAGCGGCAAGCAGTTGGAGATCAAGGTGGCCCAGGGGGCCAAGCCCGGCGAGGGCGGTCAGCTGCCCGGCCCCAAAGTGGATGAGTACATCGCCTGGTTGCGCAACAGCAAGCCCGGGGTGGCGTTGATTTCGCCACCACCTCATCACGACATCTATTCGATTGAGGATCTGGCGCAGTTGATCCACGATCTGCACCAGGTGCATCCGAGCGCCAAGGTGTCGGTGAAATTGGTGGCTGAGATCGGAATCGGCACGATCGCTGCCGGAGTGGCCAAAGCCAATGCCGATGTGATCCAGATTTCTGGTCATGACGGTGGCACGGGCGCCTCACCTCTGAGCTCGATCAAACATGCCGGTGGGCCCTGGGAACTCGGTCTTACCGAGGTCCATCGCAGCTTGATGGAGAACGGCTTGCGCGATCGCGTGCTCCTGCGTGCCGATGGCGGCCTCAAAACAGGTTGGGATGTGGTGATGGCAGCGTTGCTGGGCGCTGAGGAATTCGGTTTCGGATCGGTGGCGATGATCGCCGAAGGCTGCATCATGGCTCGCGTCTGTCACACCAATAATTGCCCAGTTGGTGTGGCCACCCAGAAGGAGGCCCTGCGTCAACGCTTCACAGGGCTGCCTGAACATGTCGTCAATTTCTTCTTCTACGTTGCCGAAGAGGTGCGTCAGCTGCTGAGCGTGCTGGGTGTGGCACGTCTCGAGGATTTGATCGGTCGCAATGAACTGCTGCAGAGGCGGCAGGTGAAACTCGAGAAGACGGAGTCCCTGGATCTCACCACCCTCCTGGCTCCGGTGGCAGGCACGGACAATCGCTCTTGGCTCACCCACGCTGCCGATGCCCATGGCAATGGAGCGGTGCTCGAGGATCAGCTGTTGGCCGATGCCGAGCTGATGGTGGCGATTGAGAGCCACGGCACGATTCAGCGCAGCATCGAGATCGTGAACACCGACCGCAGCGTCTGCGCTCGTCTTGCCGGTGAGATTGCTGCTCGCCACGGCAACCGCGGTTTTAACGGTCAGTTGCAGCTCCATTTCCAGGGTGCTGCAGGCCAGAGCTTCGGGGCCTTCCTTGTCCAGGGCATGGATGTACGCCTGCAGGGCGAAGCCAATGACTACATCGGCAAGGGAATGAACAGTGGTCGGATCGTGCTGGTGCCGAACCCAGGCACCGCGTCTCCTGGGGACCAGGTCATTCTTGGCAACACCTGCCTGTATGGCGCAACAGGGGGTGAGTTGCTGGTGCATGGCCGCGCCGGCGAGCGGTTTGCGGTGCGGAACAGCGGTGCTCGCACCGTGGTCGAAGGCACTGGTGACCACTGCTGTGAATACATGACCGGTGGCGTGGTGGTCGTGCTTGGCAGCACTGGCCGGAACGTCGGCGCTGGCATGACGGGTGGGGTGGCCTTCATCCTCGATGAGTCGGGTGGCCTGGTGGACCGGGTGAACCACGAGATCGTGGAGATTCGTGCCGTCGACACCAGCGAGCAGGAAGCTGTGCTCAAGCCCTTGCTGGAAGCCCATCTGGCCTCCACAGGCAGTGAGAAAGCCGCTGCGATCCTCTCTGACTGGAGCAGCTGGAAGAGCCGCTTCAAGCTGCTGGTCCCTCCCAGCGAGCGGGCGGCCATGGGTCTGGTGGATCGCACGGCCGTTGCGGCCTGATCGGCCAGGCCCCAGGCGTGCCCCTCTTCATCAAGCACGAGACGTTCACGCCTGCCACGGCTGCCTTATCCGTGGCTCAGCGTCGTCTTCATCTGGATGCCCATCGCGATTGGGTGGAGCAGCAGCGGACCTCAGGATCGATTCTCTCCAGTGGCTTCCTTGTTGATGGCGAGGGCCAACCTGGCGGCGGGGGGCTGTTGGTGCTGAAGGCTGAGAGCTACGACCAAGCCCTGGCACTTGTTCAGAAGGATCCGATGATTGCCCGTGGCCTTGTGCACTGGACCTTGGAGGAATGGCGGCCGGTGGCGGGGCTGCCGCTCATTGACGCCCCGTCTCCAGCTCCAGGCCGGCCCGACTGAGATTCCATTGCTGGATCGCCGTGGCTTCAGCGCTGCGGGCCGCTTGCAGATCGCGTTGGGCCAGCAGCAGTTCGGTGACCGACGCGATGCCTGCGCGATAGCGCAGCTGGGCATCCCGCACCGCTTCTTCGGTGGCGATCACGGCTTCCCGGCTTGAGACCATGGCGGCCTTGGCGCTGCGGTGGGTGTGCCAGAAGGTCTCCACCGCCTGGATGATCGTCTGTTTGCGTTGTTCCAGCAGTAAGCGTTGTTGGTCGACCTGACTGCGCGCCAGGGCTGCACTCTGGGCTGACAGCCCCCCGTCGAACAGGGGTTGGCGCAGGGTGAGCAACACGCCGTAGTCGTAAAAGCTGCCGCTGGCATTGCCGCTGCTGTTCATCGTTGGCAACTCCAGTTCACCGGCGACGGGCACATTGCTGACGCGGCCACCGCTGTTGAGCACCGGCACATTCAGGTTGTCGCCACTGATGCCGCCGCCGAGCAGGAGCCCCACCCGCGGCAGCATCGTGCCCTGGGCTGCTTGCACTTTCGCTTCCGCAGCAGCCTGTGCTTGCGCGATCACCTCCAGCGCCGGGCGATTGCGGGTGGCGGCCTCGATCGAGGCCTGCAGCTGCAGCGGCCATGGCGACTGGGCCAAGAGGGGATCGCTGGCTTCCACCCTCTGATCGGCCGGAAGGTTGAGCAATCGGGCCAGGGCGCTGGCGGCGATCGCCCGGGCCGAGCGGGCGGCGCTGAGTCCGCGCTGGTCGGTGGCGAGCAGGGCACGAGCGCGGAACACATCGATGCGTGCGCCCAGCCCTCCATCCCGCAGCGCTTCCGCATCCTTGAGCAGTTCGCCGGAGAGGGCGATCGATCGCTGCCACACGGGTATCAGCGCATCGCTGAGCTGCAGGTTCAGGTAGGCATTGGTGATGGCGAACCGGCTCTGTCGCCGCTGCTCGGCGATCTGTGCCGCGGCGGCCTGATCGAGGGCCTTGGCCGCCGACAGCAGTGGTCCCCGCTCGAAGTCGATCAGGGGGTAGGTGAGTGCGAGCCCGAGATTGCCGAAGCTGTTTTGGATGACTGCGTAGCCATCACTGCCCAGATCAAGATTCAGGTCGCCGATGGTGGGCAGATTGGAAATAAAGCCAACCGAGCTGCCCACTTGAGCCCAGCTGCCGAGGCCCACAACATCGAGCTTCGGCAGAAACAGGCTGCGGCTGAGTCCCACCCCAGCCGTGGCGGCTTGCTTCTCGGCCTCTGATTGTTGGAGGGCGAGCGATGCATCCATGCCTCGCTCGAGGGCCTGATCAAGGCTGAGGCCAAGCGGTTCCGGCTCGGCATTGGCGGGCAGCCAGGTCGAGGCTGCCATGAGCAGGGAGGCCAGGACTCGTCGTCGGAGCATGCCGGTTGACATGTCAGGGGAGGCGCTGAGCCATCCGAAAACGGCGTTACCCTACGCGCGGTTTTCAATTGCAGATGGGTGCTCTGCTGCATCGGTGCTGGCCCATTGCTCTCGTCAGCGGAGCGACGGCCGTGTGGGCGGTGTTACCCGCGATCGATGTTGAGGTATTCGGTGCGGCTGTGTTGTTGGCCCCTGGCGATCGACGGGGGCTCTACAGCCGCACTCCAGGCCAGGTTCTGGATCTGAGCGTCCCAGTCGGTGCTCGTGTTGCCCGCGATCAGTTGCTCGCCAGGCTCGATCGCATCGATCAGGCTGCTGGCGGTGGCCCTGTTCCCAAGGGGCAGCCTCAGGCGCTCGATCGTCAGCTAGAGGCTAATGCTGAACAACAGCGGGGTTTGGTTGACCAACTGTCCGCCAACAGTTCGGAGCTGGTGGCTTTGCGCCAGCAGATCGGCACCTTGCAGGTGAGTAATCAACCTGTGGGGGAGCAACTTGCTGCGCTGGAAAGCCTTCGCCAGAAGAAGGTGATCCCCACCTACAGCCCCCTCTGGGTGGCCGCGCAGGATCTCTACCTGGGCAACAAGGCAGCGATCCGCTCGCTGGAGGCCAAGATGGCTCAGTTGCAGGCCAATCGAGGGCTCCTTCAGGCACAGCAGGCCCAGTTGCGGGCGACCCGGGCAGAACTGGAGGCTCAGAATCAGGCGCTTGAGTTGCGTGCTCCCGCGGCTGGCCGACTGGTGAGTTGGGCTGTGGAGGAGGGGCAGCCCGTGCTCCCTGGTGAGCGTCTTGGAACGCTGGCACTGGAGCAGTCCCGCTCGGCATCTCGGCAGGCGATGGCCCTGTTCACAGAGGCTGATGCAACGCGGCTTCGGATCGGCGAATCGATCGAGATCGAACCGATCCTGCAGAGCCGCAATCAATACGGCGGCACGGCCCAGCGCTACGGCGGCGTCGAAGGAACGATCAAGGCGATTTCGCCCACACCGCTGGATTCGGCCGCCCTCGCCAGTGTGGTGGGCGAAGCGGACCTGGCGGTGTCGCTGGTGGCGCGGGCCCGGCAGGAAGCCTATGGAGAAGGCGGTGATCCGCTGGCGATTCTTCCGGGTAAGGCCACGGCGCCTCTGATGCTCGTGCGAGTGGAACTGGAATCAGCCAGCACTCCCTCAGGATTGCGCTGGAGTGGCGGTCGGGGCCCGGATCTGCGGTTTGAGGCCGGTCAGCCCGCAGAAGCTAAGGCTTCAGTTGAACGACGTTCTCTGTTGAGCTACGCCCTGCCGTTTCTGCGCTGGATTGCCGGCTTCAATCGCTGAATCTTTGATCTTCCAGCCTCCCCATGTCCCGTCGTTCCCTTGCATCATCCAGTTGGTTGAACGCCCTGCGTCAGCCGGCGCCGTGGATCGCCCTCGTGTTGCTCGCGATCACGGTGTTCAGCACGGCACCAAGGCTCTGGTTCTGGTTGGCGCTGCTGATGATTGTGCTGCTGGTGGGCTGGGTGCAGGCGCTCAAGCATGACCCTGCCGATCCCCATGGCGACTGAGGCCCAGTGGCTCGGCTTGCGGGCGGCGCTGGCGATCGGTCTGGCTGCGAGCATCACGCGGCTGATCTGCCTCACGCTCGGTCTGGGCGACATCCCCGCCGCCTACGGCGTGGTGGTGGGCGTGTTGGTGGTGCGTCCTGATTTCTGCCGTTGGCCTGCGCTGATCTACCCGGTTCTGCTGCTGATCGCTGGTGTCGCGATGGCCGTTGGGCTCAGTGTGCGCATGATGTTTCCCGATGCCCCCCAGGTGTGGTGGTTCGGCCTCGTTGGGGTGGTGATGCAGCTGTTGGCGGTGGCGCTGCCAGCCAAGCTGGCGTTGCTCACCAATGTGGTGGCTGCTGCAGGGGTGCTTCCCCTGCTTGATCTGTCCGCCTCTTGGGCTGACTGGGGCCATCAGATGGAGGCGATTGCCATGGGTCTGGCCATTGGCACTGCTCTGCAATGGGGTCTGACGCCACCCGGTTACGGCGCTCCGGCACCGCCCAGTGGGCCGGAAGGAGAGGATCTGCCCCTGCCGGAGCGGTACCGGTTGGCTTTCACAAGCTGGAGCTTTTGGCGCAAGCTCGTGCTGGCGGCGTTCGCCCTAGCGATTGGCGTCGGCCTTGGAACGCAGACACCGAAGTACCTCTATTTCGGTGTGGTGTTGCTGCTCAACGACAGCATCGGCGCGACCCTCGCTCGAGTGCGCGATCGGATGGTGGGTGTCAGCCTCGGGGTGCTGATGCCCCTGCTGGTGTTCAACAGCATCGGTCTCAACAGCGTGGGGGTGGCCCTGGCGATGGGCGGGACCGCTGCCCTTGTGGCTGCCTTGAATCTTGGCCCCTACCTGCGCACGGCGCTGATTTCGAGCGGTGTGGCTTTTGCCGGCTATGGGCCGCTCGTGGCCTGGTACATCCCGAATCGGTGGATTGATTACTTGATCGGTAGCGGCCTCGCCCTTGTTTCAGGGATTCTTCTTTTCCCCCGTTCGTCGCTCAGCCGATATCGGCGGCTACTGGAGGTGTCTGACAACGACAGCCATGAACAGCTTCGCCGTTTATATCCGGCGGCAAGGGAGGAAGCGGCCTGGCTCGGTCAGCGCCTTCCGCCTGTGGATTGAACAGGCTGTCTGACTCGCGCCCATGCCTTCAGCGCGGATGCGATGCCATCAGTTTCCGCACTTCGCCCGCGTGATAACTGCTGCGGGTGAGTGGTGTGCTCACCACCTGCAGGAAGCCGAGCTCCTCTTCGCCATGGCGGCGGAACGCTTCGAACTGCTCTGGCCGTACGAAGCGGTCCACCGGTAGGTGCTTGGGGCCAGGGGAGAGGTACTGGCCGATGGTGACGATGTCGACGTCATGGCGGCGTAGGTCGGCGAGGGTCTCGAGCACCTCTTGATCGGTTTCGCCCAGACCCACCATCAGCCCTGACTTGCTGTAGACCCTTGACCAACCATGGCGAACCCGTTCCAGCAGTTCCAAGGATCGGCTGTAGACACCCTGGGGCCGGGCTTTGCGATAGAGGCTGGGAACGGTCTCGATGTTGTGGTTGAGCACGTCTGGACCAGCGTCCAAGACCGTGGCCAGTGCCTCCCAGTTGCCGCAGAAATCGGGGATCAGCAGTTCGATCGTGGTCTGGGGTGAGCGTTGCCGCACCTGTTCGATGCAGGCCACGAACTGGCTGGCCCCGCCGTCGGTGAGATCGTCACGGTTCACTGAGGTGATCACCACGTGCTTGAGGCCAAGCCGCGCCACGGCTTCCCCGAGGCGCTCGGGCTCGGTGGGATCCAGCTCTCGAACACTTTTGTCGAAATCAATGTCGCAGTAGGGGCAAGCGCGGGTGCAGCCGGGCCCCATGATCAGAAACGTGGCGGTGCCGCCGGCGAAGCATTCGCCGATATTCGGGCAGCTGGCCTCCTGGCAAACCGTATTGAGCCTGAGGTCGAGAAGCAGGTCAGCAACAGCGCCGATGCGCTCGCGCTGCGGCGCTTTCACGCGCAGCCACTCAGGTTTCAAGGTGGAGGTCATCTTCTACAGTCGGGCCATCGGGATGTAGCGCAGCTTGGTAGCGCACTTCGTTCGGGACGAAGGGGCCGCAGGTTCGAATCCTGTCATCCCGACTGCATGAGTCATGCCCTTCGAGGTCAGGAGTTGGGCTCTCTTTTCTGACGATCCCTAGCGATCGTCAGCTCAGGCTGGCGCCCGGATAGCCCCGTGGGGTGACCATCGTTCCGGCTTTCTCATAAGTGGTGCTGTTCCCGATCAGCACCACCGTGAGCATGTCGACATCACAGGGATTCAGCGCTTCCAGCGTGGTGTGTTGGATCGTCTCGTCAGCCCTGCCCAGCTGCCTGGCCAAGACCACAGGGGTGCTGCCCTCTCGTTCGGTTCTCAACAGCTCGATGGCTCGCGCCAGCTGCCAATCGCGCCCCTTGGAGCGGGGGTTGTAGAGCGCCACGACGAAATCGCCTGCCGCCGCTCCCTCCAGGCGCCGTTCGATCACTGCCCAGGGGGTGAGCCGGTCGCTCAGGCTGATGGTGCAGAAGTCGTGCATGAGCGGAGCGCCCGCCCGAGCCGCTGCCAGCTGCAGGGCTGAGATTCCTGGATGCACTTGAAAACTGGGCCGATGGCCTTCGGGTTGTTGCAACCAGAGCTCTAGGGCCAGGCCTGCCATGCCGTAGATGCCGCTCTCGCCTGATGAGATCAAGGCCACCTTCACCCCCTGCTGTGCCAGGTCGAGGGCCTCGGCGCAGCGCTCCCATTCGCGGGTGAGCTGGCCGTCAAGGCGGGCCTGGTCGCTCCGGCGCAGGGGCTCGAGCAGATCGAGGTACAGCCCGTAGCCCACCCAGACGGCACAGCGTGCCAGGGCGCGACGGGCATCAGCGGTGAGCAGGCTCAGGTCTCCGGGGCCGCTGCCAATCAGATGCAATTCCCCCCGTTGAGGTGCATAGGACTGTCCGCCAAGGGCGATCGCCACCGTGGCCGCTCCCCGTTCCTCCGGGCCAAGCGGCTTCTCAATGCTTTTCGCTCGGACCAGGCGCCCTTCGGCTCCAGCCGCCAGGAGGGCGGCCGCTTCCGCCACCGATGGGGTCCCCATTTCTGCTTCTACAACGGGGGATGGGGTGGGGACTTCAACAGCAGCCAAGGCTTCTGGCTCGAAAAGCTGGAGGGGCCACCCTTGTTCCGCAGTGATCTGGAGCAGGGCTGGTTCATCCCCCTTGCGCGTGATGGTGCTCAGCCCTGCCACCGCCTCGGGGGCGAGTCCTGCCTGGCGCAAGGCCCGGTCGATCGCGCGAAGCACAAGGCTTGGGCTGGTGTTGCGCTCACAGCCGATTCCCAGCCAGAGACAGGCCGGATGCCAGCGACAGCCATCAGCAGGGCTGGCCTCCGCTGTGACTGTGAGATCGGCATACGCTTCGTCTTCCGCTTCACAACAGTGATCTGCCGCTCCTGGCAGTTGACGCCACAGTTGGTTGCCGACCGATTGGCGGATGGTGCTGGTCTCGCCCCCGGCTTGGCGGATCATGAGGTCATGCCAGGCCCTCGTGGGACCTCCCCGCCGCCAGCCCCAGGCTTCCCCGAAGGCATCAAGGGCCAGGCGTCCCTGGCTGGCAGCATCGCCGGTGAGCACTGCCTCACCTCCTAGTTCTGCCGCCAATTCGCGGGCTTGCTGTTCAGCGCCTGCGGTGTGGCTTCCCAGCAGGGGGATGACAACGCGCCCGTGGGCATCGAGCACCAGCACAGCTGGATCCTGATCTTTATGGGTCAGCAGGGGTGCCACCAAGCGAGTGACGGCTCCCAACGCGCCGATCACGATCAGGGTGCTGCTGCGCGCCCAGTGTTCGTTCAGGAGGTCTGCGGCACGACCAATCTGGAGATCGGCAGGTTGCTCCTCAAGCCCTGAGGCCGCTTGAACGGTCAGGGCAAGGGTGTCGACGTAACCGCCTTGCTTGAGGCGTTGCAGCAATGGCCAGGCGCTGGCGGAAAGCCCCATGGCCAGAGAGTGGGGAGCGTTAGAGGCGGGCGTTGCGGCGTTCAGAACGTCAGGCTCAAAGGATCAGCGCTGGGTGCCATCGGCGTTCAACAGCTCCCGAGCTGATCCTCCCAGGCTGGTGGTGGGGGCGAGCGGCGGCGGCTCGGCCCGGGGGATCAGACGGGTTGCAGGTTGCTCCTTAGAAGGCTGTTCTGCAGGAGGTTGTTGTGGGGAAGTCTTTGGAGAAGAAGGCTGTTCTTCCCCAGGATCTGTCCCGTCGGGTTGGACAGCACGTGCGTCTTCTGCCGGTGCGTTTTGCGCGGGTGGTTCTGCTGTGGATGCGTTGGATGCGTTCTCCGTTGGCCCGTTCTCTGTTGCCGCTTTCGCAGGGCTTGCTGCTTGTGGAGCAACCGCTGGGGCGTTCGGCGTCTGCTCTGATGAAGGGGCGACGATTGGATCGGCCACAGGCTCTGCAATGGCGGCTGGTTTGGGGGCTGGCTCCTGTTCGGGCAGTGCCTGGCCCAGGAGTCGCGCCAGCTGCTGACCACTCAGGCTGGATTGCATCCAAACGGGCCTTTTGCCTCGGCTGTTGGTCACGACCCGCAGTTGATTGTTAAAGACGGGAGTGATCGGCTCGCCCAGGCTGTCGAGCAGTTCCATCTGCACCTCCTGGTTCCCGCTGCCCTGGCCACGAATCCAGAGAGCCTCCTGGCGATCCATGAGGAAGCTGTCGCCGTTGAGGGTGAGTCGCAGACGCCAGCGCGCATCCCCTGCGCGCAGGTTCTGGAGCGGTGCATTCCAGATGAGCCAGTCGAGCAGCAGCGGCTCGCCTGCGCTGAGTTCTGATGGGCTGACGAGCTCCAGCCAGGGGGCGTTTTGCTCCGGTTGGGTGCCTTCGAGAGCCTGGGCTTGATGGAGCCGCCAGTTCAGGCTGGCGCCAGGGGTCTTCACCGCTTCCCCCCACGGATACGCGGCGTAGGCACTGAGCCTGTGACTGCCAGGGCTGAGGGCTGGCAGCTGAGCCTGCAGATGCCCGTTGCTCACTTGGCTGAAGCGCTGAGGCGGTGACCCATCGATTTGCAAAGCGATGTGGGCACCGAGGCCGAGCTCTGGATCTGAGGCTGCAGGCCAGTCCTCCACCCTGAGCTTCAGGGTCCAGGTCTCCCCATTGAGCACGCTGTCGTTGCTAGGCCCTTCAAGGCTCAGGCGAGGCTGGTGGCTCGCAAGCTCTCGCCGCAGCTGCTGGACGGCCCCTGGTGCGGCGACCTCCTGTAGTCGGCCTGAGGGACCGGCTGCGGGCAGCGTCACTGGCTCGCGATCAGTCGTCCCCCGTGACCAAGGCAGGCTGAGGGCCTGTGCCGGGGCTGGGACCTCTAGAAGGATCAGCACAGAGATCAGGCCCGCCATCAGGCCTGTCATCAGGACGGTGATCAGGCGGCGCAGAGCCGAGTCCCCCATGGACGGTGCGGCGGATAGAAGGCATTCTGGTCTGAAGGCGCACAGGTGCCCAGTCGCCAGAGTTTGTGTTAGCGGCTGGGAAATGTTTTTCCGAATTGATAAAACAAGCGCGATCAATCTTCTCGGATTTGCTGTTAATCAGTCTTCCGCAGACCCCATGCCACGACTGGTGCGCTGAGGGATTGAACCTTTGTAACTCCCGTGCCGAGTGGCGGATCTTCGCCTCTATGCTTCCGCCAGCGGTCCCCTCTTTGGGGCCCAATGCTCCAGTGAGAGTCAGGGGTTTCCGCCTCTGAAAACCACTGGCGCCCGGGTGTGGTGAAGCCTTGCTGCGCTGCATCCGGGGCCCCGATGAACCTCCGGTTTGTCGGAGGGGTGGCCCTCCACCTCGACCCCGTCCCTCGAGGAACGACTCGATGACCATCAGCCCACCAGAGCGTGGGAGCACCGCGAAGAGCCAGGTCGAAAAGGTCGACAATCCAGCGACCTTTGAACTGTTCGGCAAGCCCGGACATTTCGACCGTGCCCTCGCGAAAGGTCCCAAAACCACCACCTGGGTTTGGAACCTCCACGCCAACGCTCACGATTTCGACAGCCACACGAGTGACCTTGAGGAGGTCTCTCGGAAGATCTTCAGTGCTCACTTCGGCCACTTGGCCGTGATCTTCATCTGGCTGAGCGGCGCTTTCTTCCATGGCGCTCGCTTCTCCAACTTCTCCGGCTGGCTTGCCGATCCCACCCACGTGAAGCCCAGTGCTCAGGTGGTGTGGCCGGTGTTCGGCCAGGAGATCCTCAATGGCGATATGGGTGCCGGTTTCCAAGGCATTCAGATCACCTCCGGTCTCTTCCACGTCTGGCGTGCCTGGGGCATCACCAACGAGACGCAGCTGATGGCCCTGGCCATTGGCGCCCTGGTGATGGCCGGCTTGATGCTGAACGCCGGCGTTTTCCACTACCACAAGGCAGCTCCAAAGCTGGAGTGGTTCCAGAACGTTGAGTCCATGCTCAACCACCACCTGGCCGGTCTTCTCGGCCTGGGGTCACTGTCCTGGACCGGACACCTTCTGCACGTGTCTCTGCCCACCACCAAGTTGATGGATGCCATCGACGCCGGCCAGCCGCTGGTGCTCAACGGCAAGACCATCGCTTCCGTGGCTGACATTCCCCTGCCCCACGAGTTCTTCAACCAGGATCTGCTTGCGCAGCTCTATCCCGGATTCAGCGCCGGCATCGGTGCCTTCTTCCGTGGTGACTGGGCCGCCTACAGCGATTTCCTGACCTTCAAGGGTGGCGTGAACCCCGTCACCGGCAGCATGTGGATGAGCGACATCGCCCATCACCACCTGGCCATCGCGGTGCTGTTCATCGTGGCCGGTCACATGTACCGCACCAACTGGGGCATCGGTCACTCCATCAAGGAGATCCTCGAGGGTCAGAAGGGTGATCCCCTGCTGTTCCCCGCTTCCAAGGGCCATGACGGCCTGTTTGAGTTCATGACCACCAGCTGGCATGCACAGCTGTCCGTGAACCTCGCCCTTCTGGGCTCCCTGAGCATCATCGTTGCTCAGCACATGTACGCGATGCCTCCCTATCCGTACATGGCGATCGATTACCCCACCCAGATCGGTCTGTTCACCCATCACATGTGGATCGGTGGCTTCCTGATCGTCGGTGCCGCCGCTCACGGCGCGATCGCGATGATCCGCGACTACGACCCCGCCAAGCATGTGGACAACGTGCTCGACCGGGTGCTCAAGGCTCGCGATGCCCTGATCAGTCACCTGAACTGGGTCTGCATCTGGCTGGGCTTCCACAGCTTCGGCCTTTACATCCACAACGACACCATGCGTGCCCTGGGCCGTCCCCAGGACATGTTCAGCGACTCTGCGATTCAGCTGAAGCCCGTCTTCGCGCAATGGATCCAGGGCCTCCACGCCGCCGCTGCCGGTAGCACTGCTCCCAACGCTCTTTCCAGCGTGAGTGAAGTGTTCAACGGCACTGTCGTGGCTGTGGGCGGCAAGGTCGCCGCTGCCCCGATTCCTCTGGGCACCGCCGATTTCATGGTGCACCACATCCATGCCTTCACGATTCACGTGACGGTGTTGATCCTGCTCAAGGGTGTTCTCTACGCCCGCAGCTCCCGCCTCGTGCCCGATAAGGCCAACCTGGGCTTCCGCTTCCCCTGCGATGGCCCCGGTCGTGGTGGTACCTGTCAGGTGTCCGCCTGGGACCACGTGTTCCTGGGCCTGTTCTGGATGTACAACTCCCTGTCCATCGTGATCTTCCACTTCTCCTGGAAGATGCAGAGCGATGTGTGGGGCACGGTGAATGCTGACGGTTCCGTCCAGCACATCACCAACGGCAACTTTGCCAACAGCGCCATCACCATCAACGGCTGGCTGCGTGACTTCCTGTGGGCTCAGGCCGCACAGGTGATCAACAGCTACGGCTCCAACACCAGTGCCTACGGCCTGATGTTCCTTGGTGCTCACTTCGTCTGGGCCTTCAGCCTGATGTTCCTGTTCAGCGGCCGCGGCTACTGGCAGGAGCTGATTGAGTCCATCGTCTGGGCTCACAACAAGCTGAAGGTGGCTCCTGCCATCCAGCCCCGTGCGCTGTCCATCACCCAGGGCCGTGCCGTGGGTGTTGCCCACTACCTCCTGGGCGGCATTGCGACCACCTGGGCCTTCTTCCACGCCCACATCCTTGTGGTCGGCTGATCTCCACCTGTCTTTTCCCTAATGGCAACGAAATTTCCTTCGTTCAGCCAGGGTCTGGCACAGGACCCGACAACCCGTCGTATTTGGTACGGCATCGCCACGGCTCACGACTTCGAGAGCCATGACGGAATGACGGAGGAGAAGCTTTATCAAAAGCTCTTCTCCACCCATTTCGGTCACCTGGCGATCATCGGCCTCTGGGTTTCGGGCAACCTGTTCCACATCGCCTGGCAGGGCAACTTCGAGCAGTGGGTCGCCGACCCCCTGCACGTGCGCCCCATCGCTCACGCAATCTGGGATCCCCACTTCGGTCAGGGCGCGATTGACGCCTTCACCCAGGCGGGTGCTTCCTCCCCGGTGAACATCGCCTACTCAGGCCTTTATCACTGGTTCTACACAATCGGCATGAAGACCAATGCCGAGCTGTATCAGGGTTCCATCTTCATGATGATCCTGTCGGCTTGGGCCCTCTTCGCCGGCTGGCTGCACCTGCAGCCCAAGTTCCGTCCCTCCCTGGCTTGGTTCAAGAACGCTGAATCACGCCTCAATCACCACCTGGCCGTTCTCTTCGGCTTCAGTTCGATCGCTTGGACCGGTCACCTGGTTCACGTTGCGATCCCTGAATCCCGCGGTCAGCACGTTGGTTGGGACAACTTCCTCAACGTGATGCCTCACCCCGCCGGTCTGGGACCCTTCTTCACCGGCAACTGGGGGGTGTACGCCCAGAACCCCGACTCCATGGGTCAGGTGTTCGGCACCGCTGAAGGCTCAGGCACCGCGATCCTGACCTTCCTGGGTGGTTTCCACCCTCAGACGGAAGCCCTCTGGCTCACCGACATTGCGCATCACCACCTGGCCATCGGCGTTCTGTTCGTGATCGCCGGTCACATGTACCGGACCAACTTCGGTATTGGCCACTCCATCCGCGAGATCCTCGAAGCCCACAACCCCCCCAAGGGCACCCCTGGTGACCTGGGCGCTGGCCACAAGGGTCTTTACGACACCATCAACAACAGCCTGCACTTCCAGCTCGGCCTCGCTCTGGCTTCCCTCGGCGTGGTCACCAGCCTGGTGGCGCAGCACATGTACTCGATGCCCTCGTATGCCTTCATCGCGAAGGACTACACGACTCAGGCAGCCCTGTACACCCACCACCAGTACATCGCCATCTTCCTGATGTGCGGTGCCTTCGCCCACGGTGCGATCTTCTTCATCCGTGACTACGACCCCGAAGCCAACAAGGACAACGTCCTGGCCAGGATGCTCGAGCACAAGGAAGCGATCATCAGCCACCTGAGCTGGGTCTCCCTGTTCCTCGGTTTCCATACCCTCGGCCTCTACGTCCACAACGACGTGGTCGTGGCTTTCGGTACTCCTGAGAAGCAGATCCTGGTGGAGCCCGTCTTCGCTCAGTTCGTCCAGGCCGCTTCCGGCAAGGCGATCTATGGCTTCGACGTGCTGCTCTCCAACGCTGGCGGTGTGGCTGCCAACGCCAACGCTGCCTACATGGGCGGTTGGATGGATGCCATCAATAACGGTGGAAACGACCTGTTCCTTCCCATCGGTCCTGGTGACTTCCTGGTCCACCACGCCATCGCTCTTGGACTCCACACCACCACCCTGATCCTTGTGAAGGGTGCGCTGGACGCCCGTGGTTCCAAGTTGATGCCTGACAAGAAGGACTTCGGCTACTCCTTCCCCTGCGACGGCCCCGGCCGTGGCGGTACCTGCGACATCTCGGCCTGGGACGCCTTCTATCTGGCCGTCTTCTGGGCTCTGAACACCGTGGGTTGGCTCACCTTCTACTGGCACTGGAAGCACCTCGCCATCTGGCAGGGCAACGTGGCTCAGTTCAACGAGTCCAGCACCTATCTGATGGGTTGGTTCCGCGATTACCTGTGGCTCAACAGCTCGCAGCTGATCAACGGCTACAACCCCTTCGGCAGCAACAACCTCGCCGTCTGGGCCTGGATGTTCCTGTTCGGCCACCTGGTGTGGGCGACAGGCTTCATGTTCCTGATCTCCTGGCGTGGTTACTGGCAGGAGCTGATTGAGACCATCGTCTGGGCTCATCAGCGCACGCCTCTGGCCAACTTGGTTGGCTGGCGCGACAAGCCTGTGGCTCTGTCAATCGTTCAGGCCCGTGTGGTGGGTCTCGCCCACTTCACGATCGGCTACATCCTCACGTATGCCGCCTTCCTGATCGCCTCCACATCCGGCAAGTTCGGCTGATTGCTCAGCTGAATCCATCTGGATTCCCCAAGAGTCGTTCCTCGACCCCGCCCGGTTAACCGGGCGGGGTTTTTACTTGGGATCCAAAGTTGACGGGGCCTTGTGTGGTCGACAGTTACAGCGCTCTCATCGCTGAAGGCTTAGCGTCACGATCCTTTCGATCTCATCGATGACGAGTCAGTGGGAGAACTTTCTGCGCAATCTCGGTGAGTGGCATGGCACATTTGCGTCACTTGATTCTCAGCAGCGAGAGTTGTCTCGTACCAGTTCGATTCTCACCTTGGAACAGGGAGATGGTGAGCGCCTGGTGCGCTTTGGGTTGCAGCGCTGGGAGGATCCGTCGCTTTCCGGCTCGGCGGCTGATCGCGGCGCACCCACTAGCTCCATGCAGCAGGACTATCGAACACTGGGGCGTCAGGTTGTGTTCTTCCCTTCAGGCACGTTCTGCAAGGGGTCTCAGCAGCTTGCTCCTGGGACTGCTTTTGGTGGCGAATTCGGTTTTATCGACGCCGACCGGCGTCATCGCCTGGTGATTCTTTTTAGTGAGTCCGGAATATTTGAGCGATCTGTTCTGATTCGGGAGTTTCGAGCCGGAACTGATTCGCCTGAACGCCCATCCCTCTCGCCTGAGCAGCTGAGTGGTGAATGGCATGGCGAGGAGCTGACGATCACGGCGGACTGGCCTGAACCATCCCTGGCCTCTGTGCAGTCGTGCCTTGGAGTTCAGGATCTTGCTGGAGTCCGTTGGCTGCCCGATGGCGGTGCTTTTCGCGTGCCTGAGCAAGTTGGCCATCGCGCTTCTTTTTGCGTGGAAGCCTGGTGGATGCCGGCTGATGGACAGCTTGAGCAGTTGATCCGTCGCTATGACAGCACTGGTGCCTGGCAGTCAGTCACCCAGCGGCGTCTCCGTCGCTAGACCCCCTGAGCTGCTGAACAGGATGTCGAGAGTGCGCAGATAGGTGTGCAGGCCGGCATCTTGAATGGGAAGCACATAGGCATCGGCCCCGGATTCGTTGTGGTGCGAATGCCAGTAGCCGGGCGGTGTCACGAAGGAAGCCCCTTCAAGCCAATCCTCCCGATGGGGATTGAGAATCTTGCCATCATCATCCAGCTGCGTGCCGATCAGGGTGTAACAGCCTGGTTGGCAGGCCACGGCGAAATCAAGCGCAATGGATTGGTGGCGGTGTGGCTTCTGCTCCTGTCCCGCCGGCAGGATCCCCAGCATGGCCCAGAGTGTGGGGCTCACCGTGCGCGTTTGAGGGAAGGCGCTGTTGCCCAGGAGCACGCTCACCCGATTGGCCTTGGCACCGGAGGGACTTTCGGCGATTTCAGCTAGATGGCGCTGACTGTCGCGGTGGCTGTAGAAGGTTGGTTTAAACCGGCTTTCGCTTGGTGTGACTCCGAGATGACGCAACAGTGGTGCGTCGTGAACCCAGTAGATGGCAGCCTTGTGGGCGCAGGTGTGGATGGCGTCTCCGCCGGCCGGCAGCACAAGGATGTCGCCTTTGCTCCAGGCGAAGCGTTCACCACAGGCCGCGGTTTCTCCCTCGCCCTCGGCCACGAAGAACAACTGGCTGGTCGCTACGGCGGCGGTTCGCAACTCGCCTTGATCCAGGCGGATGAAGTTGGCACACAGAGACGGACCCGTGGCGGGGCCTGCGCAGCCCAGCTCCTCACTCAAATCCAGCGGCAGCACCGCGCTACCAGGCTCCTGGAAGAAGGCAGGTGAGAAGGATCGATAGGGCACCAACGCTGTCAGGCCACTGCGAATCGGGTTGGCGGCTTCGCCATAGGAGAAGAATTGCGCCTGCTCCGAGGAGGTGCGCTGGGTCGATGCACTGCTGACCATGACGGAGACACCACACGACAAGGAGGCCTACACCTTACGAATCGCTGCGCCCCGGTTCCGTATACATCGCGTCACTGTTGGGTGGCGATTCAGTCACATTTGGGCCTTGGCTCCGCGCTCCACTGGGCAGAGCCTGCGCAGTTGCTTCTCATGCCCCCTTCCCGCTGGCCATCGATCCCTCCCAAGCTCGAGTTGGTGCTTCTACTGGCTGCCGCCACCACTACGTACAACCTGGCCATGCAGATGCTGCCCAGTCAGCGCATCGACCTCGCGCAGGTCAGGCTTGATGAACCGGTTGCTGCCCCATCAAGGGTGGCAAAGGCTCCAGGCGTGAGCTCCGTTGTCCATTCCTCCAGGCCTAAGGAACGTCCGGACGCTGGTCCCTGCAGGGTTCCGCCCGGGGGTGGTCCTGCTCTGAATGCCCGCTTTGAGCCCTGCTGAGGATCATCCATCCAACTGCGGAGCAGTCTCCTGCCGCACTCCGCGCCAGCGCTTCAGCAGCAGATACATCGCCGGCACAACAAACAAGGAGAGCAGGGTGGACACGAGCAGGCCACTGAAGACCACCGTGCCGATGCTGATACGACTGGCGGAGCCAGTGCCGCTCGCCAGGAGCAGTGGCAGGAAGCCCGCCAGAGAGGTGACCGCCGTGAGCAGGATCGGTCGCATGCGGTTGATTGCGGCCCCTTCGATCGCATCAAGCAGAGCCATCCCCTGCTCCAGCCGCTGGTTGGCGAATTCCACGATCAGGATGCCGTTCTTGGCAGCCAGGCTCACCAGCACCAGCATTCCCATCTGCCCGTAAACATCGAGGGGCAGTCCGCGCAGCTTGAGGCCGATCAGTGCTCCAAGCAGGGCCATCGGCACCGTGAGCAGGATGATCAACGGATCGAGGAAGCTTTCGTAGAGACCGGCCAGCAGCAAATACACCACCAGAATCCCCAAGCTGAAGAGGATCCATGACACGTCTTCTGCCTTGGTTTCCTCCTTGGCTAAGCCCGTGAATGCCAAGCCAAGACTGGTGCCGCCCGTGCGCTCACTGATGTCTTGCAGTAGGTCGATCGCCTGACCGCTACTGACGCCATCGTTTGGAATCGCCGTGATGCTGATGGATCGGTTCTGGTTGTAGTGGTTGATGCTGTTGGCACCTTCGGCCGGCTTGAGTTGGGCCACGTTGGCGACCGAGACCAGATCTCCTTTGCGATTGCGCACCATCAGGCTGGTGAGATCTCCTGGATCACGGCGGTTGGCTGCATCGAGCTGCAGATAGATCGTGCGGATCTGCCCGCCTTCGAAGGTGTCATCGATGTAGCGGCCGCCGATGGCCGTGCCGATGTCCCGCAGGGTCCGCCCAACGGGTAGGTCGAGCGCTGCCATCTGGCTGCGGTCGATCTCCAGGCGCCAGCGCGGTGAGCTGGCATCGAAGCGGGTGCTCACCCGCTCGAAATCTCCAGTGGCCTCGGCAGCGCGGATGAAGCGCTGGGCCTGCTCCTCAAAGTCCGCCAGGCTGAGCTGGCCGGCGCTGCGATCAAGCAGCTCCAGCTGAAGGCCCGACTCACTACTGAAGCCACGCACTGTGGGGGGGGTGGTGACCACCACGCGGGCATCCTTGATGCGCCGTCGTAGGGCCCTGTTCAGGCGTTCCTTCACGGCTTCGCTGCTGTTCTCCGCCCCCGGTCGATCCTTCAGAGGCACCAGCCGCAGATAGAACGATCCCTTGTCTTCACCACTCTGTCCGAAGGATCGTCCCGCGTAGAAGTTGCCGGTGCGAATCAGCGGCTCGCCAGCCACCACCTGTCGGATCTGTTCCATCACCGCTTCGGTGCGCTCCAGGCTGGCTCCGTCTGGGAGGGTGAAGTAGCCACGCACCTGACCCTGATCTTCATCGGGGATGAAGGCGGTGGGCATCGTCGCCAGCCCAATCCCTGTGATCATCAGGCCCGCCAGCAGCAGGGCGATCACCATGCGTCCCCGGGGGAGCCAGATTGCCAACAGGCGTCCATAGCGCTCCTGCAGGTTGCTCATCCCTCCACGCAGGCTGGCGCTGAGCCGTTTAATCGGACCGGGCAGTCGGCCGCCACCGGGGCCGAGCACCCTGGCGCAGGCCATCGGGGTGAAGGTGAGTGCATTGAAAGTGGAGAACAGGATCGCGCCACTAATCGCCAATGCAATCGGCTGATAGAGGCGGCCGATGGAGCCAGGAATCAGCAGCACCGGCACGAAAACGGCCGCCAACACCAGCGAGGTGGCGATCACAGCACCGGCAAGTTCTGCCATCGCATCTTCTGCAGCCCCCTGTGGTTCTGCGCCTCGCTCAATGCGACCAGCGATGTCTTCACTCACCACGATCGCGTCATCGACCACGATGCCTGTGGCCAGCACCAGGCCAAAGAGGATCAGGCTGTTGAGGTTGGAACCGCTCAGTTTCACGATCACCAAACTGCCAACCAGGGCCACCGGCACGGCGATCCCAGGGATCATCGCTAGACGCCAGCGGCCAAGAAACAGCACCAACACCACCAGCACCAGCAGCACCGCATCCCTCAGGGTGTCGGTGGTGCGGTCGAGGTTGGCCTGAACCGTCTCGGCCACATCCACGATCACCTGCATGCTGAGCCCTGGGGGGAAGTTCTCCTGCAAACGGGTCAGCTCGGTTTGCACCGCTCGGCTCACCTCAAGAGCATTGGCACCGTCGCGCTGATAGATCCCCACAGCCACGGCACTCTCCCCCTGGAGATTCATGGCGCTGCTTCCGTAATTCTCTTTGCCGAGTTCCACCCGGCCCACATCCTTCAGTCGCACGAGCCCACCGGCGGCGGTGCGTTTCACGACCATGGCCTCGAAGTCAGCCTTGCTGAGTAGTCGGCCTTCCGCATCCACCGGAAGGCTCAACATCTGGCCGGCAGGAGCCGGCGCCTCGCCCAGGCTGCCCAGGGCGGCCAGCACGTTTTGCTCGGCCAGGGCTTCGGTGATGTCGTTGCTCGTGAGGTTGTATTGCTCGAGCTGTGCGGGGTTCAGCCACAGGCGGAAGGCCAGTTCGCTGCTACCGAAGACCCGGATATCGCCAACTCCCGGCGTGCTGCGCAGCGACTCACGCAGGGTCTGGTCCAGCCAGCCCCCTACGAAGGTGGGGGCATAAAGATCTTTGGGGGCACTGAAGCCAAGGATCAGCAGGATGTCATCCGACGATCTGCGCACGTTGAGCCCCTGGCGGGTCACGGCCTGCGGCAGTCGGCGATTCGCCAGGTTGACCTCGTTCTGAACCTTGATCGCATTGAGCTCCGGGTCTCCCCCTTCAAAGCGCAGAGAGATGCTTGCGCCTCCTTGGCGACTGCTGGAGCTCATGCTCTCGAGACCCTCTAGCCCGTTGAACTGTTTCTCGAGCACGGCGGTCACGCTCTGCTCCACCACCTCCGGCCCTGCGGCTGGGAAGGTGGCGCTGACACTCACGCGGGTGGGGGCAAGCTGGGGGAGATCCTCCAGTCCAAGACCCACCAGGGCAACAAGGCCGGCCAGCAACACCAACAGGCTGCACACGATCGTGAAGACAGGCCGGCGCAGAAACGGCTGTGAGATGGACCGCAAGGCAGCACCTGCTGCAGAAGCGCAACGATCTTGACAGCGAAAAGCCCCTGATGGAGGCCAAGACCTCCATCAGGGGCAATCAAGGAATGAACAGGGATGACTGGAAAGTCAGACTGATCTGATTAGCTGACGCTCCAGACGCCACCAGCGATGTTGACCAGGGGGGCAACGATGGCAGTGCCAGCCAGGAACCAGGCGAAGGCGGCACCGCCGCAACCACCCAGCCAGAAGCCGCTGGCGAACTCAGCCCAGCCGGCCTTCGTGAACAGATCGGCAGGGGGGTTGTCGATGGTCGCGTCGGCAGGCTGCACATTGGGGCCGTTGCCGGCGGTGCCGTAGATCGACAGGCAGACGGTCAGGATCGAGACCAGACCGATGGCAGCCAGCAGACCTGCGGTGGCGGCGTAGTCGGTGTTGCGCAGGGGGCCGCAGACGGCGAAGGGGCCGTAGAGGAAGAAACCATGGGCCATGCCCACTTCCAGGCCACGGCGGTTGGGGGACAGGGCCGGACGGTAGGCGGGCAGCGCGTTGAGGAAGGCCTTGGCGAAATAGCTGCTGTTCACCGGGGTGGCCAGGTTGCCGACGGTGGGATCGGCGACGGGGGTCACAGTCATGGGAGGAATCGGAATGACGGTTTGGGAAGCGAGCGGTGCGACTCAGTCGCGAGCTTCGATCACGTTGAAGAGCAGTGCCATGGCCACAGCCGGGCCCATGATTCCCACCAGGGGCACGAACACGGAGGGCATCCAGGCGGCGACGAAATCTCCAGTCATGGCGACGGCCTAAGCCAAAAAGGTCCGCCGTTACTGTAGGGATCGCTTTTCTTAGCGCCCGCCGCCGGCTTTCGCGGCGACATAAAAGTTCAATCCCCCGATGTCTCAGTTCTTTGCTGGTGGCGCTGCCATCGTTCTCGCGCTTCTGCTCTGGGGAATGGGCCGTCGGCCCCGCAAGACCCTGTTGCGAAGCACCGACGCGGCTGCCGTTGCCGCCCTTAATCGCGCTCAGGTGGAGCTTGTGCAACAGGCGCAGGCTGAGCTGGCGCCGGTGGGCCTCGATGGTGAGCCTTGGTCGCCGCCATCCACAACGGCGGAACGTCTGACCCTGGAAACCGAGCTACGCCGCCTGATTTCCGGTGACCCGGAGCAGCGGTTGGAGGCGGTGCGCCTTGCGGCCCTGTGGGGGCACAGTGCAGGACTGCCTGTGTTGCGGCGAGGGCTTCGCGATCCAGATCCACGCATCGTGGAAGCGGCTGCAGCGGCGATGGAGCGCCACCGCGGCGCTCCAGGGCGCCGCAGCGTTCAGCTGGCGCGCCCGCCGCGCAACGTGGCCCGGATGCGATAGATCGGCCGACCCTGGCTTTCGTGATACGTGCGGATCAGTAGCTCTGCCAGCAGGCCGAAGCAGAACAGCTGCACGCCCGTGAGCCCCAGCACCACCGCGAGGGTGAGCAGGGGGCGGTTGCCAATGTCCGCACCCATCAGCTTGATGGCCAGAAGGTAGGCGCTGGCCACAAGGCTGGCGGCGATCGCCACCAGGCCACCGAAGCCGAAGACATACATCGGTCGGGTGAGGAATCGCTTCATGAACCACACCGTCAGCAGGTCCATCAGCACGCGGAAGGTGCGGTCGATTCCGTATTTGCTGCTTCCGTACTGACGGGCGCGGTGGTTGACCTTCACCTCTGTGATCCGGGCTCCTTCAATGAAGGCCAGGGCGGGCAGGAAGCGGTGCAGCTCGCCATAGAGACGCATGTCGCTGAGCACTTCGCGGCGATAGGCCTTGAGTGAGCAGCCGTAGTCATGCAGGCGCACGCCTGTGACCCGCCCGATCAGGCGATTGGCGATTTTCGAGGGCAGCTTGCGTTGCAGTGCTGCATCTTGGCGCTGATGCCGCCAGCCGCTCACCAGGTCGAAGCCCTCGCGCAGGGTGGCGAGCAGCAGCGGGATATCGGCGGGATCGTTCTGGAGATCACCATCCAGACTCACGATCACTTCGCCGCGTGCCACGTCGAAGCCGGCTGCCATCGCTGCGGTTTGGCCATAGTTCTTGCGCAGCAGCACCCCCACAAGCTCTGGAATCTCCAGGCTCAGATCCTCCAGAACCTGGGCCGTGCCATCGCTGGATCCATCGTTGACCAGCACCAGCTCGAAGCGCTCGCCTGTGGGGCGTAGGGCCGTGAGCAGCTGCTCCACCAGCTCGGGCAGGCTTTCCTCTTCGTTGTAGAGAGGCACCACCACCGAGAGATCGAGCGGAGCCTCGCCCGCATCGAGGGCAGTGGCTGAGGGTGCGGCGCTGAGGGACATCCCGGTGCGGTTCGATGGGGGCAACCTAGATCGGGCTGCTAGGGCAGAGGCTGCTACGGCCGAGCCTGTGATCGTTGGGGCTGTTACGGCAATGAGGTTCCGTCGTGGCAGCGATGCACGCGGCCGGCCCCGCGCAGTTCCGCTCGGTAATGGCAGGCGACCGGGTGCTGATCACGGGGATGAATGCAGTCGCTGCCGATTCCGTTGCGGCCATGTTGCTGTCCTGAGCTGTGCCAGTAATGGCCTCCACCCCTATGAATGCCCACATGGGTGCAGCGCTGAGGTGTGCCGAAGAACAGCAGGTCCCCGGGGCGCAGCAGCCTGTCATCCCCGGGGCGCACGGCGACTGGCATGCAGAACCGCTCCTGCTGATAGGCGTCCCGTGGCAGCCAAATTCCGGCGCTTGCAAAGGCCGTTTGCACCAACCCTGAGCAGTCAAGATCTGGCCCGACCGTGCCACCCCAGAGATAGACATTCGGCCTGGCCGCAGCAGCGGTGACCCAGCTGAGCACTGCCGGCAGCCGGTGGACGATCGCCTTCTCATCGAGCAGCGTCGGTCTCCATGGGGCGCTGCTGCGGGCCTGGCCGACGATCTCTGTCAGCGCCATCCAGCAGGGATAGCCATCCTCCAGCAGCACAACGCGCAAGCGCCCAGGGTGGGCCTGTTCTGGGCTGTCCAGCACCCGGAATCGGCGGCCCGCCGCTGCTTGGGTCGCCAGACCATCGCCCGCAGCACGGGCGTAACCGTTAACGCTTCGCGTCAGTTGCCAGACGCTTCCTGCTTGGAGCAGTTCAGGGGCGAGTGGGGTGCCTAGGGTCGGCATGGATCAGCGGCCAGCTTCATGGCGTTCTACCGTCCCGACCCGGCGATGCAGGAGCATCTGTCCTCCCTCTTGCGCCGACTGGAGTCGGAGGGCCGGCCTGGACTCACTGAGCAGGTGGCCATCACTTGGGTGCGCTACGACCAGCAGGCTCCGGCTGCCGGCACTGGCCTCGGAGCGGCCTGGGCGGATCAGCGTCTCCTCTATCCCGCCAGTGTGGTGAAGCTGTTTTATGCGGTGGCGGCTGAGGATTGGCTGCAGCGCGATCTCCTGGTGGACAACGACGAATTGCGTCGGGCTCTGCGGGACATGATCGTGGACTCCGGCAACGACGCCACCGGTCTGGTCGTGGATCTGCTCACGGCTACCACCAGCGGCCCCACCTTGCGGGGGCAGGCCTGGAGCCAATGGCAGCAGCAGCGGCAGTTGGTCAACACCTGGCTGCAGACGATCGGATGGCCTGAGCTGGAACGCATCAACTGTTGCCAGAAAACCTGGAACGAAGGGCCCTATGGCCGCGAACGTGACTTCTACGGGGTCATGAATGACAATCGCAATGCCCTCAGCACTGCCGCTACGGCCAGGGTGCTGGAGGCTGTGATGACCGATGCGCTGCTGTCCCCTCCGGCCAGCCGTCGTTTACGCGATCTGCTGGAGCGTTCCCTCGATCTGGCCCAACGGGCCGCCGATCCTGAGAATCAGGTGGATGGATTCCTGGGGGAAGGGCTGCCTGCAGAGAGCAGGGTCTGGAGCAAGGCCGGCTGGATGAGTCAGGCCCGTCACGATGCCGCCTGGTGGAGCTTGCCTGATGCCTCACCGTCCCTCTTGGTGGTGTTCAGCGACGGCCAGGAGCGTGCGCAGGACACAACATTGCTTCCTGCTCTGGCAAGAGAGCTCGCAGCGTTTGCGATCGATTAAGTCAACGGAGAGGGAGGGATTCGAACCCTCGACAGAAGTTGCCTCCTGTAACTCCTTAGCAGGGAGCCGCTTTCAACCACTCAGCCACCTCTCCAGCGGCTCGCCCACCTTACCAAGGAGTGGGCCCAGAAGGTCAGATCACGACCCTTGGCAGACGGTGTTTGAAACCGCACAGCACCTCCCAAGGGATGGAGCCGCTTTGCTCACTCCAATCACGGGGGGTGATCCTCTCAGCACCGTCTTGGCCCAGCAAGGTCACCACGCTGCCGGCTTCCAGCTGGGGATGGTCGGTGGCATCGAGGATCAGTTGATCCATGGTGATCGCTCCAACCTGGGGTAGACGCCGACCCTGGTGCAGGGCGTCGATCCGACCCGAGAGCGCTCGGCTCACGCCATCGGCGTAGCCAATCGCCACCACGGCCAGTCGGCTGGGGCGCTGGGTGATGAAGCGATGCCCATAGCTGACCCCAACGCCGGCGGACACCTGGCGAATCAGCGTCACGCGTGCTTTGACTGCCATGGCCGGCTCCAGGGCTATGGCTCCATCCAGATGCGGGCTTGGGCAATGGCCATAGAGCGCCAGGCCAACGCGGACTAGGTCGTGATGGAGAGCCTGGCTGCGCAGCGTCCCGGCCGAGTTGGCGAGATGACGCAAGGGGCCGCCGGTGGGCAGGTGTTGCAGAACCGTTTCAAACCGTTGTTGCTGCAGGGCTGTGACCCGGTCACCGTCCCCTTCAGGCTCGCCATCGGCGAGGGCCAGGTGGCTGTAAACCCCGCTGAGTTGGATCTGATCCAGCTGCCCAATCGCCGCTGCCAGCCGTGGTCCTTCTTCCCAGTCGCAACCCAGGCGCGTCATTCCCGTATCCAGTTTCAGCTGGACACGGAAAGGACGCCCACTGCCACTGGCGAGGTTTTGGCAGAGCAGCGCTTCGCGCATGCTGCTCAGGGTTGGCATCAGTTGCCAGTGCAGGCAGGCTCGCAGCTCCTCCGGTTGGGTGAGGTTTCCCAGCACCAGAACGGGCTGATCCAGTCCGGCCTTCCTGAGTTCGATCCCTTCCTGCAGCGTGGCCACACCGAGCTGGCTGGCGCCGCCCACTAGGGCTGCACGGGCCACGGTGACGGCTCCATGGCCATAGCCATCGGCCTTCACGACCGCCATCAGCGCGCAGGATGGCAGCAGCAGGCCGCGAAGGGACCGGGCATTGGCTTCGATGGCCGCTGGTGATACCTCCAGCCAGGCCCTCTGACGGGGATCGGGCGCTTCCGTGTCCCGCAGGGGCGTCATTGGCTCGGTCGTGAAGGACACCTTGACAGGGGTTGGATGCCGATAGCATGCCTCTTAATCAGGGGGCTGGCATGAGCCAGGTTCTCGTTCTCAATGCGTCCTACGAGCCGCTGAATATCACCACCTGGCGTCGGGCCATGGTGATGTTGCTCAAAGGAAAGGCCGAGGGCCTGGAACATGACCCTGACCACTGCGTGCGTGCCGACCTGCTGGTGCCGACGGTCATCCGGTTGCGCCAGTTCGTGCGCGTTCCGTTCCGTCAGTTGCCGCTGACCCGCCGCAACCTGTTTCAGCGCGACAACCATTGCTGCCAATACTGCGGAAGCCGTGGCGATCAGCTTTCGATCGACCATGTTCTGCCCCGCAGTCGCGGTGGGGACGACACCTGGGAGAACGTGACCACCGCCTGTTTGCGCTGCAATGTGCGCAAGGGAAACCGCACTCCTCAGGAGGCGAACATGCCCCTGCGCCGGGTGCCGCGTCGGCCCTTGAGCAGCCTCAGCTTTGAGGCCACCCGTCAGATTGATTCAGGCCGTCGCAGCGAGTGGGCCAAATATGTGATCGGTGCCTGAGTCTCAGGCGTCCGTGTCGTCACTGAGGGCCTCGAGCTTGGCGCGCTGTTCCTCAGCGATGCAGGCGCCGATCACGTCTTCTAACTGACCCTCCAGCACCGGATCAAGACTGAAATTGCGCCCAAGCCTGTGGTCGGTCACTCGGTTGTCCTTGGCGTTGTAGGTGCGAATTTTTTCGCTGCGATCGCCTGTCCCCACCTGAGCCCTGCGGGCTGAGCTCTCCTTTGCGTTCGCTTCCGCCAGCTGTCGCTCATAAAGCTTGGCGCGCAGGATCTCCATGGCCCGTTCCCTGTTCTGAAGCTGGGAGCGCTCCTGGGTGCAGAACACCCGGATCCCAGTCGGTTTATGGAGCAGGTCCACGGCCGTTTCCACCTTGTTGACGTTCTGGCCGCCGGCTCCGCCTGAGCGCGCTGTGCTGATCTCAAGTTCGGTGGGATCGATCTGCACCTCCACCGGGTCCGCTTCTGGCATCACGGCCACAGTGGCGGTGGACGTGTGGACACGGCCCTGGGATTCGGTGGCGGGCACCCGCTGCACGCGATGGACCCCAGCTTCGAATTTCAGCTGGCTGAACACCGCATCCCCCTTGACCGAGAGGATGAGTTCCCGATAGCCGCCGAGATCGGCGATGTTGGCGCTGACCGGTTGCACGGTCCACTGCCGGCGGCTGCCATAGCGCTCATACATCCGAGCCAGATCGCCTGCCCAGAGGCAGGCCTCATCGCCGCCGGCACCGGCGCGAATCTCCAGCATCACGCTGCGCTCATCCCGTGGATCGCGGGGAAGCAACGCCAGGGTGACCCGTCTGACCAGCTCGTCATGGCGGTCCTGGAGGGCCTGCAGCTCCTGCTGAGCGAGCTCCTCCATGGCGGTATCGCCGCGGCTGTCCCGCAGGAGTGCACGGGTCTGATCGAGCTCCGCCTCGATCTGATTCAGGCTCGCGTAATCCTGCACCAGGGGTTCCAGTCGCGCGCGCTCCCTGGCGATCGTCTCCAGGCGTTTGGGATCTGCAGCCACATCTGGATCCGCCAGCTGACGCTCCAGGGTTCGGAAGCTGGTGCTGGCGGCTTCCAAGCGGCTGATCAGGGTTGAGCTGTCCATCCCCTCAGGCAGGCGGTGATCAAAAGACCCCCGACCTCAGACGCTTGTCCGGGGCCGGGGGTGGTGAATGCAGGTGTCATCAGACCCTGGACAGGGAGGCCTTGTTCAGGCGTCGGCAGCAGCTTCGTCCTTGCTGGCAGCATCGGATTTGGAGCTGTCAGCGGCTTTCTTTTCGCCAGCAGCCTGTCCGGCGCCACCCATGCCGTATTTGCGCATGAAGCGGTCCACACGGCCCTCGGTGTCGAGGATCTTCTGGGTTCCGGTGAAGAACGGATGATTGCCGCTCCAGACGTCGACGTGAATCTCCGGCTGGGTGGAGCCAGTGGTCATGACCACCTCTCCATTGCAGATCACCTTGGCGTCGGGATACCAGGTGGGATGAATCTCGGGCTTGGGCATGACAGGGATCAGCGCTTGGAGAACTGAGGAGCCTTGCGGGCTTTCTTGAGGCCGTACTTGCGACGTTCCTTGGCACGGGGGTCGCGGCTGAGGTGACCCTCAACTTTGAGGGGTTTGCGGTTGTCTGCCGACAGCTCGCAGAGGGCTCGGGCTGCACCCTGCTTGATGGCGTCGGCCTGACCGGTGAGGCCACCACCACGGACATTCACCAGCACGTCATATTCGGCGGTGAGGCCGAGGGTCTGCAGAGGAGCCTTGACGGCGGCGATGTAGGCCGGGTTGTAATTCAGATAATTGTCACCCGGGCGACCATTGATGGTGATCGTGCCGTTGCCGGGGACGAGGCGGACGCGGGCCACGGAGGTCTTGCGGCGACCAGTGCCCCAGTAGACGACGGAATTAGAAGTGCTCATTGGGCGGAAGCGGCGGGATCGAGCGCGAGGGGCTTGGGCTGCTGAGCGGCATGGGGATGCTCGCTGCCTTTGTAAACCTTGAGCTTGCGGAACAGCTGGCGGCCCAGAGCGTTGTGGGGAAGCATGCCCTTGATGGCTTTCTCCACGATGCGCTCAGGCAGGCGCTCCTGCAGGTGAGCGAAGGTTTCAACCTTCATGCCGCCCGGACGTCCGGAGTGACGGCGATACAGCTTCTGCTGGGGCTTGTTACCGCTGACACGCACCTTGTCGGCATTGATGACGACCACAAAATCGCCAGTGTCGAGGTGTGGGGTGTAGCAGGCCTTGGTCTTGCCGCGCAGGACAGATGCCACCTCGGTGGCGAGTCGGCCGAGGGTCTGATTCTCAGCGTCCACCAGATACCACTGGCGTTCGATCGAATCGATGGAGGGAACGGATGTCTTGTTCATCACGCCGGCATGCCGGTTCGGGTATGCCCCACCTGAGCTGGCGGAGCTGGGCAGATGGGATCAGATAGCGTCACCGCCCTCTGATCCGAGCTCAAACAAAGAGCTTACCTCGTCGTGGATTCCTCCCTGGAACAGGGCTGATTGCTGATGAGGTGGCGGGCCGTCCTGGCCGGTGCAGCGAACGAACACTGCTTCCGGAATGGTTCAGTGGCGTTCTGGCATGGAAGGAGGATCCGGTGGCGGATCGCTCGATGCCAGAAAATACCGCGGTTGGCAATCGTACCACCCACCCTCACTGAAGATTGCCTCGGCATAGCCAGCTCGCAGCAGGCAGAGGCCCTGGGATGGCGCGGCCTCTTTGACTTCGTGGCGACGCCGTTCCCGCCAGCGTTGTTCGAAGGCGGAAGGGCTGAGTCGATGTTCTCCCACTGCCACGAGTTGTGCGGTGAGCAGTCGCACCATTCCATAGAGAAACCCACTGGCCTGGATGTCCATGACCACCAGGTCCCCTTGCCGTTCCAGGTTCACATCCTGAATCGTGGTGCGGGCATGGGCGCGGCGGCTGCCGGCACGCATGAAGGCTGAAAAGTCATGCAGTCCCAGCATTCCCTCCAACGCCTGGGCCATCGCGCTCTCGTCGAGGCGCAGCTGGTAGCGGTGCCACGTCCAGGGGCTGAGGAACAGGTTCGGACGGCGCCCGTTGTAGATCGTGTAGCGATAGCGCCGGTAGGTGGCTGAGTGGCAGGCATGCCAGTCCAGAGGGCGTTCCACGGCTTCACGCACGCGGATGCTCTTGGGGAGGCGCCCATTGAGTGCCGGCGCCCAGCGGCTCGCAGGAATCGGTCCGCAGCAGTCGAAATGCACCACCTGGCCAGCGGCGTGAACTCCTGCATCGGTACGACCGGCAGCAACGGCCTGGATCGGGCGGAAGGGATCCAGCTCAGCGATCGCGTTCTCCAGGACCCCTTGCACGCTGGTGCCTTGGCGTTGCCGCTGCCATCCACAAAACAGGGAACCCTCGTACTGCACACTGATGGCGATCCGTTTCCGGATGGGGCCGTCAGAGACAGACGAGGGTTCGACAGTCGAGGGTTCGGAGATCAGCGCTGATGTCTGGATCAGACCAATTCGATGATCGCCATCTCGGCGTTGTCACCACGACGGGGCACCGTGCGGGTGATTCGGGTGTAGCCCCCGTTCCGGTCGCCGTAGCGATCCTGAGCCTTGTCGAACAGGGCATGAACGAGTTGCTTGTCAAAGATGTAGCCGATGGCGCGGCGGCGGGCTGCGAGGCTGCCGTCCTTGGCCAGCGTGATCATGCGCTCGGCCTCATCACGCAGGGCTTTGGCACGGGCCTTGGTGGTGGTCACACGACCCTCACGAATCAGCTGGGTGGTGAGGCCACGGAGCATGGCCTTGCGCTGGTCAGCCGGACGACCCAGCTGGGGAACTCGACATTGGTGACGCATGGTTCAGGTGCGGAGGTGGGACGAACGGATGGAATCAGGCGCTGGTGCGGCTCTGGGGGATCGAGATGCCGATGCGCTCGAGGGCTTCGATCACCTCATCGGCTGACTTGGAGCCGAAGTTCTTGATCTCAAGCAGGTCTTCGTAGCTGAAGCCCATGAGATCGGAGACGGAATTGACCTGGGCACGCTTCAGGCAGTTGTAGGCCCGAACCGAGAGGTTGAGTTCCTCGAGGGGGATCTGGGCCTCTGCGGATGGCTCGGGCTCGAGTCCGGGCTCCTCCACCATCGTGACCGTGGCCAGAGGCTGGAAGAGTTCGATCAGCTGGTTAGCCGCCTGAGCAATGGCGTCATCGGGAGTGATCGAACCGTCGGTGACCACCTCCATGCGCACCCGCTCACGAGCAGATCCACCTTCGGCAACGGCCGTTTCGTCGATGCTGAAGTTCACCCGTTGTACGGGCATGAACACGGCGTCGATCTGAAGCAGATCGATGGCACTGGTGTCTTCGTTGTGGCGGTCAACGGGGCGATAGCCGATGCCGCGCTCCACATGGACTTCCAGCTCGAGGCTGTGACCATCACTCACCGTTGCGATCGGTCGCTCCGGATCCACCACCTGCACCTGGGAGGAAAACTGCAGGTCACGGGCTTTCACTTCAGCGGGACCAGAGACAACAAGCCGACCGATTTCCAGCTCGCTGGTGCGGCTGTTGACGCTCAGCTGTTTGCAGTTCAGGAGGATGTCGAGAACGTCCTCTCGAACTCCGGGAACGGTGGCGTATTCATGGTTGACGCCGGCAATGCGTACCGCGGTGACGGCGCTGCCTTCCAGGCCTCCCATCAACACCCGACGCAGGGCATTGCCGAGGGTGGTTGCCTGGCCACGCTCCAGGGGACCGATGAGAAATACACCGGTCTGAGCGCGATCATCAGCGATCTGATGCTCGATACGGTCGATCTGGTATTGCAGCACGGTCTGTAGCGGGGAGGAGGGAAGGAAACCTGGGGGCGGAACGTCGCTCAGACGCGACGGCGCTTGGAACGGCGGCAGCCGTTGTGGGGAAGCGGCGTGACATCGCGGATCAGGGTGATCTCCAGTCCGGCCACTTGGAGGGCACGGATGGCGGTTTCACGGCCTGAACCGGGGCCACGCACCAGCACCTCGATCTGACGCATGCCCTGCTCGAGAGCACGGCGGGCGGCTGCTTCGGCAGCGGTCTGCGCTGCAAAAGGTGTGCCCTTGCGCGCGCCTTTGAAACCGCTCGCTCCAGCCGACGACCAGGAGATGACCTCGCCGGTGGTGTCGGTGATCGAAACGATCGTGTTGTTGAAGGTGCTTTGGATGTGTGCAACGCCGTTCGGGACGTTGCGCTTGGCCTTCTTGGGGCCTGATTTTTTGGCGGGTTTGGCCATGGGCTGGGGCCTGGAGGCGAATAGGGGGAGATGTCAGGGGCGGGCGTTCGTTGACGACGGGCGTCAGCGGCTTCGCCTTACTTCTTCTTGCCAGCGACGGTTTTGCGCGCGCCACGGCGGGTGCGGGCATTCGTGCGAGTGCGCTGGCCGCGCACAGGAAGACTCATGCGGTGGCGACGGCCACGGACGCAGCCGATGTCCTGCAGGCGCTTAAGGGCCATGCCCTCCTGACGCCTCAGATCACCTTCGATTGTGTAGGCCTCGGTGGCGCCGCGCAGTTTCTGCACATCGCCATCCTCCAGATCCTTGACGCGGATGTCAGGGTTGACACCGGTCTTGGACAGGATGGTCCGGGCCCGGGTGGGGCCGATTCCATAGATGTAGGTGAGGGCGACTTCGATCCGCTTGTCGCGGGGAATGTCGACGCCAGCAATCCTTGCCACTGAGCAATCAATCGAAGGGGGGACGGGGGCCGACGGTGTCGGCAGTTGAGGCGATGACCTGAGGGGGCTCTGCTGTCAGAGCTAAACCTCAGGTCCGGCAGCTGGGGATCAGCCCTGGCGCTGCTTGTGCTTGGGGTTGGTGCAGATGACCATGACCCGGCCGTGGCGGCGAATCACACGGCACTTGTCGCACATTTTCTTGACCGAGGCGCGCACCTTCATGGGGTGTGGCTCTCCAAAATTCCAAACAGCTAACCTATCACAGCGGGTCTATCAAGACCCTTGAAGCGCCTGTTCGATCCGCTCGGTGATCGCCTCGACGCTGCCCTGGGCCTCGACTGAGAGCAGTAAGCCCTGCTGGCGGTAGTGATCAATCAGTGGAGCGGTCTTCTCTCGATAGACCTCGAGTCTGTGGCGGATCACGTCTTCAGTGTCGTCAGCGCGGCCGCGGGCGAGCATTCGTTCAATGAGCACCGCGTCATCAAGCTCCAGAAGCACGACGGCTTCGAGGGGTTGCTTGAGTCCGTCGAGCAGTGGTGCCAGGGCCTCGGCCTGAACAACGGTGCGAGGAAAACCGTCAAGCAGCCAGCCCCCGCCATCCAGGCTGCCGAGCTGGGCCTTGACGATGGCGAGCACCAGGGTGTCGCTGACCAGTTCTCCCCTGTTCATGACCGCTTCGGCTTCCTTGCCCAGGTCGCTGCCGGCGGCTACCTCGGAACGGAGCAGATCTCCGGTGGAGAGGTGCTTCATGCCGTGGCTTGCGCAGAGGCGTGCGGCCTGGGTTCCCTTGCCGGCGCCGGGGGGGCCGAGGAAGAGGAGGCGGTTCTTCATGGCTGTAGTCGTGGGAAGAAGGGGATCAGGGAATCGGGGGTGTATCAGGCAAAAAGCACGTCGCCGTGCTCATTGCGTGTTTTTCGCGTATCGATAACGTGCCTATTGCCGCACAAGCCCTTCGTAGCGCTGGGAGATCACGTAGGTCTGAACTTGCTTGGCGGTGTCAATCGCCACGCCGACCAGAATCAGGAGCGAGGTGGCACCCAGGCCCTGGAAGGTCGTGACTCCTGTGGCTCGCTCCACCGCGGAAGGGATGATCGCAACCGCACCAAGGAAGAGGCCCCCCAGCAAGGTGAGTCGGTTTTGCACACCAGAGAGATAGGTCGCCGTGGCACTGCCTGGTCGCACCCCTGGAATCGCCACGCCTCCCTTTTTGAGATTGGAGGCGATATCGCTCGGATTCACGGTGAGCGAAGCGTAGAAATAGGCAAATCCCAGGATCAATGCGAAGAAGAGCAGGGCATAGGGCCAGGGATTCGGAGCGCCAGGGCTGAGGGCGCTGGAGGCGCGGATCAGCAGCGGATTCTTGGTGAAATTGGCGATGGTGATCGGCAAGAAGATCAGTGCTGAGGCAAAGATGATGGGCATCACGCCACCGGCATTGAGCTTCAGAGGCAAATAGCTCTGACGACTGGGGAGCAGGGCGGTGCCGCCCACCTGGCGCTTGGCGCTCACAATCGGCAGTCGTCGGGCGCCCTCCTGCACGAAAATGATGCCCACGATCGTGACCAGGAACACCAGCACCAGAACAATGATGCCCAGGACATCATTGCGGTCTCCGGTCTGAGCCTTTTCGATCGTGGCCCCGAGCGCCTGGGGCAGGGTGGCCACGATGTTCAGGAAAATCACAAGCGAGGCGCCCTGACCGATACCCCGTTCGGTGATGACCTCACTGATCCACATCACCACCATCGATCCCGTGACCAGTGCCAGGGCGGTCTGAACCACGAACACCGTCTCGCTGAGACCTTCGACTGCGTACTGGCGCAGGATCATTGCGAAGACGATGCTCTGCAGCAGTCCCCAGCCCAGAGCCACGTAGCGGGTGATCTGGGCGATTTTGCGTCGCCCGGCCTCGCCCTCATTCTTCTGAAGGTCCTCGAGTTGCGGCAGCGCCGCTGTCAGCAGCTGAAGGATGATCGAGGCATTGATGAAAGGCAGGATCCCCAGGGCGAAGACGCCCAGGGTGGAGATGCCTCCTCCGGTGAAGATGTCGAGGAAGCCGATCAGCTGGCCGCCTTGCTTCAGGAAGTCCTGGAAGGCCACCCGGTCGATGCCGGGCATGGGGATGTAAATCCCAAGGCGCACGAGCATCAACAGACCGAGGGTGGTGAGCACTCGACCGCGCAGCTCTTTGTTCTGCACCAGCTGGGTGATCACCTCTCCGGCGCTGGGATTGCGACCCCGACTGACGAGCATGGATGAATGGAAATGAAAGGGCTTGATGCCAAAAAGCCGTCCGCAGACCAGGGGACTGCGGACGGCTCAGACCTTAGATCTGCACTGGCGGATCCGTGAGGATTCAGTCGAGCAGTTCGCAGCTGCCGCCAGCGGCTTCAATCTTGGTGCGGGCGGAGGCGGTGAAGGCCGCAGCCTGAACGGTGAGTTTCACCTTCAGCTCACCATTGCCAAGGATCTTGAGCGGATGCTTGGGGCTGGTCACAACCCCTTCCTTGACCAGGGAGTCGAGGTTGACGGTGCTGCCGGCCTTGAGCTCATTGAGGGCAGATACGTTCACCACAGTGAAGAACTTTGGGTTCACCAGTGGGAAGTGCTTGAGCTTCGGTACCCGGCGGTAAAGGGGCATCTGGCCACCCTCGAAGCCGGGGCGGGTGGGTCGGCCGGAACGTGACTTCTGGCCGCGCATGCCGAAGCCGCAGCTGGCGCCCTGGCCGGCGGCGATGCCGCGACCCTTACGCAGTTTGCGGCGTCGGGCGCCGGCGTTGGCCTTGAGGTTGTCGAGTCGGAGAGTCATGGGGAATCAGGAGTAGATCTGCTCGAGGGAGATCCCCCGTTCCTTGGCGGTCTCCTTGTGGGTGCGGAGAGCCTCGAGGGCCACCATGGCAGCCCGCGCATTGTTGAGGGGAGTCTTGCTGCCCAGGCGCTTGGCAAGCACGTTCTTGATGCCGGCCAGTTCCAGCACGGTGCGGATCGAACCGCCCGCGATCACACCCGTACCAGGAGCGGCGGGGCGGATCAGCACGCTGGCGGCGCCATCGCGACCATTGGACAGGGTGGGAATGGAGTTGTGGCGGGTCAGAGGCACCTTCACCAGATGCTTCTTGCCATCGGCCACGCCCTTGCGAACGGCACCGATCACATCGCCGGCCTTGCCGACACCCACGCCGACCTGACCTTTCTCGTTGCCGACAACGACGATGGCTCGGAAGCTCATCTTCTTACCGCCCTTGACGGTCTTGGACACGCGGCGGATTTGAACCACGCGCTCCTGCCATTCGGAGTCACGCTCCTGGTTGCGGCGGTCGCCACGGCGTCCACCACCACGGCGATCACCGCGATCGCGGTCGCCACGGCCCCGGCGCTGCTCCTGCTGCCCTTCGGCGGCTGCAGGCACATCGGATGCTGCCGGGATGTCGTTGGGGTTGGTCTGGGTGTTGGGTTCGGTCATGGTGAGAGCAGGGTCAGAATTGCAGGCCCGCTTCCCGGGCGGCATCGGCAAGGGCTTTCACCCGTCCGTGGTACAGGTTGCCGCCGCGATCGAAGACCACCTGTTGGATCCCCTTGGCGAGGGCGCGTTTGGCCACCAGTTCGCCAACGGCGACGGAGGCATCGCAGCTTCCAGCGTTGGCTTTGAGACTGGTGCGCAGGTCCTTGTCGACAGTAGAGGCTGAGCAAAGGGTGCTCTGGGCCTCGTCGTCGATGACCTGGGCGTAGATGTGGTTGTTGGAGCGGAAAATCGCCAGCCGGGGACGCTCGGCGGAGCCGCTGATTTGGCGACGCAGGCGCCGGTGGCGCTTCTGGGTCTGTTGTTTGCGGGAAAGAGTCGACATGGTGGGAAATGCGGAAGGGGGTCTGGCAGGGGGTTACTTCTTGCCCGACTTGCCGGCCTTGCGCATGATGCGCTCGCCCGCATATTTGATGCCCTTGCCCTTGTAGGGCTCAGGTGGGCGGATGGCGCGGATCTTGGCGGCTTCATTGCCCACCAATTCCTTGTCGGTTCCGGAGACGGTGACGTTGGTGTTGTTCTCCACCGCAAAGGTGATTCCGTCGGGAGGAATCATTTCAACGGGGTGGCTGTAACCGGCACTCACCACAAGGTTCTTGCCTTTCACCTGGGCACGGTTGCCCACACCGACGATTTCCAGCTTCTTGCTGAATCCGGTGCTGACACCTTCGACCATGTTGGCCACCAGGGTGCGGCAGAGACCGTGACGCTCACGGGAGCGGCGCTTGTCGCTGCTGGGAGCCACCACCAGAGTGTTCTCCACCTGGCTAATGGTCACACCCTCAGGGAGGGTGCGCTTCAGTTCGCCCTTCGGGCCCTTCACGGTGACCGCGAGACCATCGAGGCTCACGCTCACCTTGTCGGGGATGGGGATGGGGGATTTACCGATACGAGACATGGTTCTGGCTCCGGATCAATAGACGTAGCAGAGCACTTCACCACCGACGCCCTGCTTGCGGGCATCGCGGTCGCTCATCACACCCTTGGATGTGGAGATGATCGCCACTCCAAGACCGCCCAACACTTTGGGGAGGCCACGGGTGTTCTTGTAGATGCGCAAGCCCGGCTTGCTCACACGCTGCATGGAGCGAATGGTGGGCTGACGGTGCTTGCCGCTGTACTTGAGTTCGAGCACAAGGTGCGTCTGCACGCCTTCGCCTTCTTCGCTGATTTCAGCGATGAAGCCTTCCTGCTGCAGCACCTTGGCGATGCTGCGGGACATCCGAGAGGCGGGAACTTTGGTGGTCTGATGACGTTTCTCACTCGCATTGCGAATGCGGGTGAGCATGTCGGAAATAGGGTCGTGGTTGGCCATAGTGGTTTCCGAGGGGGGCTCAGTTGCTGCGGAATGGCATTCCCATCTCGCGGAGGAGGGCCCGGCCCTCTTCATCCGTGCGGGCAGTGGTCACGATGGTGATGTCCATGCCCCTGATGGCGTCGATCTTGTCGAAGGAGATCTCAGGGAAGATGATCTGTTCCCTCACCCCCAGGGTGTAGTTGCCACGGCCGTCAAAGCTCTTGGGGCTCACACCGCGGAAATCGCGGATGCGGGGCAGAGCCAGATTGATCAGACGCTCCAGGAAGGCATACATGCGGTCTCCACGAAGGGTGACGGCACAGCCGATTGGCATGCCCTGACGGATCTTGAAGCCGGCGATGGCCTTCTTGGCACGGGTCACCACAACCTTCTGGCCGGTGATCTGCGCCAGTTCCGTCACGGAGGCCTCAAGGGACTTCGCGTTCTGGGCGGCTTCGCCGAGACCCCGGTTGACGGTGACTTTCACCACCTTGGGGACTTCGTGGATGTTGGAGAGACTCAGGTCTTTCAGCAATTTGGGCTGAATGGTCTCCCTGTAGCGCTGTTTGAGTGACATAGCTGGGGGATGAGGACTTCTGGGCTTGGTCAGAAGACGGGCCGGGTGATCAATCGATCACTTCGCCGGTTTTCTTGAGGCGGCGCTTCTTGGTGCCGTCTTTTTCGATCACCACTTCAACGCGGCTGGCGACCTTCTTTTCGGTGGAGTAGAGCATCACGTTGGAGGCATGCAGTGAGGCCTCTTCTGTGACGATCCGACCGCTTTCACCTTCCTGGGTGGGCTTGACGTGGCGGGTGCGCAGATTGATGCCCTGCACGATCACGCGGTTCTCGTTTGGCAGGGTGCGCAGCACCTCACCGGTCTTGCCCTTGTCTTTGCCGGTGATCACCTGAACGGTGTCACCTTTGCGCAGACGCATCTTGATGCGCTCGCTCGTGTTGGTTTTGGGAGTTGCGGTTGCCATCTCAGATCACCTCCGGAGCAAGGGAGACGATTTTGGTGAAGTTGCGCTCGCGCAATTCCCGAGCAACCGGTCCGAAGACGCGAGTGCCCCGCGGATTGTTGTCCGCGTTGATGATCACGGCCGCGTTGTCGTCGAAGCGGATCGAGTTACCCGTGTCGCGACGGAGGGTGTGCCTGGTGCGGACCACCACAGCCTTGACCACATCGGACTTCTTCACGCCCATGTTGGGCATGGCGTCTTTGACAGCGGCCACGATCACATCACCGACATGGGCGTAGCGACGGTTGCTGCCCAGCACGCGGATGCACTGGATGCGCTTGGCGCCGCTGTTATCAGCGACGGTCAAATAGGTTTCCTGCTGAATCATTTCGCGGCCTCCTCAGCCTTGGCGCTGTGGCTGAGCACTTCGGCGACAGCCCAGCGTTTGTGACGGCTCAGTGGGCGGGTTTCGGTGATCCGAACCCGGTCGCCGACGCGGCAGCTGTTGTCCTCGTCGTGAGCTTTGTAGCGAGTGGTGCGGCTGACCGTCTTCTGGTAGATGGGATGAGGGAAGCGGTTCTCCACCGCAACCACCACCGTTTTGTCCATCTTGTCGCTGACGACGGTGCCGACCCTTTCCTTGGTTGCCATGTCTGGTTCTCCTTAGGGGGTCAGGAAGCGGCGGAGCGCTGACGCTCCGCTTGCACCGTCAGCAGCTGGGCCAGCTTGATGCGGCTTTGCTTGAAGCGGTGCGTATTGCTCAGCTGCCGGGTGGCTTGCTGAAAGCGCAGATCAAACAGTTCCCGGCGAAGGCCGTCGATCTGCTCGTTGATGTCTGCGTCGGTGAGCTGGCGCAGCTCGGAAGCATTGGGGCGTGCCATGGTCAGGCCTCCACGGTTGCGGTGGACGCTGCCTTGGCATCGCTGCCAGCGGCGGCTTTCTCCTGGTCGTCCAGGGAGATGAACTTGGTTTTCACGGGCAGCTTGTACTGCGCCAGGCGCATGGCCTCCCGTGCAATCTCGGGGGTGATTTCGGCACCGCCCATCTCGAAGAGCACCCGGCCCGGCTTGATCACGGCCACCCAGAATTCTGGGTTGCCCTTACCGGAACCCATACGGGTTTCAGCGGGGCGCATCGTGATCGGTTTGTCGGGGAAGATCCGGATCCAGATCTTGCCGCCACGTTTGACGTGACGGGTCATGGCACGACGGCTGGCCTCGATCTGGCGCGAGGTGATCCAGCCACACTCCTGTGCCTGCAGCGCGAACTGACCAAAGGCAATGGTGTTGCCTCGGGTGGCGATGCCGCGCATGCGGCCGCGCTGCTGCTTACGGAATTTGACGCGTTTTGGACTCAGCATGGTTCAGGCCTCCTGTTCAACCCTCGTTAGAGCGGTCTTCGAACTGTTGGGGCCTGCGACCGGCCCGACGCCGTGGGGTTGCCCCCACAGGCAGTTGCTGCCGGGCCTCGTCGCCCAGCACTTCGCCTTTGAACACCCACACCTTGATGCCCAGCACCCCATAGGTGGTGCTGGCCACTTTGGTGGCGTAATCGATGTCGGCGCGAAGGGTGTGCAGTGGCACACGTCCTTCACGCGTCCATTCGGTTCGGGCGATCTCGGCGCCATTGAGGCGGCCGCTCACCTGGATCTTCAGGCCGAGCACACCAGCCCGCTGGGCCCGTTGCACGGCCATGCGGATGGTGCGACGGAACGCCACGCGCTTCTCGAGTTGCTGGGCGATGTACTCGGCCAGCAGGAAGGCATCAGCGTCGACACGCTCGACTTCAACCACGTTGATCCGCACCTGACGGCTCAGATCTCCGACGGTCTTTTGAATGCCACTACGCAGCTCTTCAATGCCGCTGCCCTGGCGGCCGACCAGCACGCCGGGGCGTGCTGTCTTGAGTTCAACCTCAAGCTGGTCGGCCTTTCGGGCGATCAGCACATCGCTGATGCCGGCAGCGCCGTATTTCTTGTGGATGAACTTGCGAATCCGATCGTCTTCTTGGAGAAGAGTCGGATAGCTCTTGCTGGAGGCGTACCAGCGGGACCGGTGCTCCTGGGTGATCCCCAGGCGTAAGCCGGTTGGATGGATTTTGTGTCCCATCAGTCGGTGTGCTCGGGGGTCAGGAGTCGGTCTGAGCTGCCACAGCAATGCTGATGTGGCAGGTCTGCTTCTTGATCGCGTAGGCGCGACCTTGGGCGCGGGGCCGATACCGCTTCATGGCAGGGCCCATGTCGGCACTGGCCTGGGAGATCACCAGGGAGGAGGGATCAAGGCCCAGGTTGTGCTCGGCATTGGCCACAGCCGACCGAAGCACCTTGGTGATCGGACCGGTGGAGCGATAGGGCATGAACTCGAGCATGATCAGCGCGTCGCGATAACTGCGGCCGCGGATCTGGTCGAGGACACGGCGCACCTTGGACACAGAGCCGCGGATGAAGCGACCGTGTGCCCGGGCGGTGGTGGCCGTTGGGGATGACGTGGTCATGGTCTCAGCGGCCTCCTTTCTTGTCTTTGATGTGGCCCTTGAAGGTGCGGGTGGGGGCGAATTCGCCCAGCTTGTGACCCACCATCTGCTCGGTCACAAAGACCGGCACGTGGGTTTTGCCGTTGTGAACGGCAATGGTGTGGCCGATCATCATCGGCAGGATGGTGGAGGCCCGAGACCACGTCTTGATCACCGACTTGTCGTCGGCGGCGTTTTGCTTTTCAACCTTGCGCAGCAGGCTGTCAGCAATGAAAGGGCCTTTTTTAAGTGAACGTCCCATGGCGGATTAGGCGAACGACAGATCGGTGAACAACATCAGGAGTCGCGTCCGCCACGGCTCCGCTTGGACGTCTTACGACGCTTGCGGAGGACGAACTTGTTACTCGGCTTGTTCCGCTTGCGGGTCTTGAGACCCAGGGCCGGCTTACCCCAAGGGGTGACAGGACCGGAGCGGCCGATCGGTGCCCGACCCTCACCACCACCGTGGGGGTGGTCGCAGGGGTTCATGACACTGCCGCGGACCTGAGGACGACGTCCCAGCCAGCGACGGCGACCTGCCTTGCCCAGGCTGGTGTTGCGGATCTCGGAGTTGCCCACTTCGCCGAGGGTGGCGTAGCACTCACGGCGGACCAGGCGCACCTCGGTAGAGGGCAATTTGAGGGCGACATAGTCGCCTTCTTTGGCCATCACCTGGGCACTGGCACCAGCGGTTCTCACCATCTGGCCACCGCGACCGGCATAGAGCTCGACGCAGTGAACACTGGAGCCGAGGGGAATGGCCGAGAGCGGCATTGCGTTGCCGTCCTCGATCGGTGCCTCAGGTCCTGAGACCACGGTCTGGCCGACCGTCACACCGGCCGGAGCCAGGATGTAGCGCTTCTCGCCATCGGCATAGAAGAGCAGGGCCAGCCGCGCATTGCGGTGGGGGTCGTAATGGATAGCGGCGACCTTGGCGGGCACGCCGTGCTTGTTGCGGCGGAAATCCACAACGCGATACAGACGCTTGTGGCCACCACCGCGATGGCGGCAGGTGATCACACCGCGGTTGTTGCGTCCCTTGCGACGGTGCTTGGCCACCACAAGGGAACGTTCCGGCTTGCGGCCGGTGACCTCACTGAAGTCGGTGACCACCCGGGTGCGGGTACCGGGGGTGTAGGGGCGGAAAGTACGAATTGCCATGACGTTTCAGACCCCTCAGGACTCAGGGAAGAGTTGGATGGAGTTGCCCTCGGCCAGGCGCACCACGGCCTTCTTCACCTGGGCACGCTTGCCGGCGAAGCGACCGACGCGACGGCTGCGCCGCGGCGGGTTCATGGTGCTGATGCCCGTGACCTTGACATCGAAGAGCTGCTCAACGGCAGCCTTGATGTCGGGCTTGGCTGCGCGGTGATCCACCTCAAAGGTGTACTGGTTGAGTTCCAGTGCGCGGGTGGCCTTTTCGGTGATCAGCGGGCGGCGGATCACATCGGCCAGACGTCCGGTGAAGCGCTCAGTCATCGCCGTAGACCTCCTGAATCGTTGCGAGTGCGTCCTCGCCCATCACCAGGGAGTTGGCGTTGAGAAGATCGAAGACGTTGAGTTGATCGGCGGCGATCAGCTTCACCTTCTCCAGGTTGCGCACCGAGCGGCGCACCACCTCAGAGGGGCTGGAAAGGATGATCAGCACCTTGGCTCCATCGGCAATGCCGAGGCGACCGAGTGCATCAGTGATCTCACGGGTTTTCGGTGCTTCCAGAGAGCTGCCGAAATCCTTCACCACCGTGAGGTCTTCGATGCGGGCCATCAGCGCAGTGCGCAAGGCCAGGCGACGCTCCTTGCGGTTCATCGCAAGGTTGTAGCTGCGGGGCTTCGGTCCGAAGACGATGCCGCCACCGGGACGCAGAGGCGTACGGATCGAACCCTGGCGGGCTCGGCCGGTGCCTTTTTGCTTGTAGGGCTTGCGACCGCCACCGCGGACTTCCGCCCGGGTGAGGGTGCTGGCGGTGCCCTGACGGCTGTGGGCCTGCTGACGCAGGACGGCACGGTGCATCAGGTCGAGGGCGGTGGTCTCCTTGGCCACCTTCAGGTCAAGGCTTGCCTTGCCGGCTTCCTTGCCCTGCCAGTCACGAACAACACAGTTGGCCATCACTTACCTCCGTTGGCGGGCTTGTCACCCACACGCTTGGCGGGCCGGATGTTGAGCAGGGAGCCCGGCTTGCCCGGGACGGAACCCTTCACCACCAGCAGATTGCGCTCGCTGTCGATCTTCAGAATCGTGAGCCCACGGGTGGTGATTTTTTTGCCGCCATAGCGGCCGGCCATGCGCTTGCCGGGGTAGATGCGGCCCGGTGTCGTGCCGGCGCCGGTCGAACCCGGTTCGCGGTGGTTCTTGGAACCGTGGGTCATAGGACCGCGGCTGAACCCGTGGCGCTTCTGATAACCGGCGAAACCGCGACCCATGGTGTCGCCGCTCACGTCCACCTTTTGGCCCGCTTCGAAATCACCAACGGTGATGGCACCACCGAGCTCGAGTCCGGCCACGTCATCGACGCGGTACTCGCTCAGGTGGCGCAGCAGATCCTCGCCGGATTTGGCGAGGTGACCCTTAGCGGGCTTATTGATCAGTTTTTCGCGGGTTTCGCCAAAACCGATCTGCACGGCGGCATAGCCATCCGTGTCATTTGTTTTGAGTTGGGTGATGCGGCAAGGGCCCGCCTCGATCAAGGTGACCGGGACGGCTCTGCCTTGCTCGTCGAAGAGCTGGGACATACCCAGCTTCTTCCCAAGGATGCCGATGGACATGGGGGGTAGAAACGCCAGCGTGGACAACCTCCATCCGAGAAGGAAGGGGGCCTGGAGGGCGCTGATCGAAGTAACGCAGTCATGGCCGGGAACGCGTCGCCTGAGGGGACGTGATCCGGAATGGGGCTAGCGAGCGAATCAGCTGGCTGGGACTTGTCCGGAAGTGACCGGTCAGTTTCCCGGCAACGTGCCCGAAGGCAGGGGTTGCACTGGCCTGGGGATCCGGCGCAATCGCCGGACCTGCTCTGTGAACTGGAGGCCCGGCTAGCGGACGGGCACAGAAACACGGAGCAAACAAAAAACTTACACCACGACGGTTCCCCCTCCCCTCAAGCCTCCTCCTGCTGCCAGACTCCCCAAAGCTGTTCTGGGTTCATGCCGCTGCTGCTCTCTGGACGGGGATTCCGCCGCGAGCTCGAGGCTGAGGGTTGCATGGCTGTCCATGCTCCTCTTGAAGGTGGTGCCGAGACGCGTTTGTTGCGTCGTTTGCGGGCAGCTGGTTATCGCACCCACATCACAACGGCGCGTGGCCTGGGTGATCCGGAGGTCTTTCTCTTCCAAAAGCATGGCGTTCGTCCGCCGCACCTCGGTCATCAGAGCGTTGGGCGCGGTGCCGCTGTCGGTGAGGTGCAGGAGGTCATGCCTCTGCTCGGTGAGCGCATGCTGGGCGATCAGCCTGTGGTGCTCTGGTTGCTTGAAGGGCAGGTCCTGTCTCGCTCCGAGCTGCTCTCCCTCTGCGCGCTCTGTCGACGGGAGCCGCGCTTGAAGGTGGTGGTGGAGATGGGTGGTGCCCGAGCTTTGCGTTGGCAGCCCATGACCCGTTTGCTGGGGGCCTGAGCCACCCCATGACCCTCGCTGCTGCGGGCGGCGATGCCGGTGAGCGAGCCCTGGCGCAGGGACGCTGGGTCAAGCTCATCTGCGGGGCCAGCAACACGGATTTGCCTTCGATCGCTGATCTGTGTGCGCTCTATGCCGTTGCCGGTGTGCACTGCGTGGATGTGGCCGCAGATCCTGCCGTCGTGCTCGCTGCACGGGAGGGTTTGGCCTGGGCTGAGGATCAGATCGGCAGTCGCCCATGGCTGATGGTGAGTGTCAGCGATGGCAGCGATGCCCATTTTCGTAAGGCCGAATTTGATCCGGGTCGCTGCCCTCCCGATTGCTCGCGGCCTTGCGAACGGGTTTGCCCAGCACTGGCGATTGATCAGTTTGTGGGGGTTCTCCCTGACCGCTGTTATGGCTGTGGTCGCTGTCTGCCCGCCTGTCCTCTAGCCCTGATCACGAGCCGCGATTCGATCATCGGACGCGACGACCTGGCCGCCCTGCTTCGGGAGCTGCGGCCCGATGCCGTTGAGATCCACACGGCCCCTGGTCGGATCGCTGCCTTTCAGGCAACTCTGGCGCCTGTGATGCAGGCGGAGGTGCCCTTTAAACGCTTGGCTGTCAGCTGTGGGCTGGAAGGCCATGGCCTCACGGTCGACGATCTGGCACGGGAGCTTTGGATGCGCCACGCCGTTCTGCGTGCCTGCGGCCAACGCCCTCTATGGCAGCTGGATGGTCGACCCATGTCGGGGGATGTGGGCAGCGGCACGGCCCGAGCCGCTGTGAAGCTGTGGCAGCAGTTGCTCCCGTTCGCTCCCCCCGGGCCGCTGCAGCTGGCCGGTGGCACCAATGAGGCCACGATCACCCAGCTGCCTGAGGGGGGTGACTCAGCACCGGCTGGGGTGGCCTTCGGAGGGAAAGCCCGCACCCTGGTGCAGCCATGGCTCCAGGAGGCGCAGCAGCGAGGGCGGAATTTGCGTGACTGGCCTGAGGGTTGGTCACGAGCACTGGCTAGCGCCCGCGCGTTGATTCGACCCTGGTTGCAGCGTCACACTGGTCCGGAAGCCTGCTAGAAGGCCTTCATGGCTGGGTGAATGGTGGTGGGCCGAGGCGCATGAGCACCGAGCGGATCACTGACGATCTTGATCGCTTGCTGGCTCTGTTGCCGGCTGAGGTGCAGGTTGCTCTGCAGACGGAATCCTCCCGCGAGCAGTTGCTTGAGGTGGTGCTCGATCTGGGTCGGGTGCCCGAAGCCCGATATCCGGGCCGCTCACTGCCTCTTGGGGAGCGTTGTTTGCTCAGGGACGATCTACAGGCGACGGTGGAGCGGCTTGGTCGGTTCGGTGCTGACAACAGGGCTGGGATTGAGCGCACCCTTCACCGCATCAGTGCGATCCGCAACCGTCGCGGCGACGTGGTGGGGCTCACCTGCAGGGTTGGTCGCGCTGTCTTTGGCACCGTGGCGATGGTGCGGGATCTGCTCGATAGCGGTCAGTCCCTCCTGCTGATGGGGCGTCCTGGTGTGGGCAAGACCACGGCCCTTCGGGAGATCGCCAGGGTGCTGGCCGATGAGCTGGAGAAGCGGGTGGTGGTCATCGACACCAGCAACGAGATCGCCGGCGATGGCGACATCCCGCATCCTGCGATCGGCCGGGCCCGACGCATGCAGGTGGCCCGTCCTGAGCTGCAACACCAGGTGATGATCGAAGCCGTGGAGAACCACATGCCCGAGGTCATCGTGATCGATGAGATCGGCACTGAACTGGAAGCGCAGGCGGCCCGCACCATTGCGGAACGGGGGGTGATGCTGGTGGCGACCGCCCACGGCAATGCCCTGGCGAACCTGATTAAAAATCCGACCCTCTGTGATCTGGTGGGCGGCATTGAATCGGTCACCCTTGGAGACGAGGAAGCGCGTCGGCGCCGCAGTCAGAAAACGGTGTTGGAGCGGGCGGCCGAGCCCACCTTCCCCCTGGCCGTTGAGATGCATAGCCGGCATCGCTGGGCGGTGCATGCCGATGTCGGTCGCACGGTGGATCTCCTGCTGCGGGGGCAGACCCCTCGGCCAGAAGAGAGGGAGCTCTCTTCTGATGGATCCGTGCGCCGATGCGATCCATTGCCTGACAAGGGCACCGGCCTTGCGGTGCGGCTTCGGCCACCTCGGGACCTTCGGGAGCCGCCACGGCTCGCCATGGTGCCGACGCCGGATCCCAGTCACGTCTCGGACCAACGACAGCCTGAACTGGTATCGGAACCAGCCTCAGACGCAGCCCGCGAAGCAGCCCACAAAGCCGCCTCGACGCCGGATGTTCTTCAGGTGATCTGCTGTGGTCTCACCCCCCGCCTGGTGGAGGAGGCCAGTCGTCGCCATCGCTGGCCCGTGCAGCTTGTGGACGATCTATCCGCGGCTGATGTGGTTCTCAGTGTTCGGCAAGGCTTGGGCCGTCAACCCGACCTGCGCCGCCAGGCCCGGGAGGCGCGGGTGCCGATTCTGGTGATCAAGGCCGACACCCTGCCTCAGGTGGAGCGGGCGCTCGAGCGTTTGCTCTCGCGCCGCCTTACTCCTGAAGCCCCCGCCTTGCCTGATGATCAGGCGGATGCTTTCGCCGCATTGGAGGAGTGTCGCCTGGCGGTCGAGCAGGTGGTTGTGCCCCAGGGGCGTCCTGTGGAACTCCTCCCTCGTAACGAGGAAGTTCGGCGCATGCAGGCCGATCTCATTGCTCGTTACCGCCTCCGTAGCGATGTGTTCGGCCAGGCGGATCAACAGCGACTGCGGGTGTTTCCGCCCTGATGACGGTCCCCTCAGCGTGCTTTTGCGGAGGGAATGGATTGACGAAGGTCACTCCGCTGTGGGTAACTATTCAAACGCCGTTCAGAGCTGCCGCGGGTAGCCACTGATTCGGAGTCAATGGGCCGTCGCCAAGTGGTAAGGCAGCGGGTTTTGGTCCCGCCATTCCTAGGTTCGAATCCTAGCGGCCCAGTTTTTCCGGTTCGATCGTGTCCAACTCCCCGTTGTTGGTCTTCGATTTCGATGGCGTGATCATCGATGGCATGGAGGAGTACTGGTGGGCTGCCAGGCAAGCCTCCATTCGTCTGATCGGCCCCGCAGCTGAAGCAGCGCTCCCTGTTGAGTTGCCCGCCCTGTTTCGCTCCAGTCGTCCCTGGGTTCATCACGGTTGGGAGATGGTCCTCCTCGCCGCTGAGCTGATGGATGCGGAGAGTCCCTTGCGGCGCCTCGGTGCCCCCCAGGACAGTGCTGACTATCTCCGTAGAACCGAGCGGTCGCTCGAGGCCCGAGGCTGGCAGCCCGCTGTGCTTCAGGAGGCGCTGGAGCAGGTGCGACGGGAGGCTGTCGCCAAGGACAGGACCTCCTGGTTGGCGTTGCATCGCCCGTTCCCTGGTGTGGTTGACCGGCTTCGCCGTTTTCAGTCGGAGGGTGTGGCTTGGTCTGTGCTCACGACCAAGGGCCGTGCCTTCGCCGCAGAGCTCCTTGACGCTCTCGATCTCCAGCCTGCTTTGCTGCATGGCCATGAAGATGGCAGTAAGCCGGAGGTGCTGCTCCAGCTGCGTGCCGTTCGCCGACTGCGAGGGTTCATCGAGGATCGCCGCGCCACCCTCGAAGCTGTGCATCGCACCCCCGGGCTGGACGATCTTCCCTGCTACCTGGTCAGCTGGGGATACCTGAAGCCCCAGGATCGCCATGGGTTGCCGGATGGAGTTCATTGGCTTGAGCCGGAGCTGTTTGCGTCCCCCTTGGCGAGCTGGCCCTGATTCGTTAACGTACATCTGTACTACATGGGACAGATGGCGTTTGGCAGGGCACTGAATGGTCTGTCTGGCGTCGGTCGTCCCGGTCGCAGCGCTTTCTGTGCTGTCCCGGCCCGTGGTCGTCAGCGCCCGTCAGCCCCTTACCGTTTCCATCCATGCCAGTCGACGTGAAATCCTCCCCGACCCCCGGTCCAGACTCTCGCCCCGGCGAGAGAGACAAAGCCCTCAATCTGGTGCTTGGCCAGATTGAGCGAAATTTCGGCAAGGGTTCGATCATGCGTCTGGGAGATGCCTCCCGGATGCGGGTCGAAACGATCCCCACCGGCGCACTCACCCTCGATCTCGCCCTTGGTGGTGGCTATCCGAAAGGACGGGTGGTCGAGGTCTACGGGCCGGAAAGCTCGGGTAAGACCACGCTGACCCTCCATGCGATTGCCGAGGTGCAGCGCCGCGGCGGTGTGGCGGCTTTTGTGGATGCGGAGCACGCTCTGGATCCGGTCTATGCAGCGTCTCTGGGCGTTGATATCGAGAATCTGCTGGTCTCTCAGCCGGATACCGGTGAGATGGCCCTAGAGATCGTCGATCAGCTCGTCCGCTCCGCCGCCGTCGATATCGTCGTCGTCGATTCCGTCGCCGCCCTGACGCCTCGGGCGGAGATCGAAGGGGAGATGGGCGATCTGGCTGTCGGCAGTCAGGCCAGGCTGATGAGCCAGGCGATGCGCAAGATCACCGGCAACATCGGCAAGTCCGGTTGCACGGTGATTTTCCTCAACCAGTTGCGCCTCAAGATCGGTGTCACCTACGGGAACCCTGAAACCACGACCGGTGGTAATGCTCTGAAGTTCTATGCCTCGGTGCGTTTGGATATTCGTCGTATCCAAACGCTCAAGCGCGGCACCGAGGAGTACGGCATCCGGGCCAAGGTCAAGGTGGCGAAGAACAAGGTTGCTCCTCCCTTCCGCATCGCCGAGTTCGACATCCTGTTTGGCCGCGGCATCAGCACCCTGGGCTGCCTGCTCGATTTGGCCGAAGAGACCGGCGTGGTGACCCGTAAGGGTGCTTGGTACAGCTACGAGGGCGACAACATCGGTCAGGGGCGTGACAACACCATCACCTGGCTTGAGCAGAACCCTGAGGCGAAGGATGCCATTGAGGTGCTTGTCCGTCAGAAGCTCACGGAGGGATCTGAGGTGACGGCCAACTCGATGCGTCCTCTTGCTGCTGCAGCCAGGAGTGCTTCGGCTGCTCCTAAGGCCTCCGCGACGGACGACAGCTCGGCGGCTTGATCGATCAGCGGGGGAGCGTCAGCTCCCCCGGTCTGCTCATCGCTGGACTGTCTTGACCGTCTCGTGAACGGACTCTTCAGACGGCTGCTGGAGGAACTGTGTCACCCTCTGCAGCTCCTGGATGGCCTCAGCGCCTTCCAGTTTCACCAGTTCGCGACCATTGCGGGATTCCACCCAGCTGATCCCGAAATCAGAGACCAGAAAACGCACCATGTGCTGGTCTCCAAGTTGGGCCACAAACGAGGCCCCATGGTCATCCCGGCCGTCGTCACAGACGTAGCAGGTGGCAGTGACTCCACGCTTCTTGAGGCTGGTGGCCAGAGCCTGGAGGCTCATCACCAAGTCCTTGACCACCGATCGATATTGCTGAGCAAGGCGAGGAAACATGGCGACCGCCAACCTGTCCCAATAATCTTAAATGTTTTCTTCAGGTTTCGCTGAACGCACTGTGTCCTGGGCTGCTGACGAAAGTCTGTGCGCAGGGTTGGACGAAACCGCTGCTTCGGCGTGATGCTCCTGGGCGAAGCCGTGCGGCGGTCCGCTGGGCAACAAGGGCATCGCGGGTCGCTCTCTACAGTGGCCCACGGCTCTCTCCTGCCGGTTGATGACGAAAGTTCTGGTTTCCGATCCCATTGATCAGGCAGGGATCGACATCCTTGGTCAGGTGGCCCAGGTTGATCAGCGCACTGGGCTTAGCGCTGAAGAACTCAAGGCGATTATTGGCGACTACGACGCCCTGATGATCCGCTCTGGCACCCAGGTGACCGCGGATGTGATCGCGGCCGCTGATCGTCTACGCATCATTGGCCGGGCCGGCGTTGGTGTTGACAACGTTGATGTGCCGGCCGCCACCCAGCGAGGGGTGCTGGTGGTGAACTCGCCGGAGGGCAACACCATTGCCGCAGCGGAGCACGCTCTGGCCCTGCTGCTTTCCCTGTCTCGCCACGTCCCTCAGGCCCATGCCTCGATGCGCAATGGCGCTTGGGACCGCAAGAAATACGTTGGCAACGAGCTCTACAAAAAAACGCTCGGTGTCGTCGGTCTGGGCAAGATCGGCTCCCATGTGGCCCGCGTGGCCAAGGCGATGGGGATGGATGTGATCGCTTTCGACCCGTTCATCTCCGCCGACCGCGCCCAGCAGATGCAGGTGCGCCTCACCCAGCTGGATGAGCTGTTTCGCAGCGCGGACTACATCACCCTGCATATCCCCCGGACTCCGGACACTGAAAACCTCGTCAACGCCGAGCTGCTGCGCAGCATGAAGTCCACCGCTCGCATCGTGAATTGCGCTCGCGGCGGCATCGTGGATGAGTCGGCCCTGGCAGAAGCGATCGACAACGGAGTGATTGCCGGAGCCGGTTTGGATGTCTTTGCCAGCGAGCCTCTCGCCGCTGACTCCCCTCTCCGGTCTGTGGAGCGAGGGCTGGTGCTGACGCCTCACCTGGGGGCATCCACGGAGGAGGCCCAGGAAAACGTGGCGATCGATGTGGCGGAGCAGATCCGTGATGTGCTGCTGGGGCTGCCGGCTCGCAGCGCCGTGAACATTCCCGGTCTGAGTGCCGAAATCATGGAGCGTCTTAAGCCCCATTTGCAGTTGGCGGAAACGCTGGGCCTGCTGGTCAGCCAGCTCTCAGGAGGGCAGGTTCAGGAGCTGGAGGTGCGGCTTCAAGGTGAGTTCGCCGAGCATCCTTCTCAGCCTCTCGTGGTTGCCGCTTTGAAGGGGCTTCTCTCGAGTGCCCTCGGCGATCGGATCAACTATGTGAATGCGGCGCTGGAGGCAAAGAGCCGGGGCATTCACGTTCTGGAGGTGAAGGACGATGCCAGCCGCGATTTTGCCGGTGGATCCCTTCAGCTCACCACCCGTGGCGGGCAGGGTGGCCACAGCGTGACCGGTGCCGTGTTTGCCGATGGTGATCTGAGGGTCACCAGCATTGATGAATTCCCGGTCAATGTGCCTCCGAGCCGTCACATGCTCTTCACCAGGCATCGGGATATGCCTGGAATCATTGGCCATCTCGGATCCCTGCTCGGCGAGCACAACGTGAATATCGCCTCCATGCAGGTGGGGCGCCGGATCGTGCGCGGTGACGCGGTGATGGTGCTCAGCATCGATGATCCGATCCCTCCCAGCCTTCTGGCCACCATTCATGCCATCAATGGCATTCAGGAAGCCCATCCCGTGACGCTCTGAGCGCAATCAACCCATGACAGGCTCCGCTCCTTTGCGCTGGTGGCGACTTTCGTTGCCACTGGCGCCTGAACTGGAGGAGTCACTCCTCTGGAAGCTCGACAGTCTCGGTCTGCATCGTCTGTCGGTGGAACATGCGCCGGAAACCCCCGATCGGCGCACTCTTCAGCTTTGGCTGCCGGCGCCGGAATGGCCCCTGGACGAGCGCGCTGCACTCATCGCTGCCCTAGAGCCTCTGGCTTCCACCTTCGGCCTTGCCCTCCCTCAGCCGAGTTGGGTTGAGCTCGACGATGAGGACTGGAGTCTCACCTGGAAGCAGCACTGGGAGCCCGATCCTGTGGGCCGTGGCTTGCTGATCCTGCCCGCTTGGCTTGAGGTGCCCCCGGAGCACGCCGATCGCCTCGTGCTGCGGATGGACCCAGGGAGTGCTTTTGGGACGGGCAGTCATCCCACCACCAGACTCTGCCTCGAAGCGCTGGAGGAGCAGCCTCCCCTGGGGTTGAGGGTGGCGGATCTCGGTTGTGGCAGCGGCATCCTGGGGCTCGCAGCCCTTGGCTTGGGCGCTGAGGCGGTGTTGGCGGTGGACACGGACAGCCTGGCTGTCAGGGCCACCAGCGATAACGCCAGCCTGAGCGGAGCGCTGGCTGAACGACTGGAGGTCCGTCAGGGGTCGGTGGAAACCCTTGAGCAGCTGCTGGAGGGGCAGCCAGCTGACTTGCTGCTTTGCAACATCCTGGCGCCAGTGATCGAAGCCCTGGCTCCCCGTTTTCAGGCCGTTCTGCGTCCGCAAGGCCGAGCGCTGCTGAGTGGCCTTCTGGTGGATCAGGCGGCACGGTTGACGGCGGTGCTGGACGATCTGGGCTGGCAGGTGACCGCTCAGACGGCCCAGGGGCGCTGGGGCTTGCTTGAGATCCGTCGACGCGTTGCCTAATAAGCCAGCCTTATCTGTTGGTCGCCGTTTGATTGGCCTTGGCGGAAATGCTTCAAGGAAGCGCCTGTCATTGGCCCAAGCCGATGTAGATAAGTGCGGTCCTGCGGATTCGATCTTTTCGGATCTTGCACACTCCAATCATCCATGGCTTCCTACAAGGTCACTCTGATCAGCGAGAGCGAAGGTCTGAACAAGACCATCGAGGTGCCCGACGATCAGTACATCCTCGACGCCGCTGAAGAGCAGGGCATCGATCTCCCCTATTCCTGCCGTGCAGGCGCTTGCTCCACCTGCGCAGGCAAGATCACCGCTGGCACCGTCGATCAGTCCGACCAGAGCTTCCTGGACGACGATCAGATCGAAGCCGGTTTCGTGCTGACCTGCGTGGCCTACCCCACCTCCGACTGCACCATCAAGACCCACGCCGAGGAAGAGCTCTACTGAGTCCGACCCTGCAATCGTTCGCCTTCCGAACGACTGTCCATCAGCCACCCCAAGGGGTGGCTTTTTGCTGGCAGCGTGTCAGCGTTTTCAAAGCCCGGGTCGTTGAATGACAGAGCTGCTTGAGCACGGCACGGTGCACACGAGCCCGGGGGGGCAATACAGCTTCCGGGTCATTGGCCCCTGCTGCCGTTTGTTTGACCGTGAAGAGCTTCCCTGGCCCTGCTGTCGCCTCGTCTGGCGCAGCAAGGAGCCCAGCTGGCGTCGGGTCGGCCGCCGCTTTGTGCCCGATCTTGCGGCCCGTCGCTGCCCCTCTTATGCCGTGGAGCTCTTGCAGCCCGGTTCCCGCCCGACGGCCACCGTCTTGACCCTCTTCTCCGTGCGGTTTAGTTCCGAGCTTCAGGAGTGGTGGTACAGCCGCCATCCACGGTCCCTCGATCCTGCCAATCTCTACCCGGCTCCAGCGGCGACAGAGGCATAAAAAACCGCCCCCTAGGGGGCGGTTCAACGACATCTCCTGGATGCCCGGTGATCGATCGGATCAGAAGTAGATCTTGCCGCCGCCCCACTGGTTCCCCTGCACCTTCGGGGCCACCAGGATGTAGCCCGCCATCAGGCGCAGGTCCTCATCGGTCAGGTCGCGCATCTGAACGAAGAGGTCGCTGCTGCGCATGCTGGGATGCACGTCAGCGATGCTGTACTCACCGTCGTAGGACGTGGGGTCCTTCATGTAGTCCACCAGGGCGTCGACGTTGTCGCGTGCCGGGGTGGCGAGGGCCAGGGTCTCGGGGTCAAGACCAACGTTGTGGTTGGTCTTGGTAATGCCACCGGCGTGGCAGGTGCCGCAGCTGGTGTTGAAGACTTTGCGGCCGGACTTGATCTCCTGTTCGCTGAACGTCACCAGATCGCCGTTGGCATCAGCGGGAACGGTGAGCGTTTCGGCATCCCACTGGGCTGCCAGAACCGGAGAGCTGAAGGCGAGACCGATCAGCACGGGCAGCACGAGCAGCAGCCGGCTCAGGGACCGTCGCAGGGAATTGAAAAGAGAGGCCATGGAGGACGCCAGGATCTGACGGGTACACCGCACCAGGTTCTTGTATCACGGGGGGCAGGCCATCCGCCCGGGTCAGAGCGCAGCTGATCATGAACTGTTGCAGCCGAGCCCTCAGTTCGTCGGGTTCACCTCGAGGGTGAGGAAGTCTTTGGCCAGGGTGGTCTCGGGAAAAATCGCCTGCGCCTCAGCGAGCAGGTCATCCGCGGTGATGGCGTTCCCAGGTGCGTAACGGGGGCTCAGATGGGTGAGCACAAGCTGCTTCACACCTGCTTCAGCAGCCGTTTGGGCGGCCATCGTGCTGGTGGAGTGCTGCCGCTGGAAGGCCATCTCCGCTTCGCTATGGGCGAAGGTCGCCTCATGGATGAGCAGGTCGGCGCCGCGGGCGAGCTCCACAGCCGCTTCGCTGAAGACGGTGTCGGTGCAATAAACCACGCTCACTCCGGGGCGATCCGGACCGCAGAGGGTGCGCCCGTCGATGCGGCGACCGTCCTCCAGGGTGACGGTCTCGCCCCGTTTGAGGGCCGCGTAGATCGGACCAGGGGGGATCTTCAATGCCTTGGCTTGATCCACATCGAATCGACCGGCGCGGGGTTTCTGTTCGATCCGATAGGCGTAAGCCGGTACCCGGTGGGTGAGGGGGGTCGCTCGAACCAGGATGTCGTCATCCTCGAGCACCAAGGTTCCCGCTTCGGCTGCCTCCTTCACACGATGGACCGCGAGTGGATATCCGATCCGGGTGGAGCTGGTGCGCAGCACTCCTTGCAGATAGGCCTCCAGGGGATCGGGGCCGTAGAGATCCACCCCAGAGCTGCTGCCGGCTAATCCCAGGCTGGCAAGCAGTCCTGGCAGTCCGAAGACATGGTCCCCATGCATATGGGTAACAAACACCCGCCGCAGTTGCGACAGCCTCAGGTCGCTGCGTAGGAACTGGTGCTGCGTGCCCTCGCCGCAGTCGAACAGCCAGAGCTCTGAGCGCTGGGGGAGCCGCAGGGCGACGGCGGAAACATTGCGGGCCCGGGTGGGAACACCGGAACTTGTCCCGAGGAAGGTGACCTGCACGGTCTGTTGCTCTCAACCTGCTGGTCTCATTCATTAAACCTGGCACCCCCCTGGATGGCTGCGCCCTTGCGCGGCACACTGGGCTGCCCTGGATGCCTTTGGTTGTGGTCAGGCTGCAGCCTCTTGTCTCCCTTGGCTTGTCATCGCTCGGGCTTTCCTCAGGCCTGCTGCTCTTGGGAGGCACTCACCAAGCGGTGGTGGCGGCCAGGGAGCCTGACATTCGCGTGTTGCTGCAGGAGAGCGAGCAGATCTCCCTGCGGGCTGATGCTGATCGTCCCTTTCGGTTAACCGGGCCGGATCTGGGCCGCATCGACCTGACGCGTTTACAGATCGAGCTCAGTTCTGGAGGGCTCAGCCTGGTGATGGAGGAGGCCGGTGCCCCGGCGGATCGACCGATGCGACGACGGCTTCCCACCTCCGCCCAGCTCCGTCTTGAAACGGACGATCCCCGCGGGCTCTGGCTGGGGAAGCGGCGCTATGGGGGCAGCTTGCGGCTTTTGGTTCACAAGGGCCGGATTGCGGTGGTGAATCACCTGGGGATTGAGGACTATCTCCCCAGTGTTGTGGGCAGTGAAATGCCCCAGGAGTGGCCGATGGCAGCCCTGCAGGCGCAGGCTGTTGCCGCTCGCACCTACGCCCTGCGTCAGCGGGGGCGAGCTGGGCTGTTTGATGTGCAGGCGACTGTGGCCAGCCAGGTGTATCGGGGGTTGGAATCGCAAACACCCCGCACGCTGGAGGCGGTGCAAAGCACCCGCTCGCTGGTGTTGGTGCATGCCGGCCAGTTGATCAATGCCGTTTTTCACAGCAGTTCCGGTGGTGCCACCGAAGCCAGTGGCGAGGTCTGGCGCTCCCAGCTGCCCTATCTGGTGAGTGTTCCCGATCACGATCAGCAGAGCCCGGTGCATCGCTGGGAGACGCGTTTCGATGCAGACCAGCTCCGCCGTGCGTTTCGAGAGACCGGTGGCGTGGAGCGCCTGGAGGTTCTGGAAAGCAGCACGACAGGACGGGTGCGGGCGCTACGGGTGCGTGGCCCGGTAGGGGTGCTTCGGATCAGTGGCAGCGAACTGCGGCAGCGCCTGGGGCTGAAGAGCACGATGGTGGAGTTCAACTGGCTGGCTGCTGGGGAGGGGGAGGGGGAACCCTCACCCTCGACACCGCCCTCGCAGTTGTCTTCCCGCTGGGTTGGGTTTCTGGTGGATCCCGATGGTGATGGGATCTCCGAGCAGCTGTCGCCCCCTCCTCCCCTCCCGCAGCAGCTGCGTCTGCGTCGTCGTCCTCAGCCGGTGCTGGAAGTTCGCGGTCGTGGGTACGGCCACGGTGTGGGCATGAGTCAGTGGGGGGCTCGGGCGCTGGCGGAGCAGGGGGCTGAATTTCGGCAGATCTTGCAGCACTACTACCAAGGTGTGGAGATTCGGCCCTTCCGCCCCAGTTACGATCCGGCGGTGGCACGCCTACCTCAACTCGAGCCAGCCTGGAGGGGCTGATCACGTCGCGCTGCCCCGTGCCCATGGATCCTTTCAGGCTCATCACCCGGTCGGATTCAGCCCTCTTGATGGAGGACTTGGTGGATCACTGGGAGCATCGGCTGCGGGAGCGTCTGGCTGAGCCCGCTCCGCAGCCGATGGGGCTGGCCACAGGTCGAACCATGGACCCCTTTTATCGGCTGTTGGTGCAGCGCCTGCGCTCATGGCCCCAGAAGGATTTCGAGCGGTTGCGGCAGGGCTGGCTCAGCTTCAACCTTGATGAATACGTCGGTCTGCCTGCTGCTGCAGAGACCAGTTTTGCCGCCACCATGCGGCGGCACCTGGGAGAGCCACTGGCACTCCGAAGCGATCAGCTCCGCTTGCCGGATGGGGCGGCGTCTGATCCTGAGGCGGAGGCCGAGCGTTACGCCAGTGCGCTGCAGATGGCTGGGGGCCTAGGGATTCAGCTGCTCGGTCTCGGCATCAATGGCCATGTGGGATTTAATGAGCCCCCCTGCAGCGATGCGGTGCGCTGTCGGGTTGTGCAGCTGAGTGATGCCACCCGTCGCCAGAATGCGGAGGACTTCGCCACTGATCCGCAGGGGGTTCCCCCGCAGGCGATCACCATCGGGCTGGGCGAGATCCTGGCGGCTGGCGAGGTGCATCTGGTGGTGACCGGTGCGGCCAAGGCCGCCATCCTGCAGAAGGTGCTCTGTGCAGAGCCCACGCCGGCGGTGCCGGCGAGCTGGTTGCGGCAGCATCCCCGTCTCTGGGTATGGGCTGACGCTGAGGCCTTGGCGCTGGTCAGAGCGACAGCGATGCCTGAAGCGCCTCAGGAAGTTCCAGGTTTGTACTGACGCTGCTGACGTCATCAAGGTTGTCCAGGACCTCCAGCAGCTTCAGGCACTGTCTGGCGGTGTCCTCATCGTCCACAGGAGCAGCGGTGAGGGGATGCCAGCAGTGCTCCCACTCGAGCACGGTCCAGCCCTGATCCCTTAGCCCATCCTGCAAGGCCTCGAGACTTTCGAAGCCGCCGTGGACCACCGCCTGGTTCTCTCCCTCCAGCTGGTAGCCCTCAGCATCGAGTTCGAGGAGTGCCTCGAGGAGCGTCTCTTCCGACAGCGTGTCTGCCTGGATGCGCACGTCGCTGCGGTGGTCGAAGAGATAGCTGACGCAGCCCGACTCCCCAAGGTTGCCGCCGTTCTTGCTGAAGGCCAGGCGTAGGTCGGCGGCGGTGCGGTTGCGGTTGTCCGTGAGCGCCTCCACCAGTACAGCCACACCTCCTGGGGCATAGCCCTCGTAGCGGATGGCTTCCAGCTGGTTCGCTGCTCCTCCCTGGCCTGATCCTTTGGCGATCGCCCGTTCGATGTTGGCGGCAGGCACTCCTGCGGCCTTGGCCTTGGCGATCGCAGTGCGCAGCTGGAAGTTGCCAGCTGGATCAGCGCCGCTGCGGGCGGCCACTGTGATTTCGCGACCGATGCGGGTGAAAACGGCACCGCGCTTGGCATCCACCACTGCTTTGGTGCGTTTGATCTGGGCCCATTTGCTGTGGCCGGCCATCGCTTGCCTGTTTGCGTGTCCCCTGGCTGTGCAGGGTACCGAGCCCATGGCGTGAACTCATCCCCGGGCGTCGAAGACCACCTTTGGGCGGAGGCTTCCCGGTTCCTCGTGCAAACCGAGGCCGATCATGCGGCCCTCGCCATCGAGGACGACCACCGGTCCTGCGCTCATCTCGGGTTGGAGGCTGAGGCGCCGCCCACAGCGCCAGTCTTCCACCTCCGACTCGGAGGCGATTCGCTGCGGTCGATCGGCCAGGGGCTGCTGCGGTGGGATCAGCTCGGCAGTCCACTCCCCATCCGCTAAGGGAACCGCTTGTTCGATTCGAAATCCCATGGCCTGCACCCGACGCAGGCTTGCCAGGCATCCACCGCAACCCAGTCGCTCGCCAAGGTCACGGGCGAGGGAGCGGATGTAGGTACCGGCGGAGCAGTGCACCTCCAGCTCCAGAACGCCGCATGCGGAATCCCAACGCAACAGTTCCAGACGGTGGATCGTGACCGGCCGGGGCGGCAGATCCATCCACTCACCTCGCCGGGCCCTGGCATGGGCGCGCTCCCCATCGACATGCACGGCGGACACCTGAGGCGGGCGCTGATCAATGGCCCCCCTGAAGTTCTCAAGCTGAACGTCTAGCTCAGGGATGCTGAGCTGGGGCCAGGGCTGATCCTCCAGGAGCTCTCCTTCCAGGTCATCCGTCGTGGTGCGTCGTCCCAGCTGGATCGATCCGCGGTAAGTCTTCTCTCCAGCGAGGTAGGGCAACAGCCGGGTGGCTTGTCCGACGGCGATTGGTAGGACCCCGGTCACCGCTGGATCGAGGGTGCCGCCATGGCCGACCCGGCGGGTTCCCAGCTGGCGACGCAGGCGGGAAACGCAGGCATGGGAGGTGAGTCCCGCCGGCTTGTCAATCACCACAAACCCAAGGGGGCCTTCCACGCCAACCTGCTCGACGGCACGTCAATGAATGTGGCATCCAGGCCCGGCGTTTAGGTTGCTCCCACCAGATCCATTGCCCATGCAGCCGGTCAGCAGAGCTACCTCGATCGATGTGGCTGCTTTTCTTGCCGACGGCTTTGATCTACGCCGCCATCTCGCTCGTCAGCTCAACTGCTCGCTGGAGGAGTTGGAAGCCCGTCTGCCCGTTGGTAAGGACGATCTCGCCGCCCTACATCCCGGGGCCTTCCAGCCAGAGGATGCAGCCTCTTTTTATGAAGACACCGTCGGCACGGGCCATCTGCTGGAGCTGGCCGCCTGGCACCTAAGCAGCGCCGATTACATCGCCGATACCCTCCGGCTCCAGCAGCAGTTTGCCCGCGGTCGGGTGCTGGATTTCGGTGGTGGCATCGGCACCCATGCCCTTGCAGCGGCAGCCCTGCCGCAGGTTGATCACGTCTGGTTCGTGGATCTCAATCCCCACAACCGGGCGTTTGTTGCAGCCCGTGCGGCCTCCCTAGGGCTCGCCGATCGCCTGTCGGTGCACCGTGCCCTCAGCGACTGCACCGCCCAGGATGGCGACCCATCGCGATCAGGGCCGCTGCAATTCGACACGGTTGTCTGCCTTGATGTTTTGGAGCATCTGCCGGATCCTTCCGCTCAATTGCTGGAGTTTCACGGGCTGATGGCGCCGGGCGCCACCGCACTGCTCAATTGGTATTTCTTCAAGGGGCATGAAGGCGAATATCCCTTCCACTTCGATGATCCACAGCTAGTGGAGCGTTTCTTCCGCACCCTGCAGTCTCGTTTTATCGAGGTGTTTCACCCTTGGCTGATCACAACGAGGGCTTACCGTCCGGCCTGAGTCACTCCAACGATCCACGATGCAACGCCCATCCGGCTCAGGTCAGTGGCTGCTTCGTCTGATCGTGATCAAAAAAGTTCTGATTGCCTTGCTCCTCTTGCTGGTGAGCATGGCAGCCCTGGCGGGCAGTCGGGAGTTTGATCAGATCTCCCATTTCGCTGAGATCTGGGGAGCCTCCAACCGTGAGCTGCTTGTGCAAGCGGCCGATCAGGCCCAAATGCTCGGTCCAACACGGTTGGGACGCCTGGCCGTTGTAAGTGGCTTTTACGCCGCCTTGATCCTGATGGCTGCATGGGCCACCTGGGTGGGGCGGCATTGGGGCGAATGGCTTCTGGTGGCTGTGTTCGTGATGGCCTTGCCCCTTGAAATCAGGCATGTGTTGCATGAGCAAAGCCCCAGAACCGTGTTGGTTCTGGGGCTCACGCTGGTCGGTCTGCTGCTGACGCTGCGCCAGGCAACCGCTGGATTCAGTTGGCGGCAGCGACGCTGATGCGCTTGCGGTTGCGCAGGCCGCGACGGATGGTCTCGAAGGTCACGATGCCATCGGTGAGGGCGAAGAGGGTGTCGTCCTTGCCCTGACCCACGTTGAGGCCGGGGAGCACGGAGGTGCCGCGCTGACGGATCAGGATCGAGCCAGCCGTGACGGTTTCGCCGCCATAGGCCTTGACTCCAAGACGCTTGGAATTGGAGTCGCGGCCGTTACGAGTGGAGCCTGTGCCTTTCTTATGTGCCATGGGGAAGTCGGAATGTGGTTCGGGCGTTGATGGGATCGGTCAGCTGATGGCCTTGCCGCCAACGGAGATGGACTGGACCATCACCCGGGTGAGCTCCTGCCTGTGACCATTCTTGCGACGGGTCTTCTTCTTGGGGCGCATCTTGTAGACGATCACCTTGGGGCCGCGGCGATGGTCCATCACCTTGAGCTCCACGGAGGCGTTCTTCACATAGGGCTGGCCAAGGGTTGTGCCCTTGGAATCCTTCACGAGTAGAACGTTCTCGAGGGTGACGGTGTCGTCCACCGCAGCTTGAAGCCGGTCCAGATCGTAATAACGATTGGGCTGCAGCCAGAACTGCTGGCCGGAGGCCTCGACAATCGCGTAGGTCTCGTTGCTGGGGTCTGCCATGGGCTGGAAGTGACGCGGCCAGGCTCGATGTCCAACGGTCCCCATTGCTGGGAAAGATCGGACTTCGATTGGGCCTGTACCGCAATCGAAAGACAAACAAAGATACTCGCCCTTCGAAGCGCTCTTCGTCAAGATTCAGCATATGGACCCCTGTTCCGCTGGATGACCGGCCCGGCCCTCACCATTGCTCTGCTGCTGAGGACGCCCAAGCTGATTGAGGCCAGCCGCCAGTGGTTGCCGGAGAATCGCTACACGCCGGTGGATCTTGGCCTCGATGGCGGAGCCGTCGATGTGGAGTCGGTGCTGGAGAGGCAGCGAGAAGCCGTCGATGCGGTAGTGATCGAGCAGTCGCTGCTCACCGGGGAGGTGCGCGAATCACTGCTCCGGGCGGGATTGCTGTTCCCCGCCGTGGTGGTGGGCGAGGTGATGGGCCACGTGGATTACCACCCGGAAGAGGTGCATCTGCCGGTCGATCAGCTTGAGCAGCTCGGTTACAACGTTGATGCCGCCATTTCCCGGTTTCTGCGCCAGGGCCAGAAGGATGACCGCCAGGGTGGTGGTGCCGTTGATGTCGAAGGTGGCGAAGCGGTGGAGGCCAGTGCTTGGCGTCTGTCCAGTCGACTTCAGGAGCGGCTCGGTTACCTAGGTGTCTTCTATAAGCGGGATCCTTCCCGCTTCCTCAGCCATCTCCCCCCGGATGAACAGGCGGAACTGCTCAAGTCGCTGCAGCGCACCTACCGGGATCTTCTGCTCAGTTACTTCCGCGATCCGGCGGCAGCGAACCAGGCCCTCGAGAGCTTTGTGAACACGGCCTTTTTCGGTGATCTGCCGATCACCCGCGCCGTGGAGATTCATATGAACCTCATTGACGACTTCTGGAAGCAGCTCAGACTTGAAGGGCACAAAAACGATTTCCTTCAGGACTATCGACTGGCCCTGCTGGACGTGATGGCGCACCTCTGTGAGATGTATCGACGTTCGATCCCTCCAGATGTGCCCCTTGTTTCCACGGCAGCCCTCCAGCGCAAGGACACAGTTGTTGCCACCGATCGGGAGGTGTCGCCATGAGCCCACGCAAGACCTACATCCTCAAGCTCTACGTCGCCGGGAACACGCCCAATTCCATGCGGGCGCTCAAAACCCTGCGCAACATCCTTGAGACCGAGTTTCAGGGGGTTTATGCCCTCAAAGTGATTGATGTGCTCAAGAATCCGCAGCTCGCGGAAGAGGACAAGATCCTGGCCACGCCAACGCTGTCCAAGATCCTTCCGCCTCCGGTTCGAAGGATCATCGGTGACCTCTCCGACCGCGAACGGGTGCTGATCGGTCTAGACCTGCTCTATGACGAACTCTCCGACAGCGGGCTGACCTCCACGTTGATGGATGCGTTGGAAGATGCCGACACAGACAGCACAGATTCTTAAGCGGGGCTGTGTTGATGCGGGTGAACCGCTGAAATCTCTTTAGCGTTCCAACAGAACGTCGGCGTCATGCAGATCTCCAGCTCCAGCAGCTCACCCCAGATGCAGGTGCAGAAGCTCCCGACAGGGATCGAGGGCTTCGATGACGTCTGCCAGGGAGGCTTGCCGATTGGGCGCAGCACCCTGATCAGCGGCACCTCCGGCACCGGTAAGACGGTGTTTTCCCTCCACTTCCTCCACAACGGCATCGCCCATTTCGACGAGCCGGGGATCTTCGTCACCTTTGAGGAATCTCCCCTCGATATCCTCCGCAACGCGGCCAGCTTCGGTTGGAATCTCCAGGAGATGGTTGAGCAGGACAAGCTGTTCATCCTCGATGCCTCCCCTGATCCCGATGGGCAGGATGTGGCCGGCAGCTTCGACCTCTCTGGTCTGATCGAGCGGATTCATTACGCAATCCGCAAGTACAAGGCGAAACGGGTGGCGATCGACTCGATCACTGCGGTGTTCCAGCAATACGACGCCGTGTTCGTGGTGCGTCGTGAGATCTTCCGCCTGATCGCACGGCTCAAAGAGATTGGTGTCACCACGGTGATGACCACCGAGCGGATCGATGAATACGGTCCAATTGCTCGCTACGGGGTGGAGGAATTTGTCTCTGACAACGTGGTGATCCTCCGCAACGTGCTCGAGGGGGAACGGCGTCGCCGCACCGTGGAGATCCTCAAATTGCGTGGCACGACCCACATGAAGGGAGAGTTCCCCTTCACGATGGGTGCCCACGGCATCAGCATCTTCCCGCTCGGAGCGATGCGACTGACCCAGCGCTCCTCAAACGTGAGGTTGAGCTCCGGGGTTCCTCGTCTCGATGAGATGTGCGGCGGCGGATTCTTCAAGGATTCGATCATCCTTGCCACCGGTGCCACGGGCACCGGTAAGACCCTGCTGGTTTCGAAGTTCATCGAGGACGCATGCAGGAATAAGGAGCGGGCGATTCTGTTCGCCTATGAGGAGTCGCGGGCGCAGTTGCTGCGTAACGCCACGAGTTGGGGCATTGATTTCGAGCAGATGGAGCAGGACGGGCTGCTCAAGATCATCTGTGCCTATCCCGAATCCACAGGCCTGGAGGACCACCTTCAGATCATCAAAACGGAGATCAGTCAGTTCAAGCCCTCACGGATGGCGATCGATTCCCTTTCGGCCCTGGCCCGAGGTGTGAGTCACAACGCCTTCAGGCAGTTTGTGATCGGCGTGACCGGCTATGCCAAACAGGAGGAAATCGCCGGCTTCTTCACCAACACCTCCGAGGAGTTCATGGGAAGCCATTCGATCACCGACTCCCATATCTCCACGATTACCGACACGATCCTGCTGCTGCAGTACGTGGAGATCCGTGGCGAGATGGCTCGTGCTTTGAACGTGTTCAAGATGCGCGGTTCTTGGCATGACAAGGGCATCCGCGAGTTTGTGATCACCGGAAACGGACCTCAAATCAAGGATTCCTTCTCCAACTTCGAGCGGATCATCTCCGGTGTGCCCCATCGGGTCACCACGGACGAACGCAGTGAGCTCTCCAGGATCGTTCGCGGTGTGACCTCAGACGAATGAGGGCGGCCGGCTCTGAACATTGCCCTGGACGCTGACACCCTCAGGCGCTCAGCTCTTCCTGCAGCTCCAGCTCCTGCAAGCGGTTTTGTCGATCCGACTGCAGTTGCAGTTCAGCCTCATCGCTCTGGGCTAATGCCAAATCGAACCAGAAGGTTGTGCCCACCTCCGGTTCGCTCACCATCCGAATCGTGCTGCCGTGCTTCTCGATGATGCCGCGCACGATCGATAGCCCCAGGCCGGTGCCGACCTCTGAATGCACAGCATTCTCGACGCGATAGAAGCGGTCGAAGATCTTCTGCTGATCAGCGGCGTCGATGCCGCAGCCGGTGTCGGCTACTTCGATCCTCACCCGCGGAAGGGGGGAGACCAGCTCGCAGTGGGGGGCCGGCTCGTCATTGCGAACAGCCTCGTCCTGACCTACCGCCTTCACCAGGGCCGCTGAAGTCGAACTCGGCAGTTCAGAGACAAAGCAGCTGTCGGGCCAGGTGTAAGCCCGCAAGGCCAGAGTTCCACCCTTGCGGGAGAACTTCAGGGCATTGCCGACCAGATTGTCGAGCACCTGCAGGAGCAGATCCCAGTTGCCGAGGATGTCAGGCAATTCCATCGGTAGATCAAGCTCCAGCTTCACCTCCTTGTCGTCGGCATTCAGTCGGTAATTGCGCAGGGTCTGCTCGAGCGCCGGGCTGAGTGCCATCGGTTCGAACTGAACGGGCCGATTGGATTCCAGTTTTGAGAGGTCAAGCACGTCGTTGACCAGGCGGGTCAGCCGGTCGGTTTCGGCGTTGGCTACCCCTAGGAACTCGATTTTCTCCTCGTCGGTGAGCTGATCGCCCATGTCATAGAGCGTCTCCACATAGCTCTTGATGTTGAACAGGGGAGTACGCAGTTCATGGGAGACGTTGCTGATGAATCGACTCTGAGCTGCATTCAGCTCCACCTCACGGGTGAGGTCTTGAAGGGTCACGGCGATGCCCTTGAGGGATTCGCCACTGGCATCCCGCACCGACTGGAGCACGATGCGCAGCGTGCGGGCCGGTTCCTCGATGCTTCGGCGTAGATCCTCGCTGTCGCTGATGCCGTTGATCAGTGAATCGAGGGCACTGTGCAGTTCGATCGCCAACAGGTGAGGCAGTTCATCCAGAAGATCCCGGCCTTCGAGCTTGCGTCCTTCCCATCGGAACAACCGGCGCGCGGTGGGGTTGGCGAGCACGATTCGCCCCTCCGCATCCAGCAGGATTGCACCGTCGGCCATGGTGGCGATCAGGGAGGCCTGCTTCACCTGAGCAGCGGTGAGTTCTTCGATGTTGGCGGCGTCGTAAGCCTGTAGTTGGGACGCCATGGCATTGAAGCCATCGAGTAGTTCGCCCAGTTCACCGCCCACGGGCAGGGCAATGCGGGCCTGGAAGTCTCCGGAGGCAATGGAGCGCACCCCGCGCAGCAGCTCCTTGACCGGTCGGGTGATTGTGAGCGCGTTGAACACGGCGCCAAGGATCACCAGAACCCAGATGGAGATGAACACCGCGACCGTGACCTCTCGGGTGAGGGCCGCGCTGGCCAGGGCGGTTTCATTGGGATTCACCCCCAGGGCCAGAACCCCGAGATAGCGACCATCGCGCAGCAGGGGCACGAACACATCGGTGACCTGTCCCTGGGGGGTGAGGTGCTGTCGTACGAGTGGGTTTTGGGGGCGATTACGCAATTCGGCCGGCAGTTCGAGTCGTCTGCTCAGTCGCAGTTCACTGACGGGATCGTTGCTGCTGCCGCTGATCGGGATGCCCAGGTAGACGATGCCGTCCGGATCGGCGAAGAAGATGTAGCGAAGACTTTGGCTGGAGCGCCAGAACTGTTCGGCCACGTTGGCCAGTTCCCGATCGCGCCCTTCCGCTACCAGTTCGCTCACATTGCCGGCCAGGAGTAGGCCTAGATCGCGGGCGTAACGGGTGTCATTGCGTACCGCATCCCGTTGAATCCCATTCAGGGCAAAAAAAGTAATGCCCGTCATCATCAGGCTCACCACCAGGGTGGCGATGGCCAAGAGCTTGGTTTGGAGGCTGAACTCCGCCCACCAAAGGCGGATGCTCTGCCACCATCCCGACGCTGGTGGTTCGGTGCCGTTGGCGGCTGAAGAGCTGCTGGCCATCCCGCAGGCGCGCGTCGGCTGAGCCTAGGACTGACGCACCTGGTGGCCGATGTCCCGTCGGAACTGCATGCCATCGAAGGCGATGCGATCTAGGGCCTGGTAGGCGGCAGCAAAAGCCGTGTCGAAGTCATCCCCCTGAGCCGTCATCGTCAGCACCCGACCGCCGGCGGTAAGGAGTTGGCCCTCGGCGCTGCGACTGGTGCCTGCATGGAACAGTTGCTGTGACTCAGTTGGCGTCAGCCTGTCCTCGATGGGATCCCCTTTTCTGGGGGAATCCGGATAGCCGGCTGCGGCAGCCACCACGCAGACGGAGCAGCGATTGCTGATCTTGAGCTCAGGGGCCAGGTCCAGTCGGCCGAGGGCACAGGCCTGCAGCACCCTGGCCAGTTCCGGACCCATGAGTGGCATCAGCGTTTGGCATTCCGGATCGCCAAAGCGGCAGTTGAATTCGATCACCTGGGGGCCATCAGCGGTGAGCATCAGCCCTGCGTAAATCACGCCCCGGTAGTTGATGCCTCGGGCACGCAGGGCCCCGAGGGTGGGCTCCAGCACCAGTCGCCGCACCTCCTCAAGACCAGCAGCATCCAGGAGGGGTGCGGGGGCATAGGCGCCCATGCCTCCGGTGTTGGGCCCCTGGTCGCCTTCCAGCAGGCGTTTGTGGTCCTGGGCGGGGGGAAGGATCAAGAGGCGCTCCCCGTCGCAAAGGGCGAAGACGGACACTTCCGGCCCCTGCAGTCGCTCTTCCAGCACCAGTCGTTCTCCGGCGGATCCGAACCGGCCGTTGAAGGCATCACGGATGGCCGCGGCGGTGGCTTCCACCGTGTCGGCAACCGTCACACCCTTTCCGGCGGCAAGGCCATCGGCCTTGACCACCAGAGGCCTTTGCAGGCTGGCCAGCACCTCCATCCCCTCCTCTTCGCTGGCGACGGCCCAGTGCCCTGCGGTGGGGACCCCGGCCTCCTGCATCAGCTGTTTGGCCCAGGCTTTGCTCGCCTCGAGCTGGGCGCCGGTGCCGCTGGGACCGAACACCGCCAGCCCCGCCTCCCGAAGGCTGTCGGCCAGGCCGGCCGCCAATGGGGCCTCGGGGCCGATCACCACCAGGTCGATCGCCTCGTCGCGGCAGAGGGTTAGAAGCCCGGAGCTATCGGTCTCTGCGATGGCTTGTTTGCGGCCGAAGGGGCCGCCGTTCCCCGGACTGACCCACACCGTTTCGATCTCTGGGCAGCGCTCAAGGGCCCAGCAGAGGGCCTGCTCCCTTCCGCCGCTGCCCACCACGAGCACCCGCTGGAGAGGTGGCAGGGTCTGGGGACGGGAGGGGGAGATGGCCATGGCAAACAAGCAGACGGGAGGAGCCCCTTAGGTTTGAACGGTTTCGCAGGGGCGTTCGCGCCACAGCGCGAATCCTTTCCATCTTTGTTGACGGCTGTCCCGATGGGGATCTCCTCCCTGCCCCTCACCCTGCTGCTGGCTGCCGCACCGCTCCCGGTGCAGCCTGCGGTCAAGCCCGCTCCCCAGCCGCCTGCAGAGCCGATGTCGGAGCTGGCTTATCAAAGGGCTCTGCTTCAGGGCGGATTGCCTGAACTGACCATCGCTTGTGTGGATGCGGCACGGTTCGGGCTGGATGGTCGCCTGCAGCAGCTCAGGGATCGTCTGATGTTGGTCAGGCCCGCACCGCAACCCTTCCCGGTGGTGATGGCCAATGCCCAGGCCCTGATCTTTTGCAAGGCGCCTGATAGTGCCCAGACGGTGCTCAATCGCTTCGGCCCTGGGCCCGGCCAGCAGCGACGTGAGTGGTTGTTGCTCTCCTGGCGGGCGGCCTCAGCAGCGCTCGATCACGAACGAGCAGCTCTGGCTCTGCGCCGCCTGGCGGCGGGGAATCTCGCCGCTCTTGATGCTGAACAGCTTGTGGTGGCGCAGCCGGAGGGGGGGGAGCCTCTCACCCGTTCCGCCTTGGATCTTCTGGCTGAATACGAGGCGAGCACCGGTCATCTCGACAGGGCCGCGGAGGTGCTTCTTGCCGGCAGGACCCCGGGGGTGGTGGCTGCCCAGCGCTATGGGCAGGTGGCGGTGTGGGTCCAGCGGCTAGGGCAGGAGCGCACCGACAGCCTGTTGGAGGCAGCCCTCGATCAGGCTGCCGCGGAGCAGGCCTGGTCGCTTGCTGAAGATCTGCTCAGGTTGCAGTTGCGCCTCAATCTGGAGGCCGGGGGTGATGGCCAGCGCGCCCGGCAGCGGCTGGAGCGCTTAGCCACCAGGGTCGATGACCGTTTCACCCTCTGGGAGTTGCTCCAGGACGATCCGGATTTGGCGCGGCAGCTCCGCTCTCCCCGTGCTCCAGGGGGGCATGCCGCCCTGGGAGAATCGGGACCGGTTTCACCGTCCGCCTCGCCCATCCGCCCATGAGCGTTATTCCCGGTCCGCTGCTTTACGAAGGCAAGGCCAAGCGTGTCTTCGCCTCAGATCGGGAGGACGTGGTGCTGGTGGAGTTCAAGAATGACGCGACCGCATTCAATGCGCTCAAGCGTGAACAGCTTGAGGACAAAGGACGCCTGAACTGTCAGATCTCTGCTCGTCTGTTTGAACTGCTGGAGCGGGAGGGGATTCCCACCCACTACCTGGGGCTCCTGGATGAAACCTGGATGGCCGTGCAGCGCGTTGAGGTCATCCCCCTGGAGGTGGTGCTGCGCAACGTGGCCACGGGGTCCCTTTGCAAGCAGACACCGATCCCTGCGGGAACCTCGCTGGAACCGGCTCTATTGGATCTCTATTACAAGGACGACAGCCTGGGGGACCCTCTGCTTACTGAGGCCAGGCTTGAGCTGCTGCAGCTGGTTAGTCGGGAGCGGCATCGGGAGATGGAGACACTGGCCAGGCGGGTCAATGCAGCCCTGATTCCTTTTTTCCAGGGGCTTGAGCTGCAGCTGGTGGATTTCAAGCTGGAGCTCGGCTGCAACGGCCAGGGTGAACTGCTGGTGGCGGATGAGATCAGTCCTGATACCTGCAGGCTCTGGGATCTGCGCACCCAGGATCCTCAGGCGAGGATTCTCGATAAGGACCGCTTCCGCCAGGACCTCGGTGGTGTCATCGAGGCCTACGGGGAGGTCGACAAACGGGTCCAAGGGGCCTGCCCGAAACCCCGCAAGTACAGGTAAGGTCTGCGGACGTTTGCGGCTGTATGCAGCCGACCGCTGCTCCTTCCATGGTGAACTTGTCCTCAGGCCGAACCACGGATGCCGTTCGGCGAGGAGCCCTCGGCATTGCGCTGGCCATGCCCCTGATTGCGACTGTGCCTGCCAGGGCTCAGGGAGATGCCCCAGCTGAGCAGTCGGCCCCCGCGCAGCAGCAGCCAGCACAGCAGCCCGAGGGGGCTGTTGAGGTGCAACAGCCCGCTCAGGAGCCGTCTGGTCTTGAGGAGCCTGCCCAGCCCCGAGTGCTGATCAGTGAGGTGGTGATCGAGGGAATTGCTGGCCACCCGGAACAGGAGCGGCTTGAACTTGCCGCCTACGACGCGATGACCGTGCGTCCGGGTAGCCGCGTTACCCGCGATCAACTCAAGACCGATCTCGATGCGATCTATGCCACCGGTTGGTTCTCCGATGTGCGCATTGAGCCGATCAACGGTCCCTTGGGCGTGCAGCTGGTCGTGCAGGTGGTGCCGAATCCTGTGCTGACCAAGGTGGAGCTGGAGCCTGCCGACGACAAGATCAAGCCTGAGGTCATTGAAGAGACCTTCAGCGCTGATTACGGGCGCACGTTGAATCTCAACGAACTGCAGCTGCGCATGAAGGAGCTGCAGGCGTGGTATGCCAAGCAGGGCTACTCCTTGGCCAGGGTCTCTGGCCCCAGTCGCGTCAGCCCAGAAGGGGTGGTGCAGCTGAAGTTAGTGATCGGCACCGTGGCTGGTGTTGAGGTGCAATTCCTGAATAAGGAAGGGGAGACCACCAACGACAAAGGCCAGCCAATTAAAGGCAAGACCAAGCCCTGGGTGGTCAGCCGAGAGATCTCGATCAAGCCTGGTGAGGCCTTTAACCGCAATCAGCTGGAGGGTGACATCAAGCGCCTGTACGGCACCTCTCTCTTCAGTGACGTCAAGGTCACCTTGAAGCCGGTGCCTGCGGAGCCAGGTCAGGTCACCATCATCCTCGGCATCGTCGAACAGTCCACTGGTTCTCTCTCCGGCGGTCTCGGCTACAGCCAGAGCCAGGGTGTGTTCGGCCAGGTGCAGCTGCAAGACAGCAACCTGTTTGGAAGGGCCTGGAACCTTGCGCTCAATCTTACTTATGGCCAGTACGGCGGCCTGGCGAACTTCACGTTCACCGATCCCTGGATTAAGGGCGATAAGTACCGCACATCCTTCCGAACCTCGATCTTCCTGAGTCGGGAAGTCCCCCAGGTGTTCCAGAGTCAGAATGATGGCTCAATTCTTACGGTTGATGATTACGTTAATAATAATTCGACTTATGCCTATGAGATTGGCTCCAGCGATAATCCTGCTGGCCGAAAGTTTGATAGCGTCGCCGATGCAGATAGTCAGTTTCCTGAGTACAGCTGGTTTGACTACGAGGGTGATTCTGTTGCGCTGCAGCGTGTTGGCGGCAATCTGATCTTCGCTCGGCCTTTGAATGGAGGAAATCCTTATAAGTCGGTTCCCTGGAACGTGCTTGTCGGCCTGAACGTCCAGAACGTTCGTCCTATTAACTTTGCTGGTGATACGAGGCCTTACGGCGTTCCCAATAACAATATCGAAAATGGTCGGATTCCAAACGATCAGGTCATCTGTATTGCCTACAGCAGCTCGAGTGAATGTGCGACGGAGAACAACCTGGCAGGTGTCCGCTTTGCTGCTACTTACAACAAGCTGAATGATCCTCGCAATCCCACATCGGGCAATTTCTTCAGCTTTGGTACCGAACAATTCATTTCCGTGGGTGAGAACTCACCCACCTTCAACCGCCTCAGAGCTAGCTACACCCAGTTCTTCCCAGTGAATTGGTTGAAAATCGCTAAGGGTTGCCGTCCAAAGCCTGGTGAGAAGGCTGATTGCCCGCAGGCAATCGGTGTGCAGCTCAAGGCCGGAACGGTGCTCGGCCAGTTGCCTCCCTACGAAGCCTTCTGTCTCGGCGGCTCCAACTCGGTGCGTGGTTGGTACGACTGCGATCTGGCCGTGGGTCGCAGCTTCGGTGAGGCCACGCTTGAGTATCGCTTCCCGATTATCAGCATCTTTGCTGGTGAACTGTTCGTGGATGCAGGAACCGACTTCGGTTCCCAGGCCAGCGTGCCTGGTCAGCCCGGCAATTTGCTCAACAAGGCCGGCTCGGGTTTCTCCGTCGGTACCGGTGTGATCGTCACCACTCCAGTGGGCCCACTACGTCTAGAGGTGGCCAGTCAAGACTTCACCGGCGACTGGCGTTTCAACCTTGGTGTGGGCTGGAAGTTCTGATGGGCCGATGGCCGGCTGATTACGACGGGGCCTGGACCCTCGCTGCTTCTGTTGCCCGCTCCGGGGTGGGTCTGCACAGCGGCGACATGGTGTCTGTGACCCTGTGCCCCTCCGAACAGGCCGGCATCCAGGTGTCCTGGGAGGAGGACGGTGCATCCGGAGAGCGACTCAGCCTCGCGCCCTCTCAGGTGCGAGACAGTCAGCTCTGCACGACCCTGGAGTTGGGGACGCGGCGCCTCGCTACGGTTGAGCACCTATTGGCGGCCCTGGGAGGCACAGGTCTCACCCACGTGCACCTGCGGGTGAGTGGTGCTGAAATCCCCTTGCTGGATGGATCGGCCCAAGGCTGGGTGGAGGCGATCGCCGAAGCGGGCATCGTTCCTGCGGAATCACCCCGTTTGGAGCGCCCCAGCTTGGAGCAGCCGATCGTTCGTCATCGGGGGGCCAGCGTGATCTCAGCCACCCCTGCAGAGGCTTTTCAGTTGGTTGGGGTGATCGATTTCCCCCAGGCCGCGATCGGCCGTCAGCAGCTGGCGCTGACCCTCACTCCGGAGCGGTTTGTGGACGAGATCGCGCCGGCTAGGACCTTCGGCTTCCGTGATCAGGTTGAGCAGCTGCGGGCGGCGGGCCTGATTCAGGGTGGGGCTCTCGACAATGCCCTGGTCTGCGACGGAGATCACTGGCTCAATCCCCCCCTGCGCTTCGCGGATGAACCGGTGCGCCATAAGCTCTTGGACCTGATCGGAGATCTGGCCCTGGTGGGTTTCCCTCGGGCTCAGGTTCTGGTTTACCGGGGCTCCCACGGCCTGCATACCGATCTGGCCGCTGCTCTCGCCAGCCCGTCCTCCACCCGCTGCTGATCTTTTGACCGTCACCCCCGCCACGGCTGCATCGTCTGATCCTGTGCTCACCAGTGAGCAGATCATGGGGCTGCTGCCCCATCGCTACCCCTTCGCTCTCGTGGATCGGGTGCTGGAGCATGAACCGGGAGTGCGGGCCGTTGCGATTAAGAACGTGACCCTCAATGAACCTCAGTTTCAGGGGCATTTCCCCGAGCGGCCGCTGATGCCAGGGGTGTTGATTGTCGAAGCGATGGCCCAGGTGGGTGGCCTGATCGTCACCCAGATGCCCGAGTTGCCCAAGGGGTTGTTTGTCTTTGCCGGGATCGATGGTGTCCGCTTCCGTCGGCCCGTTGTTCCGGGAGACCAGCTACGCATCAGCTGTGAGCTGCTCAGTCTCAAGCGTCAGCGTTTTGGCAAGGTGAAAGCGGAAGCCACGGTGGATGGCCAGCTCGTCTGTTCAGGTGAGCTGATGTTCTCCCTCATGGATTGATCGTGATGCCGGAGACCCCTTCCACTTCCTTGATCAGCGAAGATCGCCCTGTGCAGATCCATCCCCTGGCCGCTGTTGACCCCCGGGCCGAACTGGCCGAGGGCGTGGTGATTGGACCCGGTGCCGTTGTGGGCCCTGAGGTCACGATCGGAGCGCGCACCTGGGTCGGCCCCCATGCCGTGCTGGATGGTCGGCTCACCATCGGCGCTGACAACCGGATCTATCCCGGTGCTTGTCTGGGGCAAGAGCCTCAGGACCTCAAATACCGCGGTGCCCCGACCGAGGTGGTGATCGGTGATCAGAACACGATTCGGGAATGCGTGACGATCAACCGTGCCACCGATGAGGGTGAGATGACCCGGATCGGTGACAGGAACCTGTTGATGGCCTACTGCCATCTCGGCCACAATTGTTTGCTCGGCAATGACATCGTCATGTCGAACGGCATCCAGGTGGCCGGGCATGTGGAGATCGAGGATCGGGCTGTGATCGGCGGCTGTCTTGGCATCCATCAGTTCGTTCACATCGGTGGATTGGCCATGGTTGGCGGCATGACCCGAGTGGATCGCGATGTGCCTCCTTATTGCTTGGTGGAGGGTCACCCCGGTCGTGTGCGTGGATTGAACCGCGTCGGCCTGCGTCGCCGGGGCCTCGATCAGCGGCAGGGAGGGGAGGAGCTGCGGCAGCTCCAGGACATCTGGACGCTGATCTATCGCTCTGATCTTGTGATCGCTGAAAGCCTCAAGCAGGCCCGTGCTCAGAAGCTTCTTCCCGCTGCTGATCACCTCTGCAGCTTCCTGGAAGCGTCGATTCGCCAGGGTCGCCGCGGGCCTATGCCGGCTGCGATCGGTCGCTGATGGTGCGAGTGCTCATCAGCACCGGGGAGGTCTCCGGTGATCTGCAGGGGAGCCTGCTGATCGAAGCCCTGCATCGCCAGGCTCAGGCCCGTGGAATCTCCCTTGAGGTGCTCGCCCTTGGCGGAGAGCGCATGCAGGCGGCGGGCGCTGAGCTGCTGGCGGATACGGCGCCGATGGGGGCCATCGGCCTCTGGGAGGCCCTGCCGCTGGTCGTACCCACCTTGCGGCTGCAAGCTCGCGTCAATGAAGTTCTGGAAGCGCGCCCGCCTGACGCGGTGGTGTTGATCGATTACATGGGGGCCAATGTGCGCCTGGGCCTCAACCTGCGTCGGCGGCTTCCGACGGTGCCGATCAACTACTACATCGCCCCTCAGGAATGGGCCTGGCGACTTGGAGACGGGGGGACGACCCGACTGCTGCGCTTCACCGACCGGATCCTGGCGATCTTTCCAGCTGAGGCCGAGTTCTATGCCGCCCGAGGTGCCCAGGTGACCTGGGTCGGCCATCCACTGCTGGATCTTGCTGTCCGTCGTCCGGAACGTCAGCAGGCTCGTCAGGCTTTGGGGCTGTCCGGTGATGATGGGCGTCTGCTGCTGCTGCTGCCGGCCTCTCGCCCTCAGGAGCTGCGCTACTTGATGCCGGTGCTGGTGGAGGCTGCTGCGCGGCTTCAGGCGATCGATCCAGCCTTGGACGTGATGGTGCCGGCGGGGCTGCGCGCCTTTGAGGAGCCCTTGCGCAAGGCCTTGGCAGAGGCTGGTGTCCGAGGTCGGGTGGTGCCCGCTGCTGAGGCGGATGCCCTGAAGCCGAGCCTCTTTGCTGCGGCTGATCTGGCCCTCGGTAAGTCGGGCACGATCAACCTCGAACTCGCCTTGCAGGACGTTCCCCAGGTGGTCGGCTATCGGGTGAGTCGCCTCACCGCCTGGGTCGCTCAATATGTGCTTCGCTTTCAGGTGGACCACATCTCACCCGTCAATTTGTTGCTCAAAGAGCGGCTGGTTCCCGAGCTGCTGCAAGGTGAGTTCACCGCAGAAGCCTTTGTGGAGCAGGCGCTGCCTCTGCTGCAGCCATCGCCGGCCCGGGAGCGCATGCTCGATGGCTACAAGCGCTTGCGCAATACCCTTGGGGAGCCTGGGGTGACCGACCGGGCGGCGGCGGCGATTCTGGAGCCGCTGTTGAAATGAAGCGGTTGTCGTGGGCTGTTCAACGGAGAGGGTCCGCCTGGGGCAGGGCGGTGCTTCGGAGTGTTGTTCTGGTCTCGCTGTTGCTGGTGACCATCGGTGGCGCCGGTCGCCCTGCCCTGGCGGCGCCGGTTCAGGAGGCCGTCTTTGCCGGAGGTTGCTTCTGGTGCCTGGAGCATGATCTCGAGCACCTTCCCGGTGTGCTTTCCGCTGAGAGTGGTTACAGCGGTGGCCATGTGCAGAAACCGACCTACGAGCAGGTGAGTGGTGAGCGGACGGGCCACCAGGAGTCGGTGCGGGTGCGCTTTGATCCCGGCAAGATCTCCTACGCCACCTTGCTGCGCAGCTACTGGCGCAATGTGGATCCCCTCGATGGGGGTGGGCAGTTTTGCGACCGTGGTGATTCCTATCGGCCTGTGATCTTCACCCGCGGCAAAGAGCAGGAGGAGCAGGCCCGTCAGAGTGCTGCGTCAGCGGCCCGGGAGCTGAAACAACCGGTTGATCGTCTCAAGGTTCAGATTCGCCAGGCCGTGCGTTTCTGGCCAGCTGAGGGGTATCACCAGAACTATGCGGAGCGGAATCCGCTGCGTTACCGCTTTTATCGGACCGCCTGTGGTCGAGACCGACGCCTGGATGCCGTGTGGGGGGCGAGGGCTCGCACCGGCAAGCCGTGGAGTTGACAAGGAAATCGGTGGAAAATCTAAAGGCCGCTGTATCAAAAGGCTCAGCCACTTCTCAGTGAAGGTGCGGGTTTTCCCCCATTCCAACCCCCAGCCACTTTGATTACCATCTGTCAGAGAATTGAGGGAGGAGATGTATGTATCTGCTGACCATCAAGGACGGTCTTTTGACCCGACACATTGGTCCGTATCCGTCACCGAAGCAGGCATCCGATGATCTCGAGCGGGTGATGGCCTCGTTTTCGGAGCGGGCGCGCTGGCAGATCCATGCGCTCGAGTGCCCGACGAGTCTGAGGCTGGTGCACCCATCGCCTCAGGAGGATCGCTCCATGTCTGCGGCTGCTTCTTGAACAGCCTTGCTGCGGGGATACCCCCGCAGCAGACCGCTTTCGATCATTAAGCCCACTCCAGCGTTGATACAGACCAGGCTGAGGGTTCCGTACCAAAACCAGGGCCCACCATCCTTGCCGAGGCTCTGGAGAATGCGTCGGGTGAGCGCTTCTCCGAAGAGGCACAGCCCAGCCGGCAGCAGCAGGATTCCCAGCTGTGCCCTCAAATACCAGCGAAACGGGCGGGAGGCCATGAAGTCGTTGTCGGTCTCGCTGGGAATTTAGGCGTTAGCCCCAGCGCCACCGCCGCAGATCCAGTTCACCAGGGTGCGCACGCCATACCCCGTGGCACCTGCAGGGTCGAGACCCCGACCTTTGTCGCTCCAGACCGTGCCTGCGATATCCATGTGGGCCCAGGGAATCTCCCGGTCAACGAACTCGCGAAGGAACAGGGCCGCTGTGATCGAACCACCCGGACGAGGTCCGGTGTTCTTGAGATCCGCGAGCAGCGATTTCAGCCCCTCCCGGTAGCTGGACTGCATCGGCATCCGCCAGAGCCCCTCACCGGCCTGCTCGGCCGCTTGCCGCAGGCCATCGGCTAAATCGTCGTGGTCGCTCCAGAGGCCGGCGATCTCCTCGCCAAGAGCGATCACACAGGCGCCCGTCAGGGTGGCGAGATCCACGATGGCATCGGGCTTGAGCTCGCTGGCATACACAAGGGCATCGGCGAGGGTGAGGCGCCCCTCCGCATCGGTGTTGTTGATTTCGATCGTGGTGCCGTTGGAGGCGGTCACGATGTCACCGGGATGCACCGCTGAGCCATTGACCATGTTTTCGCAGGAGGCCACCAGCATGTGCACCTCCACCCCCTCGGGGCGCAGTTCGGCAATGGCGCGCATCGCTCCGATCACGGCGGCGCTGCCGCCCATGTCGTACTTCATCATGTCGATCTGGGCGGCGCCCACCTTGAGGTTGTAACCGCCTGAGTCGAAGGTGAGGCCTTTGCCCACCAACACCAGTCGCTTGCGGACCGCACCGTTCGGGCGGTAGGTGAGGTGGATGAATTTCGGATCGAGATCTGAGCCCTGGCTGACGGCCAGATAGGCCCCCATGCCCCGCTTGGCGCAGTCCGCACGTTCAAGCACCTTCAGCTCGAGGCCATGGGCCTGGGCGATGGTCGCGGCACTGTCTGCCAGGGCAGCAGGGGTGACGCTGTTCGGTGGTGCGGCCACAAGCTCACGGGCGAGTTCGACCCCCGCGCAGATCGCACCGACACGCTCCAGGGCACTGGCGGTGTCCGCCGGAAGCGTGCCGAGCAGCTCGAATCGCTCTGGCAGGGTGCGGGGGTCTGGTTTGCTGCGGAAGCGAACGTCGCTGTAAAGCGCAAGGCGGATCGCTTCAGCGACGGATAAGGCCTCGGCTGTTGCCTGGGCCGGTTGCTCGCTCCAGGGCAGTAGAACGCCGACACTGCCGGTTTCTGCGTTGCAGGCCTTGGCGGCGTTGGCGGCCGCCTGACGCAGGGCCGGGAGTTGTGGACTGGCCGCAGCGCCCAGTCCCACGAGGATCAGGCTGCTGATTTCAGGGCGCAGCAGCTGGACTTTGGCCAGTTCGCCTCCCTTGCCCTGAAAGCGCTGTCGCTCAAGCCAGGGAGCGATCGCGAGCCCTAGGCGCGTCTCCAGCTCTCCGATTAGACCCTGGGGATCCTGTTCATGGACGCCGACCACCAGGACGGATCCGCTCCAGGCCGAGAGGTTGGCCGGCGATAGCGAGAACTGCATGGCGTCAAGACGGTTGTCGCGATGCTACGGATCCGGCCTGATCTGCTGCTGCAGCAGCAGGGTTAGCCATCGGCATTGAACGGTGTGGCCCAGCGTTCACGGGTTTCCTTGTTGAACGGCGGTAGCCAGGTTTGGATCAGTTGTTGCTCCAGGCGCCGTCGGCTGCGGGTCTCGCTCGGAACATCCCCCCAGAAGCGGATGCTGGTTTGGCCGCGCAGACCCACGGCGCTGAGCGCCTCGCTGTAGCTCGCGAGATAGCTCTTGCAGTCGTGCTCTCCCTTCCAGCGGCGATCGGCCGCCACGGTTTCGCCGACATAGAGAAGGATTGGGGTGCTCAGATCCTCGGGGCGATCCATCACCAAGTAGATCGCCGGTCCCTGATGGGGGCTCTCCGGCCAGCGCCAGAAGCTGAGGGGAAGGGGCTGCAGGGTCAGGGGTGCGAACCGCTCGAGGGGCTCGGCGCTGGCGAACAACTGGGTTTGCTGCACAGAGCCTGGCCTGGCGGGGGCCGCGAAGAGGGGGGCCTGGTGGCGCTGGATCCGCCTCTGCCAGTCGCGCAGGATCGATGCGCTGAGGGCGAGCTGAGGTTCGTTGGTGACCGTTTCCTCAGGCGGACTCTGGGCGAAGAGATCACCCTGACGGGGTTCTGGTGGCATCGTTCAGCAGCCAGGGGGCAGGCTGGGGCCAGGTCGCCGCTCCCCGAAGCGGACCCGGCCAATCAGTTGCTCCACCACTTCCGGCGGCAGGCAGAGCCGTTCCTGCAGGTCGGCCAGGTTGTCGAAGGGGCGGCGGCGGCGTTCCTGGATCAGTCGCTGAAGGCGATCGGCAGGCCAGAGCAACGCCGCTGTGAGTCGCTCCGGAGCAGCAGCATTGAGATCGAGAGGGGGAGCTGGGGGCTGGGGGGGGGCATCCCCATACCAATGGATGACCAGGTGGGGGCGCCAGCGCTCCGCTAGCTCGGGAGGCAGATCGAGCAACTGAATCAGATCCTCAGCCTGGCTGAACTGCACGCCTCCCCGCTGAAGACGCAGCAGCAGATCCACCATGGCCTCACTGCAGCCAGGCAGTTGTCGCCACTGGGAGGCGCTGGCCCGGTTCACATCCACAACCCAGCTGGGTGGCTCGGGGGGGGCTGCTGGAGTTGGCCGTGCCGATGGTTCGGGCGGCAACTCACCCATGGCCTGCAACACCTTGCGGGCCAGCGGATCGAGCCAGTGGCCGCGGGCCATCGCTGCTGCCTCCCGGTTGCTTCCCGCAGGACCTTACCCAGACTCCCCCGGTCCCTGCCAGCGGGGCGGCCGGGCTGGCAGCTCCACCAGTCCATCGCGGAAGGCCATCACCACCGCATGGGTGCGGTCTTTGGCCGGTAGTTTGCGCAGCACGCTGCCGACGTGGGATTTCACCGTGTCGATGGACACCACAAGGGCATCCGCGATCTCCCGGTTGCTCATGCCCCGGCAGAGCCCCCGCAGCACGTCTTCCTCCCGCAGGCTGAGCTCCGCAAGGGGGCCTTGGTCTGAGCCTTTCCCCAGTCGACCGTGACGAAGAACGCCGCTGATCATCGGATCGATGTATTGCTCGTCGCTTTCGATCGCGTTGAGGGCGGCCAGCACGGTGCCTGAACCGGCGTTTTGGTGGGCGCAGAGCCCATCAGATCCGGCATCAATCGCCTCAAGAATCGTGCGCACGATCGGCCGCTGGATCAGCATCAGGATCTTCAGCTGCGGATACGCCGCCCTGGCTCGGCGCACCAGGCTGACGCCGCTGCCCGCTTCCAGGAGATCCGTGCAGAGCAGTAGGTCTGCCTCGCTGCTGCCGAGGCTTTGCAGGCATTCCTCCTCGCTGGTGGCTGCTGTGACCAGCGGGCCCAGACCTTCAAACAGGCTCACCCAACTGGTAAGCAACACTCGATCGGCGGTGGCGATCGCCGTTCGGCTGCGTCGGAGCAGGCGATGGCCTTCACGCACGCGATCCTGAAGGGTGGGAATCCTTTGGCTGAAATCCACGCAAGGCCGCGGCAATGCGCCGCAGGTGGCATTGCTCCCATGTTCACCCCGTTCAGGGGGCAGGGATCCGCACTGTTAAGAGACGGCGGAATTGTTCAGACTCGCTCTCAGTTGATCAGCGGGCCATGGCGTTCTTCGACTCCGAGATCGTGCAGGAGGAGGCCAAGCGACTGTTCGGCGACTATCAGCAACTGATGCAGCTCGGCTCCGACTACGGAAAGTTTGATCGGGAGGGCAAGAAGAAGTTCATCGACACGATGGAGGAGCTGATGGGGCGCTATCGGGTGTTTATGAAGCGCTTCGAGCTCTCGGAAGACTTCCAGGCCAAGCTCACCGTGGAGCAGCTCCGCACCCAGCTCGGTCAGTTCGGGATCACTCCTGAGCAGATGTTCGAGCAGATGAATCAAACCCTCGAGCGTATGAAGAGCCAGCTGGATCAGTCGCCCTCCTGAAGGAGCAGCGGGGGAAGTGGGCCGGCTGGCCCCGTACGATCCGCACGGATTCAGTGCTCCTCTGCCATGGCTGATGCCTCTTCTTCCCTGCCGCATTGGCTGGCGCGGGGCATGGCCGATCTCTTCCCGGCCGGAGACCCCTCCGACCCGGATCAAGCTCTGGACGCCCGACTTAAGGCAGCCGACAAGGCCGGCCGGCCCCTGCGCATCAAGCTGGGCATCGACCCCACCGGAAGCGACATCCACCTGGGACACAGCATTTTGTTCCGCAAGTTGCGGGCTTTCCAAGATGCGGGCCACACGGCGGTGTTGATCATTGGTGACTTCACAGCTCGCATCGGCGATCCCACCGGCAAGAGCGCCACGCGGGTGCAGCTCAGCAAGGAGCAGGTGGAAGCCAACGCCACCACCTACCTGCGTCAGCTCGGCCAAGGGCAGCCCAAGGAGCGGGCCCTGCTGGATTTCGAGACCCCGGGCCGACTTGAGGTGCGCCGCAACAGTGAGTGGTTGGAGGGCTTGGATCTGCCTCAGGTGATCGGCTTGCTGGGGACTGCCACCGTGGGCCAGATGCTGGCGAAGGACGACTTTTCCAAGCGCTATGGCAGCGGCACCCCCATCGCGTTGCATGAGTTCCTCTATCCACTGCTGCAGGGCTACGACTCGGTGGCGGTGGAGGCTGACGTGGAGCTCGGGGGCACGGATCAGAAATTCAATGTGGCGATGGGCCGTGACCTGCAGCGCCATTTCGGCAAAGGCACCCAGTTCGGGTTGCTGCTGCCGATCTTGGTGGGTCTTGATGGTGTCCAGAAGATGAGCAAGAGCCTGGGCAACACCGTTGGCCTCGAGGACGATCCCCTTTCGATGTATTCCAAGCTCGAGAAGGTGGGCGATGGGGCGATCGACGACTACGTGACCTTGCTCACCGATCTGGATTTGAACGCTTTGCCGGACAATCCCCGCGAGAAGCAGAAGGCGATGGCCCTGGCGGTGACCGCCAGCCGCCATGGGATCGAGGCGGCCACGAAGGCTCAGGCCGACGCGGCCACGTTGGTTGGGGGCGCCGGTGATGCGGCGGCGGAGGTGCCGGAGGCGTCTCTGGCGGAGGTGAACTTCCCTGCTAAGGCCTTTTATCTGCTCAGCGCCGTTGGCATCTGCGCCAGCAGCAGTGAAGCCCGCCGTCAGATCCAGGGTGGCGGCGTGAAGCTCGATGGCGAGAAGCTCAGCGATCCCAATCAGGAATTTGCAGGCCCCGATCAATTGGCCGGCAAAGTGCTGCAGCTGGGCAAGAAGACCTTCCGCCGTTTGGTGGCTTAATCAGAGCGTGCGGAGCACCTCCAGATCCTCCGCATCCAGAGGGGTGGGGATGCCCTTCCGCAGCAGGTCAGCAAAACCCTGATCGCGGCTCAGCACCGTGAGCAGATAGAGACGGTCGGGGCCGGGATTCTCCAGATCGTGCATGGTCTCGGAGGGCACCACCACGAAATCGCCACCGCTGGCGCTGATCCCCCTGTCGCCGAGATGAAAGGTCACCTGGCCGCGCAGGACAAAAAACAGTTCAGCTGCCAGGTGATGGGAGTGGAGAGGCACTCGGTCACAGGGGTCGTGAATCTCCAGGAAGAGTGAGGGTGAGGCGGCAGGGTCACAGCTTGCATCGCTGCCCTCGCAGGGGGCACTGAGCAGGGCCAGGCGGCAGTGGTCCCGATCGCTGAAGCGGTATCCCTGCAGCTGCTCTGGATGGACGATGCGGGGAAGCATGGTGCCGCAACCGGGGCCCCCTCAGGATGGGGGGAGTCTGCTGCTCTGTCTTGGCACCGTTGCTTTCCGCTCATCCGGCTGATCGGATCATCGTGGCCCTCGATGGCATGGCGCCTGATCAGGCCCTGGCGTTGGCTGGCCAGGTGGAGGGCTTGCGCTGGGTGAAGGTGGGCCTGGAGTTGTTTGTGCAGGCCGGGCCTGAGGTGGTGGCCCAGCTGCGCGAGAAGGGGTTGCGGGTGTTCCTCGATCTCAAATTCCACGACATCCCGGCGACGATGGCCGGGGCCTGCCGGCGGGCTGCGGCGTTGGGGGCCGAGCTGATCACCGTGCATGCCTGCGCCGGCAGCGAAGCACTTAAGGCAGCCCAGGCCGCGGCGGTGGAAGGGTCCCAAAGTGCAGGCCAACCCGCCCCAACGTTGCTGGCGGTGACGGTGCTCACCAGCTGGGAGGAGCAGCGTTTGCAACGGGAACTCGCCATTGGCCAGACCATCGCCGAAAGGGTGCCGGCATTGGCGCAGCTCTCGGCGACTGTCGGCATCGGTGGCTGTGTGTGCTCACCTTGGGAGGCCGCGGCATTGCGGGCCCAGCACCCTGAGCCGTTTGCCTTGGTGACGCCGGGGATTCGCCCCAAAGGGGCTGCTGTGGGTGATCAGGCCCGGGTGATGGGGCCGGCTGAGGCGATTGCCGCGGGGGCCAGTCAGCTGGTGATCGGCCGGCCGATCACCAAGGCTGAAGATCCCAGGGCTGCATTTGCGGCCTGCTGCGGGGAGCTCATCGGAAGCCCCCAGCAAAGCGAGTGATCAGAACTTGACGTTGAGACCGCCCCAGGCGGTCCCCAGATCATTGCCGTAGAACACCGTGCCCCCGCGCCAGAACACGCCCTCCGCGGCGCTCACGGCTTCTGTCCCACCTTTGGTTCGCTGCCGTCGATCAGGCGCTGCAGGTTGCTGCGGTGGCGCCAGAGCACCAGCAGCATGGCGATGAGGGCAATCAACACGTAGGGAGGGCTGCCACCGGGGTAGCTCACCATCAGCAGGGGCAGGCTCACGGCGGCGATCACGCTGGCCAGCGACACGATTCGACTCAGGCTGAACACGGCCATGAACACCCCGAAGCAGGCGAGGCCCACCGGCCAGGCCAGGCCGAGAAACATCCCAAAGCCAGTGGCCACGGCCTTGCCGCCTTTGAATCCCAGCCACACGGGCCAGATGTGACCGGCCAGGGCCGCCAGACCGGCCAGCACCTCAAGCCAGGCGCTCCAATCGGATCCATGGCCGAGGGCTCGGGCCAGCAGCACAGCCGCCGCCCCCTTGCTCACATCCACCAGAAACACCACCAGGGCTGGGCCCTTGCCCACGTTGCGCAGCACGTTGGTGGCGCCGGTGGAGCCTGAGCCGATCGTGCGCAGATCGATGCCTTTGCACCAGCGGCCCGCCAGGAAGCCGCTGGGGATGGAGCCGAGCAAATAGCCCAGGAGCAAGGAGAGGAAGCCCATCAGAGCAGGTCGTCGTCGTCGTAGGTCTCGCCTGGCCCGGCCGCGAAGGCCAGCCAGAGAGGGAACTGAAGCACGGGAATGTCGACCACCCGTTCGGCGGCATCAATCAGGATCAGCGGCACCTCGCCCCGCTCCTCCAGGCGGTCAGCTCGCTCCACCAGCGCATCCCCCCGCTCGAACAGCACGATGCCGCTATTGGGGCCGAAATCCTCCCGGCCTAGACCCAGCGCATCCTGGAGGCCGCGTCGCCACTCTCCGAGTCGTTCAGGCTGGCCTGCCAGCACCAGGGTCTGGAACTGGTCGCCATAGAGCTCGCCGATGATGGCGATCAGGGCTGCACTCAGCAACACATTGCGTGGCCGGCTGCCGCGGCTGGGCTGGGCCCCGCGCCCCCCCTGATTGAAGAACCAGTCCTGCAGCAGGGCTGTGTCGGGGGCTTCCAGGCTGCGGCGCAGTTTCCAGGGATCGGCGTAGAAATCGGGTTGCCCGAGGAAGCGCTCGAGGTTGTTGCGGATCAGCGTCTCGTCTGGGCGGAAGGTGTCGGCAACTGCGGCCGGGGCTGGGGCTTCAGTTGCCTCTGTACCGGCGGCAGCGGCCTGCTGATCGAGGGGCGAGGGCTGCACCACCACGGGCTGCACGACCAGTTCGAGGTTTTCCACCGACTGAACCAGGCCCTGGAGTGCGCCGCCCAGGTACTCCTGGAAGCCCTTCACGCGGCGGGCGATCGCATCGGACTGACCGGCAAAGCTGGTGTTGATCTCTTCCTCGAGCTGCTGTTTGCGCGCACTCAGTGTCTGGATCTCCTCTTCCAGCTCCGCGCGGCGCGCTTGCAGATCAGAGAGAGCCAGTTGGATGAACTGTTCTTTGGCTGCGGCGTCTGGTTCGCCCGTGGATGGCGCTGTCCCAGCGTCCTGGGCTTGCGCAGCGTCCTGCGCGTCCTGGGGATGCAGGTCGGTGGGATTCAGGTCGGTGTCGTCAGGCATGGCAGACCGGTCCTGGCTCCATTTCAGCGGATCACGGCAAGCCCGACTGGTGAGACACGTTCCCGTGGCTTTTCCGTTGCGTCTGCGATACGAGAGCGTGCCATTGGCTCAAGGCTTGCCTGTCTCCAGGGCGCCCACCCGCAGCTCCAGCTGGGCGCGCAGCTGTTGCGGATCAAACAGGATCGGCAGGAAATGAATGCTCTTGACTTCGCGGAAATACAGCAGCCCAGGGAGCCATGGGGCGAAGAGACGCCAGGCCTGCCAGTCGCTGTAGGGGAAGCGACGCAGCTCCTGTCCGCCGCGCCACACCACCAGGGTGTCGGGGCAGAACTCCAGGCGCAGGCTGTAGGTCTGCAGCAGTAGAAACAGGCTGAACAGAGCCACCGGCAGGGTCGGCCAGGGGCTGAGGGGCAGCGGCAACAAAGCCAGGCTGAACAGCAGCACCAGCAGCGGCAGGCGAGGGTTGGCGCTGAGGCTCACCGCCTCCAGGTTTGGGTTGGGATGGTCTTGATTCATCACGGTGGAGGGTTTAGCCGAACAGGAGTTCGGTGAGCAGCACATCCATCAGAGCCACGGTCACCAGAATCATGACCACCGAACCGGTGGTGCTGGTTCCTACCTCCTTCGGGCCTCCTTCGGTGGTGAGGCCCCAGCCACAAGAGAGCACGGCGATCTGAAGGCCAAACACCAGAGCCTTGATCAGCATGAACGGCAGGTCATCGGGCTGCAGCCAGGTGCGCACTGAGTTCCAGAACACCGCAGGCGGGATGTTGTAGAAGGCCGTGCTGGTCATCTGGCCTGCCCAGACGGCGACGCCAAAGAAGAGCAGGCATTGCACCGGTGCCATGACCACCATGGCGATCAGTCGAGGCACGACCAGGTATTCCACCGGGTCAGTGCGCAGCATCGTGATCGCATCGATCTGTTCGGTCACCTTCATGGTGCCCAGCTGGGCGGCGTAGGCCGTGGCGACCTTCCCGGTGAGCAGCGTGGCGGTGAGCAGGGGTGCGATCTCCCTGGCCAGGCCGATGGCCAGCACGCCACCCACGGTGGAGCCGGCTCCCATCCCACTCAGTTCGGCGGCCACTTGGATGTTGAACACGGAGCCTGCGGCCACACCGGTGATCAGCACAATCAGGAAGCTGCTTGGTCCCGCCTCCAGCAGCTGATCGAAGAGGTCAATGGTGTTGATCTTGCCGCGGGAGGCGGCGGTCACGGCCTGGCCTCCGATCAGCAGGCTGCTGCCGAGACGTCGTAACCAGCGGGGGGCTTGCATCAAAGGTCTCGTGTGGTCAGGTGTGCTGAAGATGGGCGCCGCGGTCGGGCCAGCGTCGCATTACCAACAGGCCGAATGCCACGAGTGTGGCGGGAATCAGACCCATGCACAGACGGATCGCGAGCAGAGCCGTGGCTGGTTGCTCGATGAAACTGAGGGCCCCGCTGCAGGCTTCGCTCGAGATGTAGCCGGTGAGCGAAAGGAGTGCGCCGAAGACCGACATGCTCAAGCCGATGATCAGCTTCTGCCCGAACACCATCCAGGCCGTGTAAAGGCCAGCGGGCCTGGCCGGATCGGCATCAATGGCGTCAGGCAGCAGCGACCAGGGGATCAGATAAGCGGTTGAGGCCCCGAGTCCTACGAGAAGGATGAGGCCGATCAGCGGGGCGAGCTGGGCAGCATTGGCGCCAGCGGGAAGCACCGGGAAGAGCATCGACAGCAGGCAGGCGGCAATCCAGAGGCCACCACCCCAGTGCAAGGCCTTGATGCGTCCGCGACGGTTGGACAGCAGGCTCCAGAGCTGGAGGCCCACAAGGGCGCTCAGTTGGAAGGGAAGCAGGATCCAGGTGGAGAGGCCTGGTGGCACATGGATCACCTGCACCAGCCAGATCAGAGCCACCACCTGCATCAGCTGCAGGGCGAACCAGAGCAGCAGATACAGGCCGAGAACCATCAGAAAGCGTGAATTGGCTCGAATCCGGCGCAGTTGCTGCAGGGGAGGCTCGGCGTGCCCGCCTGGTCGCTGGGCTTTCTTGGCGTAGGGGGCGAGACCCCAGCAGCAGGCGAGCGTTGCGAGAGCTGCAATCGTTCCGGTAATCCTGCCCATGCGCAGGTAGCCATCGGCGCCGTCGCTCAGCACCAACGAGGCAACGATCAGGCCGCTGAGGCCAGCGATGATCGACCCAGTGAATCGGGCGGCGTTGAGCCGGGTGCGGACGGCTGTGTCGCTGGTGAGCTCGGTGGAAAGGGCCGCATAGGGCAGGTTGACGCTCGTGTAGGCGGTCATCAGCAGGATCGCCATCACCACGTAATAGAGCGTGCGCTGCAGGGTGTCGCCCTCAGGCACCCACCACATCGCCGCCAGGCTGATCCCCAAGGGCAGGGCGGCGCCAAGCATCCAGGGCAAGCGTGGGCCCCAGCGGCTCTGGGTGTGATCGCTCATCCAGCCAATCAAGGGATCGTTGAGCGCATCCCAAACCTTGATCACCGTGAGCAGGGAGCCGGCGATGAAGGCAGGCAGTCCTGCGGCGCAAGTGAAGAAGGGAAAGAGGTAAAAGCCCAGTTGGGTGGCAGCCAGTCCGGTGCCGGCATCGCCGAGTCCGTAGGCCACCATCAGGCGGCGCCGGGAGCCCTCGGATGCAACGTTGGAGGTGGTCAAGCGAGGGGGTGTGGCAGGCGGACCGTCATAATGCTGGGGCACGCATCCAATGACCTCACCCGTTCAGGGTGACTGGTTCGGGTGTATTAGTGCGGGCGTAGTTTAGTGGTAAAACCTCAGCCTTCCAAGCTGATGATGCGGGTTCGATTCCCGCCGCCCGCTTGTCCTTCAGCTCTGATGGATCAGATCTGACCCTCAGGTCTGGTTGCCTCCGAGCATGTCCTCATAGCCCTCATAGGGGTCGTATTCAGCCCAGCCAGGACTGGCCTGATCTAAGAGGCCATATTCGCCATCGATCATTTGCATGCGGGTGTTCCCGTAAGGAACGGTGTTGCAGGTGATGCCTCCACCGGCCACGGGCTGGCAGTCATCGAAGCTCACTTGGGCCAGGGCGGCTCCGGTGCCGGTGGAACCCCAGAGGATGAGAAGGAGCAGCAGTCGTTGGGGGCAGGGGCGTGGCACGGCGGCAGAGCAACGATTGCTTGCCATGGTGGCGGTTTTTTGTCTTAGAGACCCTGGCAGTGGCGTTGAACGTCGCGGAGCGTGTCGAAGGCGTTGTCACCTCGACCGTTCTTGAGCTGCACCATAAGCACGTCGGCCTGGAGACCCAGCGTCATGCTCTGGCAGCTGTTGCGCTCGGCCCTTGCCGCCTTCCTTTGCAGGGATTCAGCCAGCACCAGCGCCTGGTGGCAGCTGGCTTCCCTGGCGGTCTGCAGGCAGTCCTGCGCCGATGGCAGCAGGTTTGTGGTCAGCCCCGCCAGTACGGCCGTTGGCTGCACCAGTCCCAGCCCCAGGAGCAGCCATGGGATTGAAAGGTGCGCTGTTGAACGACAGGGCTGGGTTTTGCCCCTAAACCAGGGAGAGAGCGACTGGCACCAGCGATGAAGGTGTGGATGGCGAGTGCTCGCCACTACGACATTGAGAGTTTTGTGCGTGCCCTGCAGGCGGGCTCCGACCATGTGTTCGTCTACAGCCGCGAGCGACTCACCCCGGAGACCGCGGTGCTTGCCGAGGGCTGTGATGCCGTTTGCAGCTTCGTGAATGACGATCTCTGTGACGCCACCCTGGAGCAATTGACGCAGTTCGGGGTGCGGGTGATCGCCCTGCGCTGCGCCGGTACCGACAGTGTTGATCTGGAGGCCGCCCGTCGGCTGGGGCTGCGCGTCGTCAATGTGCCCTCCTATGCCCCTGAGTCGGTGGCCGAATTCGCCCTGGCTCTGCTGCTCTGTTTGGGGCGTCGTCTGCATCGTTCCTACAACCGGGTTAGGGAGAACAACTTTGATCTCAGCGGTCTGGTGGGACTCCAGCTCCATGGCAAGACCGCAGGCGTGGTGGGTACCGGCAGGATCGGCGCCGCAACCGCGCTTTTGCTTCGGGCCTTTGGTATGAAGGTGATGGCCAGCGATCCTGTCCAGCAGGACCCGCGGCTCTCTGACGTGGGAATCCAATACGTGGGTCTTGAGGAGCTGCTCGCCAACAGTCAGGTGGTCAGCCTCCACTGTCCGCTCCTGCCAGCCACCCATCATCTGATCAACGCTGAGCGTTTGGCCATGATGCCCCGGGGGGCTCTACTGGTGAATACCAGTCGAGGCGGTCTGCTCGATACCAAGGCGGTGATTGCCGCACTCAAGGCCGGCCAGCTCGGAGGTCTCGCTCTGGATGTGTATGAACAGGAGGGAGGCCTGTTCTTTGCCGATCACAGCGGTGAAGTGATCGGGGATGACACCTTTGAACGTTTGCTCACCTTCCCCAATGTGCTGGTGAGCGCCCATCAGGCCTTCCTTACCGATGCGGCCCTGGAAGCGATCGCGACCACCACCCTCAGCAATCTTGATCAGGTGGCCGCAGGATTGCCGTGTGGGAACGATCTCCTGAGATGATGCAGCGGCTTTCTCCTTGACCGGATGTATACCGACTGGACTGCCGTCGCGCTGCTGCTGTTCACCACGGTGCCCCTGGTGGCGGTGGTCGCCACCGCCGCCTTCTTTATTTGGCAGCAGAAGCGGAAACAGCTGCGCTGAACGCTTCGGTCATCCCCAGTTCACCCGGAGGAAAGCGCAGGGACTCCTGGCCGACCTCCAGTCCTTGGCCATCGCCATGGCCTAGGCAGTCGAGACAGGTGCGGAACCGCTGATCGGAGACCCGCTGGATGCCGCTCCCCCCGCAACGCGAACAGATGGCCATGCCTGATCTGAAGTGAATTGACTTCAGTGTGGAGAGATTCCACCTCCGTGATCCCGAAGCCTTTGTGAAGAATTGGCGTTGAGGCGTGCCTTCAGCTTCGTTGGGTCGTGATTCACGTCCTGGAGCAGCTCCTTAGCGGAGAGAGCCGAGCCTGGCGCGATCAGGCCCAGGTCAGCGGCCAGCAGTCCAATCACCTGATCCGGCTGGATGCTGTGGGCCTTCAGCGGCGCAAGCCCTTCGCTGCCATCCCGTTTTGACAGCTTGGCTCCGCTGGCATCGCAAAGCAGCGGCCCGTGCCGGTAGCGCGGCGGTTCCAACGGCGTGAGGGCGGCGATGACCGCCTCTTGGGCTTCCCGCACTGCAGCAAGGTCAGCCCCGCGCACCACCTCGCTGATGCCCAGAGCGAGCTCATCCACGGCGGTGGCCAGGTGATAGGCAATGAAGCCATCAGCCCGGCGCAGCACCAGATCACCGCAGCGCTCCGAGAACGGCGCGGGAACCCTGAGCCTCCAGGCCGGCAGGCGAGCCTGTTGCCAGCCCCAGTCCAGCCTGCGGTTGCGGCAGGTGCCGGGATACAACGGCTGGGCTGCCAGTTGGCGTCGACTGCAGCGGCAGGGGTAGAGGTCTCCGCTTCGCCGCCAATGGGACAGCACAGAGTTGTAAAGCCCCCGGCGCTGGCTTTGCAGGATCGGAGGGCCATCCCAGTGCAATCCCAGCCAACACAGATCTGCACAGGCGCTGTCGATCGCTCCGGTGCGCAGACGCGGCGTATCGAGATCATCGAAGCGCAGCAGCCAGGTGCCGTTCTCATGGCGTGCCGCTAGCCAGGAGAGCAGGGCGGTGGCCAGGTTGCCGCGGTGCAGCGGTCCAGAAGGGGTAGGTGCGAAACGACCCCGATAGCCCTGAGTCCGCAGGCGCTGGCCTTCCGAGATCCATTGCTCTAGATGGTCAGGGGTCGGGCGCATGCCATCGGCCATCAAAAAAGCGGCCCCTTGGGGCCGCTTCGATCCTGAACGATGGATGGGATCAGCCCTGGACGCGATCCTTGAACATCTTGCCGGCGGTGAAGGCGGGAACGCGCTTGGCGGGAATTTTGATCTTTTCGCCGGTCTTGGGGTTCAGACCCTGACGGGCGGAACGCTCGCGGGGCTCGAAGGAGCCGAAACCGAGGATGGAGACCTTCTTGCCTTCAACAACGGAATCGATGATGGTTTCGATGGCGGCGTCGACCACGAGGGAGACGTCGGTCTTGGTCAGCTCGGTGCGAGCGGCAACGAGGTTGACGAGGTCAGCTTTGTTCATGTGAGGAGGCGTGGGATGCGGAAGCGGGTTGGCGATGCGGAAGGCAACATCCGCATGGGCTTGTCCAAGCGCGCCAATCGTATGGAGGCTGCGCCGGTGCGGCAACCGAAAGACCCCGCGCCGCAACGCTTTACGACGGTGGGTCTGCGAAACCTGCCGTCGGGCTTGAGGGCATCCAGCTCTCCCAGGGGCTGAGTCGCTCGCCGCGGAGGGCGCCAAGCCCAGCGCCAGATGCCAGTGCTGGCCTTTGATCTGGAGGAATCCAATCGCGCAGTCGCTCGAGGCTGCGCTGCTGACGCGGCCAGTGAAAGGTGCGGCGATGGCGCAATGGGGCCAGCTGACCCACTGCCACAGGGATGAGCAAACGGCCACAGAAGAGCAGGTCCCAAGGGGGTGGAGCATGCAGCACGCAGCTGCCGGGAGAGGGGCCAGGCGTCCAGAGCAGGCGCAGGCCTGCCGCGGTGGTGTGCGTGTCTGTGAAAGTCTCGAGCGGATCGACGCCTGGCAGCAGATAGGCCTCCTGTTCCTGCACCAGCACCGGCCAGCCCAGGTGTTCCTGCAGGCGTCGCACGCGCCCATGGCCCTCTCGACTGGTGAGAACGATTCGGGGTGTACGGCCTGCCGCCAGCTCGTGCAGGGCCTTGAGGCTGCTTTCGGTCAGGGGCGGGCAGTCGATCAAGACCGGCTCTGGATCGCTGTCAAGCCACCAGGCGGAGCCCCCGCGACAGTCGCGATTGGGGGGAAACAGCCATAGGAAGGGGCGGATCTGCTGCGGCGGACGTCCTGATTCCAGAACCGAGGGAAGGGGCATGGGCTGATGGGAACGGCCGCAAGCATTAGTTTGAGCGCAGTGAGGACCGCGCCCTGCGGTCGGGGATCCTTGAGCACGATCCAGCGCGGCAGACCCTGGCCCCTGGGCAGTTCGCTCACGTCTGGAGGGGTGAACTTTTCCCTGGCGGCACCGGCGGCCAACCGGGTGGAGCTGTTGCTGTTCGCCGATGGCGATGCCCCCCAGCCCGAGCGCATCATTGACCTCGGCCCCGAGCATCGCTCCGGTGATTACTGGCATGTGGAGGTAGAGGGCCTGAGGGCCGGTGCCTGTTATGGCTACCGGGTGTTCGGCCCGCTGGAGCCGGGGGGCCACGGCTTCCGTCCCGCCAAGGTGGTGTTGGACCCGTGCGCGCGGGCGATCAGCGGCTGGGGTGTCTATCGCCGGGCCGCGGCTACTGGCGCTTCCCCCAACACCGACTGCTGCTTGAAGGCGGTGGTGTGCGAGCGGGATGCGTTTGATTTCACTGCCCATCCCAGGCCACGCCACCCCTGGAATCGCACCGTCATCTACGAGCTGCATGTGGGTGGCTTTACCCGCCGCAGTGACAGCGGCGTCGCCCCTGAGCGTCGGGGCACGTTGAGAGGGGTCATCGACAAACTTCCTTATCTCAAGGATCTGGGGGTCACAGCGATCGAACTGCTACCGATCCAGGCCTTTGATCCCCAGGACGCTCCGATCGGTCGCGACAACATTTGGGGATACAGCCCCTTGAGCTGGTTCGCTCCTCACCACGGCTACATCGAAGGAGACGACCCGCTTCAAGCTCGACAGCAGGTGCGAGAGCTCGTGGCCGCTTGCCACGATGCCGGCCTCGAGGTGCTTCTGGATGTGGTCTACAACCACACCACGGAGGGCAATCACCATGGCCCCACGCTCAGCTGGCGGGGCGTGGGTGATCGTCTCTACTACCACCAGAACGCCAAAGGCGATTACCTCGATGTGAGCGGGTGCGGCAACAGCATTGCCGCCAATCGCCCCCTGGCTCGGCAGCTGATCCTCGAGTCGATGCGCTGCTGGGCAATCGAGCTGGGGATTGACGGCTTCCGCTTTGATCTCGGTATCGCTTTGAGTCGTGGGGAGGGGCTCAAGCCCCTCGACCATCCGCCCCTGTTTGAGGCGATCGAAGCCGATCCGCTCCTCAGTGATCTCAAGTTGGTGAGCGAACCCTGGGATTGTGGCGGCCTTTATCGGCTCAGCGACTTCCCGGCGGAGCGGATCGGAGCCTGGAACGGACGCTTCCGCGATGACGTACGCAGCTTCTGGAAGGGGGATGAAAACAGCACCTGGAAGATCGGTCAGCGAATGCGAGGTAGTCCGGATCTGAACGGTGGTCGGCCCCTGACCCTGGGGCGGTCGGTGAATTTCATCACCGCCCATGACGGCTTCACCCTGATGGATCTGGTGAGTTTCAACGGCAAGCACAACCTCGCCAATGGGGAGGACAACCGCGATGGCGAAAACCACAACAGCAGTTGGAATCACGGGGTGGAAGGCCCAAGCAGCGATCGGGCGGTGACCGCCCTGCGCCGCCGTCAACAGCGCAACCTGCTCACGTCTCTGCTGCTCAGTCGGGGTGTGCCGATGCTTCTGATGGGCGATGAAGTGGGGCGTAGTCAGGGGGGCAACAACAACACCTGGTGTCAGGACAGCCCCCTGAGCTGGATGATCTGGGGCGATGACCATTGCGATCGGGATCTGCAGACCTATGTGCGGCGTTTGCTGCGCCTGCGTCAGCAGATGGCGGATTTGATCAACCCAAGCCAGCCGATCGCTGAATCACCGTTGCCGCGGTCCGGTGATCCTGATCAGCTGTGGCGCCAGTGGCATGGGGTGGAACTGGGCAAGCCCGACTGGGCCAGTTGGTCCCATTGCCTGGCCGCCAGCCTGCAGCGCGGTACCCGTGGCGCGGTGCTCTGGATTGGCTTCAACAGTTACTTCAAGGCGATGCATTTCGATCTGCCTGAACCGGCCTCCCCCTGGCATCGCCTCATCGACACCGCCTTGCCAGCAGGCGATGACCTGCCCGAGCAACCGGAGAGCTGGAGTCCCTCCGGGGTGCCCCTGGAGGCGCGCAGCCTGGTGGTGATGGTGGCCAGGGAGATGCTCAGCCCGCTCAGCTGAAGGCGGCAGCGGCCTTGCGTTGGATGCTCAGTTCAAGCTGCCGGCGCTTGTCTTCCACGAGATGGAAGCTGCTGACCACCGTGCAGGCCTCGATTCCGTCCTGCCGCAGGCAGACCCTGATCGCCCCATCGTCGAGCTGTTGTGTTTCCAGTGGCATCACGAACCCTCGGATGATTCAGCCTGCCGCCGTTGGCAGAGAGCAGCCAGTGGTGCGCCCTAAAATCATTCCGATGAATGGCGGGCTGATGAACGGTTGTCTCCGGTTTGGGGCAGCGCTGCTGGTCACCGTTGCAGCTGTTGGAACTGCCAATGCAGCGATCGCTGGTGACTGTGATTTGCCATTGGGTCAGACCTGGGCGCCGTTGTTGCCTGCTCAGGCTTCCTTGCGGCTCGCCAACCATGGCTTGATTCCCTGCCGGGAGCGAGGGGACGCAGTGACCGCCCAGCCTGGTGCGGCCTTGGCCTTTCAGTGCGATCGCTTTCAGATCGATCTGACCGAACAGCCCTCTGGCACGGGGGTGTCCGCCGTGGCACTGAACCAGTTCATGGATCAGCGCTTCGTGTTTCAGAGCCCCAAGGTGCGGATCAAGAAGCAGTGCGATCCCGGTCGAAGCGTGAGACTCACCCGCTTGATCAAGCTCAGAGGTGAGGGGGTGAGAGTGGACTTCTCCCAGACCTGGCAATGGCGTCCCCAGGAGCAGCCATTTCCTTCGGATCTCTGATTCGGTTGCCGTTGCCACGCTCTCCAGAGGCGATGGCTGATTGACTGCGCTCAATCAAGGGAGAGCTTTTATGGAATTGCTAGTCATCGCTGCTCTGGCGATCCCTTTGTCGACCTTGGTGATGCAGGCGCTCTCCAATGAGCATGAGGACGATTACGATTTCCTTTGATGACTCAACACCCCCCTGCTGGAGTCGCATGACAGGGATGGCAGGGTGATGGAGTTCAAGCCCTTGGTGGTTGGAACTCCAGGAACTCCAGGCAGTTATCAAAGGGATCTTTCACAAAGAAGCGTTTGCGGTCCGAGAGCTTTTCTTCGCCAAAGGGCACATGCCCATGGGTTGTTAATAACTGATGAAGAGCCGTCAGGTTATCGATTTGAAAGCAGAGGTGACGGCCTGCGGGGATCGGAGTATGAGCCTCATCGAAAACGATGTGGATCATGGCATCATTAAAAACAAACCAGATGAGCCCTGTCTTCACTTGTCCTTGCAGATTGCCAAGGTGAGCAGGGATTGCCCCTTCTTTCATTTTCAGCAAGCCTGAGTAAAAGCTGCGAGCCTGGTCTTCCTGGCCCGGGGGAGCCGTCATCGCGGAGTGATTGATGCCCTTGATAAAGGGGTGGGTCAACTTGATGGTGACCAGCTCGCCGATGCTCATGGGGCTTCAGGGGAGGCGTGACTCAAAATCTAGCCATGACCCTCCGGACGGTTGCTGAAAAGGCATGGGCTCGACTTCACTGTTCGTCGAACGTCTTTTCGTTTGGCCAATTTCTCAACAGAATTTCTGCTTCAGCGGGGAATGCTTTCAGCAGTTGCACCCGACCAATGGCCTTCGACACTCAGATGATTATTGCGCTGCTGCAGGAACTGCTCCTAGCGCATCGTGCCAATGCCACTGATGACTTCAGGGCTTGGCTGTCTCTAGGAATCGAACGGCTGGGAGAGCCTGCTGTCATTGAGCTGATGCTTGATGGGCTGAACCCAATCCTCACGACAGACGAAGCAGAGAGGCTGGTTGGGTGGCATCTGGGGTCAGCCTCTAACCCAGACGAGGAAGACAAAAGGTTGCTCGCCCCTGAGTGTTTGAGTTGTTGATGCCGCTGCCGAGGATTGCTAAGACCCGGCTGTAGCTCCACATGTTCCAATGTCAGAAGAGCGACTGAAAGCTTTCTGGGAAGCCGTCCAAGCAGATCCGGGGCTTCAGGAGAAGCTGAAGGCAGCTGCAGATACTGATTCCGTAGTTTCGATTGCTAAGGCTGCGGGCTTTGTGATTTCTGTTGAGGAGCTTAAGAAGGCTCAGGTAGAGCTTTCAAGTTGGGAAGGCGTGGCTGGTGGTGTAGGGCTGTTTCAAAAACAGGTGGTGGAGGCTTCGTGGCTTGTCGTGTGTAGGGCCTTAACCCGATCGGGAGACTCCTTTAACCCAAAACTTAATCCCTAATCCCGTCAAGCCCCTGCAATCGCAGGGGCTTTTTATTTCTTCATCCACCCTCAACCAGCCCCAAACGGCTTCCGATACCTGGCACAATTTCTTTCAATTAAGTAACCGCAGTGCGACAACAGTGGCGGGGTTTTTTGTTGCTTGATAACACCTCATCAATCCACAGCGCTATAGCCGCCTTCGATCAGCTGACGGCAGCGACGCTGGGCAATCAGGTTCTCCTCAGGGGAGTGCAGCTTTGCCTTGTCGTTCAGTCCTGGATAGGCCCTGGGGTCTTCCGCTTCAGGTCTTTGCTTGGGTCAGTGCGTGTTCGGCACCGCTGCCCCTTCGCTATCAGCGCAACCTGCTCAGTAGTTGCTTGGCAAGCAGCGCCGCCGTCTGCAGCGGTAGCTCGACAAGGGTCTCTGCAGTAGCTGCCATTTGAAGCTGCCTTGAGGACAATGGCGCCATGTCAGACCTCACCCCTGAATCAGCCAACGCTGCGATTCAACGTCTGCTCCTGAGCAGCATCACTCCTGCCATGGCAGAGGAGACCGAAGACATCAACCGCATCAGCGAGCGGATCAGGTCCTGTGTCGAGCGCGTCAAGGTTGAAGCGTCAGAGGGTGCGGCACTCGTTGCTGAATGCGCCCCGCATGGGCGAACGATGGTGGCTCAGGCGCAGAAGACCTTGGCTGACCTTGAGGCTCTGGCGGTTCTGGAGAGGCTTGTGGGTGAGATATACGGCGCTGACTGCTCAGGGTGACTGCCTGACGGCGTGGCAGCTGCGGGCTGTGACGCGGACTTTGAGACGCCCCCTGTTGGATTCGAACCAACGACCGGCTGCTTAGAAGGCAGCTGCTCTATCCAGCTGAGCTAAGGGAGCACCGGCTCATCTTGGCAGCTGGCACGGACTGCAACGCCTAAGCTGATGAGCTTGCAGTCCATGGCAGATGGCGCCTAGCCGGCTCAGCGACAGGCAGAAACAGGAGCTGGTGGAGCGCTACCGCGCAGGCGAGAGCAGTGCTCAGCTTGCCGAGGCGTTCGGTTGCAGCCCCAACACCGTGAGCCGCACGGTTCGGAGCGCGCTCACTCCGGAGGAGTACGAAGCTCTCAAGAAGGGGCGGGCGGCCCGTCCCGCGGCCCTGGCTAACGGGGGCACCTCCTCGATGGTTTCAACGCCGACGCTGGCTCCACCTGCCGAAGACACGCCAAGTGCTGAGATCTCAGCAGAGGAGGATCCCGCCAGCCTGGCCCTCGATGATGCCGACGATTTCGCCGATGATCCCGATCCTGGCGACGATCTCGAGCCAGGCGACCCTGATTCCGGCAGCGAGCCCGAGCAGGAATTCCATACGGTGGCTGTCCTCACCGATCAGATCCCCGCGGATCCTGGTCTCCCGGCCGAGTGCCGTCCGATCGGCCCTGGCGTGCTTCCAGAGAGCGTCTACATGCTGGTGGACAAGCTGGTGGAGCTGGATCCCAGGCCCCTCAGTGATTTCCCCGAGCTCGGCGCGATCGCCAGTGAAGATCAGGAACGGCAGTCTCTGGCCCTGTTCGCCAGTCCCCGTACTGCCAAGCGGCAGTGCGGTCGCAATCAGCGCGTGATCAAAATTCCCGACAGCCAGGTGTTCGAACGCACCACCTCCTATCTCGTCGCTCGGGGCATCACCAGGCTTGTGCTGGATGGGTCACTGATCGCTCTCGACGCCTGAGTCGTCCGTTCAGGGTTCTCTGGGGGGCATCAGCACCGCCGCCAGGCTGCCGCCACTGAGCACACCGATGACCAGGCTCACGCCTACGAGAAATCCGGAGGGCAGTGGCGCCGTGCGGCCGAAGCCAAGATTCAGCGCATGGCGTTCGTTGAGGTTCTGGGCACCAAGGCAGAGCACCAGCAGCAAGAGTCCGGCAGCCCCGAGGCTCAGCAGTAGCAGGCGCAGCCGTAGCAGCATCAGTCCCGATCGCTCTGCGCACAGTCTGATCGCTCGGGGATGGCTGTCGAGCTTGAGTTGCCTGTCGAGCTTGGGGGCTCCTCTTGGTGCAGCAGGGCATAGAGCTCCCGCTTGGAGCGGTCACCGCCGCTGGCTAGTTGTTTGGCCGCGGCATTGGCGCTGAGACCGCTCTCAATCAACACCTGCAATTGGTCGCGCCAGTACTGGTCATCATGCGTCTCCTTGCGTGGCGCGGGAACGCCTCCCAGCACCAGGGTGAACTCCCCCTGGGGCGCCTGGGCATCAAAGTGCAGACGTGCTGCTTCCACGGTGGGGCCCACCTGCTGTTCATGGCGTTTGGTCAGTTCCCTTGCCACCTGCAGCGGCCGTTGCGGGCCGCAGAGTTCCTCGAGCTCATCCAAGAGCTGCAACAGGCGATGCGGTGCTTCGTAGAGAACGCTGGTGCACGGTTGCTCGCTGATCTGCTGCAGCCGCTCCCGTCGTTCCCGCCCCTTGGCGGGCAGGAAACCCTCAAAGCAGAACCTGGCGCTAGGCAGGCCGCTGCTTACAAGGGCGGTTGTTGCCGCGCAGGGGCCAGGGATGCAAATCACGTCATGCCCGGCGGCGCGGGTGGCGGCGACCAGCTCCTCGCCCGGGTCGCTGATGCCCGGTAAGCCCGCATCGCTGATCACCGCCACGCTTCGGCCCTGCTTCAGTTCTGCCAGCAGCTGGGGCAGGCGAGTGCGGGTGTTGTGTTGATGAAAGCTGCAGCGGCGAGCTGTCGAACCAAGACTGCTCAGCAGTTGGCCGCTGTGGCGGGTGTCTTCGCAGGCAATGGTGTCAACGGCCAGCAGCAGCGCTTTGGCTCGAGGCGAGAGATCCCCAAGATGTCCGATGGGTGTGCCCACCACGTAGAGCACTCCGGCATCCGGTTCGGCCCGCTGCTTCACAATGGCTCCGCCCAGAAATCTCCATGATGCCGAGCCCCCTGACCTTGCCCGCCGGGATCGATCAGGAGGCGCTATTGGAAGCCCTGCGTCGACTGAGTTGGGGCGCCTCCGACATCTTGCGGGCCTATGCCCGCGGCGAGCAGCCCCCGCATGGTTTTCCCAAGGCGTTGAGTGTGGATGACGGCGGGGAGGGCCCGGTGTCTGCGGCTGACCTGGCAGTGAACAAATGGTTGCTGGACGGTCTGTCCACCGCGTTCCCCGATGCCGACTGGACGCTGCTCAGTGAGGAGACCGCCAAAGAGCAGCTCACGGAGGGGCAACCTGTGCCGGCCGAATGGCTGTGGATTCTTGATCCCCTGGATGGCACCAAGGATTTTCTGCAGGGCACAGGCGAATACGCCGTTCATCTGGCTCTGGTGCGTGACAAGCGGCCTGTACTTGGTGTTGTGTTGCTGCCGGAAGCCGATGAGCTTTGGATCGGTCTCGTTGGTGAGGGTGCTTGGTGTGAAGACCGTCAGGGTGAGCGGTCACCGGTTCGTTTCAGCGACAGAACCACGGTTTCGGATCTGATCTTGGTGGCCAGCCGCAGCCACCGCGACGAGCGTCTGGTCAGGTTGATAGATGCCCTCGAGCTCGGCGGTTCCAAAGCAGTGGGCAGCGTTGGCTTCAAGGTGGCCACGATCCTGAGAGGCGAAACCGATCTCTACATCTCCCTCTCCGGTCGGAGTGCCCCCAAGGACTGGGACATGGCGGCTCCGGAAGCGGTGCTGCTCGCGGCTGGTGGTCGCTTCACCCACGCCGATCAGGCCAGCCTCACCTACAACACCGGCGATGTTCGTCAGGCCGGCTGTCTGATCGCCAGCCATGGAAAAGCCCACGCCGAGCTCGGAGAGCGTGCGACGCGGGCCATGGCCGAGATCGATCCCGGTTTTGCGGTCTAGAGATCGCTTGATGCTGCGCGATCAGAAGCGGAACACTTCGGGGGAACCAGTAATTTCAGTCTCGGCGCCAGTATTGACACTGTCGAGGTAAGCATCGAAATCGGTGGTGCCATCGGGAGCGAAGATGCCAAGGAATCCAGCAGGGACAATGATCTTCAGGTCTTTGTCGCCGGCAGCGGAGAAATCATTGCCTTCGATCTTGAACTTGAAGCTGTTGCTGGTGGACTTGCTCAGGCTCTCGTAGTTGAACGCATCGCCGGCTTCAGCGGCGCTGGTCACCGTGTTGTTGGTGATCGTGAAGGTGCCAGTGGTGATGGAGCCTTCCGCCTCCGCCTCCTCGCCGAAGGTGGCCTTGATCAGATCACGCGGATCCTTGTTGTCGGAACCAACAGGATTGTCGTTGGTTTGAACGATGCGGTTGTTGTTGATGGTGATGTCGGCATCGAAGACGACGCCCTCACCAGCTTTCTCATTCACCGCAAACTCGATCCCATCACCAATGCGGGTTTGGATGTCGTTGTTCTCAATCACAGCGGTCACCTTGGTGGTGCCGTTCTTGAGCCCTTCGTTGATGGTGAATTTGATGCCTTCTGCCTTTTCGCCGCTCTCGTTGGTGCCGGCTAGGTTGTCGGTGTCGGCTTCGATCGTGTTGCCGGTGATCGTGAAGTTGTAGACACCCGAGGCTATGAAGTCGGTGTCAGACACATTCTCCTGCAGGGTGATGGCGATGCCATCGGTGGAGCCATCTTCCCCAGGGGCTGCACCCTTGGCACCCGAGGTCTTCAGGGTGTTGTTCGTGATGGAGACGGTGGCCTGGGTGTTGGCACCGAAGGCATCAAGGGTGAAGCCTTCATCGCCGGCACCCGTCACGGTGTTCTGATCAACGGTGAGAATCAATCGACCGTTGTCGCCGATGTTGGCGTCGATGCCGTCAGCACCACCTTGGAGATTGCTCACGGTGTTCTGATCAATCACCGCGGTGAGGGTGGCGTTGCTAGCGCAGGCGCCGGCAACACCGTCGGTGAAGGCATCGGAGCCAAGGTTCTCCCCACCGCGGCAGATGTTCAGCTCGATGCCATCAGTGGCGTTGGTGCCGCGATCAGCAGGGAAGCCCACCCCGGAGGTGAGGTTGTTGTCTTTCACGGTGTTGCCGGTGATGGCGATGTAACCGTCTTTGTTGTTGCGAACGAAGATGCCGGCTTCCAGGTTGGAGTCTTCACTGGCCTTCATTCCCGACACGGTGTTGCCGGTGATGATGTTGTCGGTGCTTGTGCCGATGTTTTCGATGTAGATGCCTTCGCCTGTGGCACCAGTGATTACGTTATCTTCGATCGTTACCTTGTTGCTATTCCGCACATCGATGCCGCGACCGATGTAGCTCTCCACTGAAGAACCTTCGAGCAGGCTCAGCTCAGGGTTGGTGATGGTGTTGTCTTTGATGACCAGGTTGGTGACAGTATCGGCAAGAATCTGGTCGTTCACACGTGTGATCTTGACCTTTGAATCCTGAACCTGATTCTTGACAGTCACCTTGATTTCGGCGTTGGCATCGACACCATCGTTTTTGATGTCAACGGCGTCGCCGAGGGCGCCATTACCTTCCTTCTGAATGATCGTGTTGTTGTCGATCAGGATTGAGCCTGAGGTTTTCGCCGTTGATGCGGCAACGCCATCTTTATTGAATTCAAACTTGATGGCGTCATTGGCGTCGCCTGTATCAGCGACACCTGCTTGGAGTGCATCATTGGTTTGGGTGATGGTGTTGTTGGAGACTGTTGCATCCAGCTCAACTTGGATTCCATCAGCTTTCTCATTGATGGCAAATTCAATGCCATCACCGGAGCGTGTGGTGATGGTGTTGTTATCGATCACCGCCTTGAGCTTCATTTTGCCCTTCAGCTGCTCTTCAGCCACGGTGAACTTGATGCCTTCCGCTTTTTCGGGCTTTTCGTTGGTTCCTGCCAGGTTGTCGGTATCCACCACGATGGTGTTGCCGGTGATGGTGAAGTCGTAGTTACCATCAGGGGTGTAGTCGGTCGCTGGCAATTCCGTCAGAGTGATGGCGATGCCGTCGGTGGAACCGTCCTCGTCATAGGCGCCGTTCGCATCCGTACGAGCCCCCTTCGCGCCTGACGTCTTGAAGACGTTGTCGCTGATGACGGCGGTGACAGCGGTCTTGGCTCCAAACACATCAAGGGTGAAGGCTTCATCGCCAGCGCCGGTAACGGTATTGCCCTTAACCGTGAGGTTCAGGGTGCCGTTGTCGCCCACATTGGTGTCGATGCCATCGGCACTGCCTTGCAGGTTGGTGACAACGTTGTTGTTCACCACGGCGGTGAGGGTGGCGTTGCTGGTGCAGGCGCCAGCGAGATCATCGCTGAAGCGGTCATCGGTGCCGCCATCCTTGCTGGTTTGAATGTTGACACCACCGCGGCAGATGTTCAGCTCGATGCCGTCAGCTGCGTTTTGTCCGCTCAGGCCGCGTGAGGTGGGTGCACCTACTCCGCTTTCCTGGTTGTTGTCCTTCACCGTGTTGCCGGTAATGGCGATGTAGCCGTCTTTGTTGTTGCGAACGAAGATGCCGGCTTCGAGGTTGGTGTCGACATCCACCCGCATATCGCTCACGGTGTTGTTGCTCACCGTGTTGTTGCGGTTGGTGCCAATGTTTTCGACGTAAATACCTTCGCCGGTGGCACCCTTCACGGTGTTGCCGGTGATGCGGATGTTGTTGCCGTTCTTCACCGCGATACCGCGGCCAATCAGGCTGCCGTTGGCATCCCCTTCAAGAGCGCTAGTGGTGGGGTTGGTGATGGTGTTGCCAGCAATCACCACATCGTTGGCACCGTCGAACACGATCGCGCCTTCGCCATCCACCGAGCCGGTGAAGGTGTTGTTCCGGATGCTGACGTTGCTGGTGCTGCGGTTGGTGATCGAGGCGTTCGTGAAGCTGAAGCCTTCGATCGCACTGTCGCTGGCCACCGTCAGGGTGCCGTTGCTGATGGTCGGCGTGCGGTTGACGCTGCCGGCGCCATAGATCTCGCGCAGGCCTGCCGTGCCGTATTGGGTGTCCAGATCGGGTGCATTGCGGCCATTGCTCAGTACCGCGCTCTTGGGTATGGCCAGGCTGCTGCCGCCTAGGTCTGTGGCGTTGCCATCGGCCACCAAAATCACATCGCTGTTGCCGGCATTCACGGCGGCCGTGAGGCTGGTGTAATCGCAATCGTTGCCACTGGCGTTGCTGCCGACGCAACGGATCACCCAATCTTCATTGGTGTCAGGATTTTCAGCTTTTTGGGTGCCCTTGTTGATCCGCACTTGGCTGATGCGCACGTCAATTTCACGCTCCACAGGCAGGCCACGCTGGGCCAGAAGGGCCCGCTCAGCGCGGGAGATTTCCGCTCCAGCATCGCCGTTGAGCGGCTGGGTGCCGTAGCGGATGTAGCCGGTCGCTTTGCTTTCAAAAATGTCGTCGTAGCTGTAGGTGGCACCTACAGCGAAGTTGTCGGCGATGCGCGCTTCAGCCCGGGCGCTGAAGCCAGAGCTGTCTGGGCCGTCGGCCACTGTGGCGTCGAGGTAGTAGTAGCCGGCATAGAGCCACAGGCCACCCTGGTCCCATCTGGCCACGGGAGTGCCGACTTCCAGGTCCAGACCGCCGTAGCTGGTGATCCAGTCTTGGTAGGTGTTCTTGAGATACAGACTGTTATTGCTCAGATAGGCGCCTGAATACCCCCGACCCACCTCTTTATTGCTGTCGCTCAAGGGGATGTAGCCGTTGGCGCGCAGCTCAACGTTTTTGTTGAGCGCTTCAAGGCCCACGCCGGCCTGCCAGTTGTAATCACCTTCATAAGGGGTGGTGTCGGCACCGGCGTTGACACCAAACATCCAGTCCTTACCACTACTCATCCAGCGGTAGCCCAGGCGGGTGCTGGCACCGAAGTTGCTGTCGTTGAGATCTCCGCCGAAATTCCAGTTGGCAAAACCATCCACGAACAGCACATTGCCCTCCTCGCTCTGGGACAGCGGAGCAAAGATGTAGCCGCTCAGAGTGTTCGGGGTGCCAGCGCCCTCGCTTTGAAATCGCAGACCACCATTGGTGCGTACCTGAGGCACTTTGTACTCTGACGCCGGTTCGGCTGCATAGGCGGCAGAAGCGGAGAAGGTCAGGGCAAGGCCGGTCAGGGCGGTCCGGAATTTCATTTAGAGCAAATAAAACTGTGTTATTTCACCGGTTCGGGCCGCAGCATGGTTAATGAAGCTATTAAGGCTTGGTTGTCATTGCTTGGCCGATATGGCAAGTCTTTGTGTCGTCTTGACTTGAGATCGGTCTTGCTTTGGCGTGGGTGATGCGGCGGCAACTTTGACGCGACTCGGCATGTCCGGTTTGATGCTGCAAACCCGCGTGGAAGCCAACGTGCGTTGAGGCGGAGCCTGATCGCCAGCCATGGAAAAGCCCATGCCGCGCTATGTGAGCAGGCGACATGGGCGATGGCCTCGATTGATCCTGGCTTTCAGGTCTGAGGGAAGGCTGAGGTGTGCGCCCCTCAGGTCAGGGGCGCAACGGGGGTGGGAGCGGGTTCAGGCTCGGGCTCTTCCCCGTTCTGAGGAACACCGCGTAGCGTGAGGTTGATGCGGCCGCGATTGTCGATTTCGCGGACGCGCACGGTGACCTCGTCGCCCACTTTCACCACGTCTTCCACCTTCTCCACCCGAGCTTCGGAGAGCTGGGAGATATGGATCATGCCCTCCTTGCCGGGGAGGATCTCCACGAAGGCACCGATCGGAATGATCCGGGTGATGGCGCCGCTGAACACCTCGCCCTCGTTCACTTTGCGTGTAAGGCCCTCGATGATCTTCTGGGCTTCTTCAGCGGCAGCTCCGTCGTGGGAGGCGATGGTGACAATGCCGCTGTCTTCGATGTCGATCTTGGTGTTGGTGCGCTCGGTGATGCCCTTGATCGTGCGACCACCAGGTCCGATCACCGTGCCAATCAGCTCAGGATCGATGCGGAAGCTGAGCAGACGTGGCGCGTGGGGAGAGAGGCCCTCCCGTGGCGTGTCGATCGCCTCCATCATTTTTTCGAGGATGTGCAGACGGGCCGGGCGTGCCTGATTCACCGCTTCGGCGATGGTGTTCACGGCCAGACCGGTGATCTTCATGTCCATCTGCAGGGCGGTGATGCCCTTGTCGGTGCCGGCCACCTTGAAGTCCATGTCGCCGAGGAAATCCTCGATGCCCTGGATGTCGGTGAGGATGCGCACCTCATCGCCTTCCTTGATCAGACCCATGGCCGCGCCGCTCACCGGGGCCTTGAGCGGAACGCCGGCGTCCATTAGGGCGAGGGTGCTGCCGCAGACGGAGCCCATGGAGGTGGAGCCGTTGGAGCTCAGCACCTCGCTCACCACTCTCACCACATAAGGGAAGGTGTCCTTGGCGGGCAGCACGGGGATGATGGCCCGCTCCGCGAGAGCGCCGTGGCCGATCTCGCGGCGGCCTGGGGAGCGCATCGGCTTGGTCTCACCGACGGAATAGGGGGGGAAGTTGTAGTGATGCAGATAGGTTTTTTCGGTGCTCGGGTTGAGATCGTCCATCTCCTGGGCATCGCTGGGGGTGCCGAGGGTGGCGGTGGAGAGCACCTGGGTCAGCCCACGCTGGAAGAGCCCGGAACCATGCACGCGCTTGGGCAGCACTCCTGCAGCGGCGGTGATCGGACGCACCTGGTCGAGGCTGCGGCCGTCCACGCGCTTGCCATCCTTGAGGATCTGCTGGCGCATCAGCTTCTTGGTGAGGGCCTTGAAGCTGGTAGGCAGTGCCTTGCCGTTAGCGCTCACGGCCAGCCGCACCGGGTCATCGTCCTTGAGGCCTTGGATCGTTTCGGCTGTGGATGCCTTGATCGCATCGAGCTTCTCGTCCCGTTCGCCCTTGGTTTGCTCAAACTGCTTGAGCACTTCACCAATGGCCTTGCTGCACTGCTTCTCCAGATAAGTGGGAAGTGTGCTGTCCTGTTCGGGGGCCGGAGGGATGACCTGCTCGATCCCGGCCTGCTTGAGAATGTCCTGCTGGGCTTTGATCAGTTCACAGACAGCCTCGTAGCCGAAGTCGATGGCTTCGATCACATCCTGTTCAGGCAGCTGGTTGGCTCCCGCTTCCACCATCACCACACCTTCGGGCGTTCCGGCCACGACCAGATCGAGATCACCGCGCTCGATCTCCCGATAACTGGGGTTGAGCACGAAGTCATCGCCGAGCAGCCCCACGCGCACCGCTGCCATGGGTCCATGGAATGGGATTCCGGCCAGCAGGGTCGCCATCGAGGCCCCAGTCACCGCGAGCACATCAGCAGGTACCCGCTCATCCAGAGACATGCAGGTGGCAACGATCTGCAGGTCGTCACGGAGCCAGCCCGGGAAGAGGGGCCGCATCGGTCGGTCGATCAGCCGGGAGATCAGCGTGGCCCGCTCAGGAGGGCGGCCTTCACGACGCATGAAGCTTCCAGGGATGCGACCGGCGGCATAGAGCCTTTCCTCGTAATCGCAGATCAGCGGAAGGAAATCAATTCCTTCGCGGCCGGCAGAGCGCGTCGCCGTCACCAGCACTGAGGTGTCGCCGCACTCGATCATCACCGAGCCGCCGGCTTGGGGGGCAAAACGCCCTGTCGTCAGTCGAATCTCCCGTCCGTCAAAGGAGATCGACTGGGTTTGTCCTTGCACGTGTGTTTATGTCTTTCTGTCAACCGTCATTCTGTCATTTGACGTGAACGACTGGCCATAAAAAAGGAGGCAACACGTTGCCTCCTGTGCATCAGCAGTGAACAAAATCACCAGCTGGACTTGACCACGCCAGGAAGTTCACCCTTGTGGGCCCGTTCCCGCAGTTGGTTGCGGCACAGACCGAAATCGCGATAGACGCCCCTGGGCTTGCCGGTGGCCCAGCAGCGATTGCGCATGCGGGTGGGGGCACTGTTGCGTGGCAGGGCCTGGATCTTGCGATGGATTTCCAGACGCTCCATGGGGTCGGCTGCCTTGTCGAAGGCTTCCATCAGTGCCGCACGCTTCGCCGCATAGCGCTCGACCATTTTCTTCCGCTTCACATCGCGGGCGATCATCGACTTCTTAGCCATGCGGGCGAGATAAACGGGCGAACTAATCCACAACCTTACCTTGTGGCCGGTCGCGCATGGCTCAACGGCCGCTGAGCTGCTGCACAAGGGGCAGCTGGCTGGTGTCACGCACGATCAGCACCAGGCTCAGGCCCAGCAGCAGCAGCAGGCCTGATTGCATCACGGCCATCTGGAAACGCTCAGGCAGCGGGCGGCCTCGCACAGCTTCAAGCAGAAGGAACACCAGTTGACCTCCGTCGAGCAGGGGCAAGGGCAGGGCGTTCAGCACGGCCAGGTTCACAGAGATCAGGGCGGTGAACAGCACAAGCCCCCCCTGGCCCTGGCTGCTGAGCTGGGCTCCCATCTCAACGATCTTCACCGGGCCACTCACCTGCTGGGCGGTCTGACCAAAGTGGGTCACCAGTCCGCCGTAGCCCGCCACGGTGCTGCGAAGCAGGCCGGTGAATTCACCGCTGCCAAAGCGGATCGCCTCAAGCGGACTCCTCGCCGGGCGCAGGCTGCCCATGCGATTCACCTGCAGCTGAGCGCCGATCCGCCCCAGGCCATCACGATCCTCTGGGATCAGGACCAGGGTCTGCTCAGAGTCCGCATCGCGACGGGTCAGCAGTTTCAAGGACTGACCAGGTTCACTTTGGATCCGATCCACCAGAGTCTGGACAGCGTCCTGGCCGGGGCCGAGGGGCTGGTCATTCAGTCGCAGAATCCTGTCGCCAGCCTTGAGGCCTGACTTGGCGGCCGCTTCCCCTGGCTGCACTGCCACCACGAGGACCCCTGGATCCGGGTCGGCGGGAAGTCCGGCGAAGGCCGACTGGCCCACCAGCAGCAGCCAGGCCAGAGCCAGATTGGCCAGCACTCCAGCGCTGATCACCAGGACCCGTTGGGGAATCGGACGGTTGCGCAACAGATCCGGGTCATCCGCTGGGATTGGGCTGTCCTCCTCGTCGTCCGGGAAGGACACGAAACCGCCCAGAGGAAGCAAGCGCAGCGCGTAGGTCACGCCACGAATCTGTCGCTTGATCAGGGCCGGACCGAAGCCCACCGAAAAGCCATTGACGCGGATGCCTTGGCCCACGGCCGCCAAGAAATGGCCTGCTTCATGGATCACCACCAGGAGGCCCAGGGCGATCAGAGCTGCAAGAACGTTCACACCGCCTTGGTCAATCGGGTCATTCTGGCTGGAGATGCTCGCGACCGAAGTACGGCACGAGCGCGGCCGGTAGTTTCACGCTGCCGTCGCTCTGCTGGCCGTTCTCCAGAAGCGCCGCCATCGTGCGCCCGATTGCCAGGCCGCTGCCATTGAGCGTGTGCACCAGACGGGTGTTCTTGTCTTCTTTGGTGCGGATCGAGGAGCGCCGTGCCTGGAAATCGCTGCAGACGCTGCAACTGGAAATCTCTCGGTAGGCGCCTGCACCAGCAAGCCAAACCTCCAGGTCGTAGGTGCGTGCCGCTGAGAAACCGAGATCGCCGGTGCAGAGCTCCAGTACCCGGTAGGGAAGCTCAAGGGCCTGCAGGACCGCCTCGGCATCGGCGGTGATCTGGGCGTGGGCCTCCGCTGAATGGTCGGGGTGGGCGAACCAGTAGAGCTCCACCTTGTTGAACTGGTGCAGGCGGATCAGTCCCCGGGTATCCCGGCCGTAGCTGCCTGCCTCACGGCGGAAGCAGGGGCTGTAGGCCACATAACGCAGCGGCAGTTGGTCTGCCGGGATGATTTCGTCTCGATGCAGGGAGGTCACCGGCACCTCTGCGGTGGGCGTCAGCCAGAGGTCATCGTCAGCGCAGCGGAAGCTCTCCTCCGCAAACTTGGGGAGCTGTCCCGATCCCGTGAGGCTGGTGGTGTTGACCAGCACGGGTGGCAACACCTCCCGATACCCCTTGCTGGTGTGGAGATCCAGCATGAAGTTGATCAGGGCCCTTTCCAGGCGCGCCCCCTGGCCGAACAGGGTGACGAACCGGCTTTGGGCAATACGTACCGAGCGCTCCGTGTCGAGCAGTCCGAGCCGATCAGCAATCGCCCAATGCTCCTCCAGTCCGCTCTGCTCTCGCGGGGTGCCCCAGCGACGCACCTCGCGGTTGTCGTTCTCATCACGCCCATCTGGGCAGTCGGGTGAGGGCAGGTTGGGCAGGGTGAGCAGCTGATCCCGCAGGCGGGTATTCAGTTGCTTCTCCTCGTCTTCGAGCACCGCAACCTTTTGCTTGATCGCATTGCCCTGCTGACGCAGCTCCGCGACCTCCTCGCCTTTGGGGTCAGCCCCACCTTTGATCCGCAGGCCAACCTCTTTGCCGATGCGGTTGCCTTCAGCTTGAAGGGAACTGCGCTGCTCCTCGAGATCCCGCTGTTGCTGGGCGATCAACTGCAGACCGGTGAGGTCCACATCCATGCCCCGCCGACCGAGCTCCCGGGCGATCAGGTCGGGGTTGTCACGCACCAAGCGCTGATCGAGCACGGCGGTTGAGGAACTGGCGCCGGCAGCCTAGGTGCTGGTGCTCAGAGGACCTGGCCGACCATCACGGCTGCGACGGCGGAAAAGAGGGTGATTCCCAGGGCGGTGATCGGGTTTTGACCTTGGGCGACAGCCACAGTGGTGATTACGCCGGCTCCCAGGCAGGCCACAGCTAGCTGGCTGGTGAGATCGCTCGAACGGTTCAAGGCCCTTCTGTCGGTATTGCAGCGAACTTACGGAGCGTGTTGGAGGCTGTCCTGCCGCGTCTGAGGCTTCGTTACGCCGCGTCAGGCTTCTTCACCCTGCGCAACATGCAAAGAAGCTCCCTGGCTGGATGCGGCCCGGGCCCGGCCGCTGCTGGCCCAGCGCTGCAGGGCATCCAGCTGCTCCCGTGCCGTTCTTGAGAGAGGAACCAGCTGGTTTGCGGCACGAATTAGATCGCTTTCCGCCAGCTCCCGCCGTTCGGCGAAGGCAAGGTGCATCGCCTCGATCACCGTCTGTTCGAGTTCGGCTCCCGAATAGCCCTCCGTGCGATCGACCACGGTCTGGAGCGGCAGGGTCAGGCCAGGCCGGCGGCGCTCCACATGCAGGGTCAGGATGCTGCTCCGCTCTTCGACTCCGGGCAGATCCAGCAGGAAGATCTCATCGAAACGCCCCTTGCGCAGCAGCTCGGGCGGCAGACGATCGACCGCATTGGCCGTGGCGACCACGAACACCGCCGATCGTTTCTCCGCCATCCAGGTGAGCACCGTCGCCAGCACCCGCTGACTGGTGCCTCCATCGCTGCGGGCATCACCGCCGAAGCCCTTGTCGATTTCGTCAATCCAGAGCACGCACGGGGCCATGGCCTCCGCTCGCTGAATCGTTTCGCGTGTGCGTGCTTCGCTGGCGCCCACCAGGCCGGCGAAGAGCCGCCCGACATCAAGGCGCAGCAGCGGCATTGCCCAGCTGTGGGCAATGGCCCTGGCCGTGAGTGACTTGCCCGTTCCCTGAGGCCCCACCAGCAGCACGCCCCGGGGCAAGGGCAGGCCGAAGCGTCTGGCTTCATCGCTGAAGGCCTGATGGCGCTGCTCAAGCCAGTGCTTCAAGGCATCGTGCCCACCGATGTCGGCTGGATCGGCGTCCGTATGGCAAAACTCGAGCACTTCGCTGCGGGCCAGGCAGCGTCGCTTCTCCTCCAGCACATCGTCCAAGTCGAGACGGCTCAGTTGCCCCCGCTGGGCCAAGGCCCTTGCCGCCACATGGCGCACCCTGGCCTCTGTGAGGCCACTGCAGGCATGGGTGAGCTCTTCAAGCACCGCGTCATCCAGTCCCTGACCACCCGCCCTGGCGATCGACTGGAGCAGGGTCTTGATCTCCTCCTCCCGCGGGAGGGGGAGATCAAGAAGCGTGAGGCATTCCTCCAGCTCCGCCGGCGGCGACCAGGCTCCGCTGCAAAGCACCAGGGTGTGGGGGCGTTCCCTCAGGCCGACGGCCAGATTGCGAAGCATTCGGGCGATGCCGGGGTCGTCGCAGAAGCGATGAAAGTCTTTGAGCAGCAGCAGGGTTGGTCGACTTGCCTCCAGATCTTGCAGCCACTGGAGTACAGCCATCGGCTGCCGGGCTCCGGTGCCTTCCTGGTTGAGGGCTCCTTGCAGTCCGCTGATGAAATCCCAGCGGCTGAGCTGCCGCCCAGGGAGCCGTTGAACCACGCTGGCGAGTAGCGCCTGAACCCGCTCTTCTTCCGTGCTGCGGATCCAGATCAGGGGCGTACCTGCCCGGATCAGCAGGTCGAGCTGATCACTCCATTCAGGAAGCATCGTCGTCTCCGCCCGCCAGTTGCTTTAGGGCCTGCCATCGAGGATCGATCGCTCCCTGGCCGAGGGCCCCGCTGCTGGCGTCCGTGCTGCTGGGGTCTGTGCTCTGGGTGTTCGTTGACGCACCAGGCATGCCTGGACACTCTGCACCACAACGGTTGACCACCGGGAGCTGCAGGCTGAGCTGCTCAAACACCCAGCGCTCGGGTTCAAAATGGCTGCGGGGATCAAGGGATTCCACGAGTCCCTCTGGGGCATCCATGTCCAGACCGGCCTCGGTCATCGCGTCGGCACTTGGCTCGGCACCAAGCCAGATCAGTTCTTTGACCTCTGCGCTCAGGCGATGGTTGAACTGACCAAGGCAACGGTCACAACAGAGGGTCACAATCGTTTCGAGGGAGCCCTCCACCTCAAGAACGTTGCCGCGATGCTCGGCCTGAAGGTGCCCCCTCACGGGAGTCAGGCTGGGCAGATCGTCGAGACTGCCCTCCACAGTCCATTCCTTCGCGACTCCAAGGGCCTGAAGTTCACGCAGGGGGATGGGCTCGAGCCCTGGGATCATTTGCTCCTGGGCTCGAAGGGAAGACGACCCGCCTGACCGGCAGAGCCAGAGGCCCCCGCAGTGGCGGTCGATGCCTGCTGACGCAGCTGATCATCGAGGATCGTCTGCAGGTTCTCGGGCAGGGTTTCGCGGGTGAGCAGAAAGGTCTGCGCCGCTTGGAAGATATTGGCGATGACCATGTAAAGCAGGACGCCCGCCGGCAAGGGGAAGAACAGGAACATGCCAGTGATCATCACCGGTGTGATCTTGTTGGCGGTGGCCTGCTGGGGGTTGGCGGGCATGCCCATGCCTGAGAGCAGCTGGGATGCAAACAGGCTGAGGCCGAAGGCTCCAACAAGGATTGCGATATCCCAGTTGATTGCGCCATCGGTGTAGAAGCCCACCTGGCCTAACGCTTTGATGAAGAGGAAACCGCTCCGGGCTGCCAGGCCAGGAATCTTTCCTTCAACCGTGGCATCACCCGCGGCAAGGGCTGTGATCGTTCCATCCTGAGACACCGAAACGATCGAATCGCCCTTGGTCACCGACCAGGTTGGAAGGAACGTCTGTCCGTTCTCAACGCCGCTGAGAACTTTGCTGAAGCTTTCTCCGCTCTTTGTTTGCAGCTGGATCGTGGCTGACTCACCCTCACCGAGCTTCGTGCCTCCAGGCAGGCTGGCGATCACCGGCACGTGGTCGGTTTCGCTGATGAAGATCGAGTGGCTGGCGCTGTTGAAGGGCTTCGGTTCCACAGCAGCGATCTGCTCTGCCGGCAGCACCTTCAGATTCAGGGTGTAGGGCACATCCGCGAACGGTGATCCCCGCAGGGTCGCGAACAGGGCGAACAGAATCGGCATCTGCACCAGCAGGGGCAGGCACCCCGCAAGCGGGCTGCCGAACTCCTTCATCAGTTTTCCAAGTTCTTCCTGCTGCTTCTGGGGGTTGTTGGCGAAGCGCGACTTGATTTCGGCTTGTCGCTTCTGCATCACCGGTTGGGCAATGCGCATGCGCCGGGCGCTGCGGATTGAACCGGCGCTCAGTGGGAAGAGGGCCAGGCGGATCACCACCGTGAGCGCCACGATCGCCAGGCCGTAGCTCGGAACCAATCCATAGAAGAAATCCAGGATCGGGATCAGCAGGTTGTCGGAGATGTACCCGATCACGTTGGTTCAGTCCTTGGGGAGGGGCAAAACGTGCTGCCAGTGTGCAACAGCGGCAGCGGATTGTTGGAGCTCAGGCAGCGAAGCCCTTGGCATCCTCGCTCTTGTCAGCGGTGCTGCGCGTTTGGATGCGCTGCAGCACATAGGCCTCTGCCTCGCGGAACCGCGGTACGGAACGCATCTCGAGGCGGGAGCCATCGTTGAGCACCAGCACCATGTCGCCCCAGGCTCCAAATCCGCGGGGCACGCTGCGCACCTCCCGAATCTGGCTGTAGACCACCTGACTGCGGTCGCGGCCCATCCAGCCACCGCTGACGGAGATTCTGCGACTGGTGATCGTGAAGCGCAGCCAGAGGGCCCGCACCACAGCCCCAACGGCAAAGGGCAGGCCGATCAGGGTGAGGCCGAATAGGAGATTGATGAGGAGATCTCCCCGGGCGGGACCACCCTCGTAGAAGGTCTCTTCGGACAGGGAGGCGGTCATGGCAGCAGGCCGGCGTTCTTGAGCAATCTGTCGCATTCTTCTAGCAGCGGGGCTTCGAGGAGCTGGACTCCCGGTCGCAGACTGATCAGCAGCCATTGGTCACCCTGCTCAGCGGCCTGTTCAAGCCGTCTACGCAGGTGCTCGTGGAGGCGGCGTCTCAGCTTGTTTCGCACCACGGAACGCTTGCTGACCTTGTTGCTGATCACGACGGCACAGCGGCATCGACACGACTCAGGTGCCTGCCGTTCCCAGCGTTGGAGCACTGGATTCAGCAATCTGGGTTCGGCTTGCACGACGCGGAGCACCATGTGCTCGCCATCAAGACGTCGACCGCGTCGGTGCAGACGGTTGAAGCAGCGGTGGCCCCGCAGGCGCATGGGTGCCGGCAGAACCATCGCTCAGCGGTTCCTCAGACCGAGACCCGCGCCCGACCACGCTTGCGGCGGCTGCGGATCACGCGGCGGCCGGTGTGGGTACGCATGCGAACACGGAAGCCGGAGACGCGCTTGCGCTTACGGCTGGTGCCGCCGAGTGTTCTCTTGGTCATGGATTTTTGGCGCCCGGCCTGTCGTCAATTCGATAATTTATCAGCCGGGATGCCTGGGTCAGTCGATATCGATGACCCAGCTGCCCAGGTAGCCAGCCACGGGGACGTCTCCCGGAGCCTGGGCGAGGGCATTGAACTGGAACATGCCACTGCGGTTCGGATTGAAGATGTTCATCACCACCGCGTAGGTCCCGCCAGTCGGGATGGGGGTGTCAGGGAACACCTCGATGGCCGTCTGCTTCTCATTCACCTCGAACACCGCTGGCAGCTTCTCCTTGCAGCGGCTTCGCGAAAGCATGCCGCCAAGTTCCATGCGACAGAGAACCAGGTCGTCAGGTGTGATTTTTGAGTTGAAGTAGTCGGGCACCGAGATGCTGAGCTTGAGGATCGCTGTCTTGCGGTCCTTCGGACGGAGCATCATGAAGTACTCCGCTCTCTCCAGCTGCCTCGTGGAGCTCTGGAAGTAATAGAGCTTTCTGAAGTCACGGCTGTCGTCCCAGCGAAATTCAAGCAGGGCCGGCGTTCCTTGAGCTTGAACCTGTCGTGAAGCTGTGGCGTCCAGGAGCGAAGCTCCCCCGAGAAGCCCTGCGGCTGCAACACCGCTGGCGAGGCCGAAGCCCCCAAGGGCCTGTCGAAGGGGAGTCATGAATCGGTTGTGCATCGGGAAGCGGATGGCGACGGCCATCGGCGGAGGTCATGAAATCGATTGTCCTGAGCTTGACCGCGGGAACGACGATCCCTGGGCCGGCCCTGGAGCTGTCAGTTGTGACCGGATCGGTCTGGTCGCAGCCGACTGGCCTCGCCGAGATAGGCATGGCAAGGCGTCTGCTCGGCTGGTAGCCACACGTGAGCCAGAAGGCGAATGCAGCGGGCTAGATCCCCCTGAACCGCCATCTGCTGGCAGTCGAGCAGAGCAACGCTGTCCCAGCCGGCATGGCGCCGGGCGATGGCTGCGGGAAAACAGGCGTCGAGATCGGCGGTCACCGAGAAGGTGACCGACACGATCTGGTCAGGGGAGAGCCGGTTGCGTTCCACCATCGCCGACACCAACTCCTGCACCGAGGCCTCGATGGCCGCAACGGTGTTGGCCGGGCAGGTGGTCGCTCCACGCAGCCCTTGCAATCGCAGTGATTCGCTCATGGGCGATACAGCCAGAGGGCCTGGCCGCAGAGCAGAAGTTCGCTTTCCAGCGCCGACCCCAGGCGGCTGAGCAATTCGGATCCTGGGAGCAGCCCCGTCAGTTGCTTGCGCGGTTTGCCGAGGGTCACTGGTCGACAGTCCTCATCCAGGTCGGCCAGTTCCGCTGCGATTCTTCGGGCCGCCTCCTCATCACCCAAGGCATCCACCAGACCGAGTGCCTTCGCTTGGGCGCCGCTGAACACCCGTCCATCAGCGAAGCTGCGCACCACTGACGGCTCGAGATTTCGACCCTGTGCCACGGCCTCCACGAACTGGTCGTAGCTGCTGTCAATCAGCTCCTGCAGTAGCTGTCGTTCCTCACTGCTGAGAGCGCGATCAGGGGACAGGATGTCTTTGAAGGCACCACTTTTGACCGTCTCGAAGCGGATTCCGATCCGTTCCAGGAGCTTGGAGAGATTGTTGCCTCGAAGAATTACGCCGATGGAGCCGGTGATCGTGCCTGGATTGCTCACGATCGTTTCCGCGGCCACTCCGACATAGACCCCACCGGAGGCGGAGATGTTGCCAAAGCTGGCCACCACACGGCAGCCCTTTTCCCGCAGACGCAGCAGCGCCGCATGGATCTCCTGGCTGTCGCCCACCGTGCCTCCAGGGCTGTCGATCCGCAGCAGCAGGGCGGGAAATTCCCTCTTCTCCACCTCGCGAAGAGCCTTCAGCACACGCCGTCGCGTGGTGGCCGCAATGGGGCCCTCGATGGCAATCCGCGCCATCCGTCGGCGGGATTTGCGGCGCCAAGGCCAGACCATATGCGTCATCCGTTGTCGTTCGGATCTTAAAAAGGAGCCTGCTGGATGGCCCCATGGTTTCCCTCCGCCTCGGGCTATTGCTGGTCTTGCCCTTTGCTCTTTGGGGCACGGCGATGGCCGCGATGGCGCCCCTCCTCGATTCAGGAGGGCCATTGTTGGTGGCGGCGCTGCGTTTGCTGCCGGCTGGGGTCGCCCTGTTGCTGAGTCTCCCCTTCCTCGGGGCCTCCCTTCGGGTGGCGCCCGCCGATCTGGGCTGGTTTCTGCTTTTCACATTGGTGGATGCCACCGTCTTTCAGTTCTGCCTGGCCCGTGGACTCGCAGGCACCGGTGCCGGTCTCGGCTCCGTGCTGATCGATTCCCAGCCTCTGATGGTTGCCCTTCTGGCCAGGGCTCTCTTTGCCGAGGCGATCAATCCCGTCGGCTGGATCGGATTGCTGCTGGGTCTCGCAGGGATCCTCTGTTTGGGTGTCCCGGCTGAGCTTCTCCACCATTGGTGGTTGCTCGGTGCCTCGGTTCCCGCCTCCGGACTGCTGGATGGCGGGGCGCTCTGGATGCTGGCGGCGGCCGTGGCCATGGCCCTGGGCACCGTTCTGAGTCGTTTCGCTTGCCGCGACAGTCACCCCGTCACCGTGACCGGTTGGCACATGATTCTTGGGGGGATCCCTCTGCTGCTCTTTCATGCTGCCGATGCCGGCCGCCCCTTTCTCCCGCCTTGGACTCTTCCCCAGTGGGGGCTGATGGCTTACGCAAGTCTTCTGGGTAGTGCCCTGGCCTACGGGCTCTTTTTCTGGTTTGCCACCCGCCGAGAGCTCACAGGTTTCACCACCCTCGGCTTCCTCACCCCCGTGTTTGCTCTCATCTCCGGTGGACTCTGGCTCCAGGAGCGGCTCGAACCGCTTCAGTGGGTGGGTGTGATGCTCGTGCTGCTCTCCGTTGTGTTGGTCAGTCAGCGCCGTCGTCTTTGGGAGCCTCTTAGCCCCGCGCCCCTCGTTTCAACCGGAGAGTCCGGCTGATGGCCAGCGTTCCCCGCGATCTCGTGCTCGTCAGCACCCCGATCGGTTATCTCGGCAGTGGGCGGGGCGGAGGCGTGGAGCTCACCCTGGCCTCCTTGACCCAGGGCCTGCAGGCGCGTGGCCATCGCCTCACGCTGGTCGCACCTGAGGGTTCGTCTCTCCCAGCGGGTTGTGACGGCGTGGCTCTGCATACCGTTGCCGGCGGAGACCAGCCCAGCTGGCAGCACGCTGATGCCGACGGCCCCGTGCTGATTCCCCCCGATGCCGTGCTGCCCCGTCTCTGGGAGAGGGCCCTCGCGCTCGGGGAGGAGGCCGATGCCGTGCTCAATTTCAGCTACGACTGGTTGCCGTTGTGGCTCACTCCCCGAGTTCAGCCAAGGATTTTTCATCTGATCAGCATGGGGTCCGTGGCCCGGGTCATGGACCAGTTGGTCGCAGACCTGGCTTGCTGGGATCAACGACGGCTTGCCTTCCACACCCATCGCCAGGCGGCCGATTTCAGCTTGCCGGCAGTGGCGCAGGTGGTCGGCAATGGCTTTGATCTCAGCCGTTATCAGTTCCAGCCCGAAGCCGGGGGGGCCTTGGGCTGGGCAGGGCGGGTCGCGCCTGAAAAAGGACTGGAGGATGCTGCTGCAGTGGCTGCTGCCCTGCAGGAGCCACTGCAGGTGTGGGGTGTGGTCGAGGATCCCGCCTATGCCGCCCGTGTGGAACGTGCTGTGCCGCCCGGCACGATCGTTTGGCGTGGTTTCCTGCCGACGGCAGAACTCCAGAAGGAGCTGGGGCGTTGCCGGGCCCTGATCAACACGCCCAAATGGAATGAGGCCTACGGCAACGTGGTGGTTGAGGCACTCGCCTGCGGAGTGCCAGTGGTGGCCTATGACCGCGGGGGGCCAGGAGAACTTCTGCAGAACGGAGTGACGGGCTGGTTGGTGCCTCCCGACGATCGCGACGCGTTGTTGGCCGCGACTCGAAAGGTCGATGCAATCGATCGCCAGGCTTGCCGACGCTGGGTTGAGGCCCATGCCAGTCAGGCCGTGTTCGCCGAGCGGGTGGAGCAATGGCTGGATCTCACCCTTGCGGCAGGGGATGGCAGCATCTCTCGATGCCCATGACCCCTTCGGCAGTGTCGCCAACCCCCACGCCGCGGCTCTCGCCTCGTCAATGCCGTCGCGGCCTGCTGCTGGTTCTGGCCCTCGGGCTGCTCCTCTGCGTCTGGCAGCTTGGTGGCACTGGCCTTGTGGATGAAACGCCGCCTTTATTCGCCGCCTCTGGGCGGGCCATGGCCCGCACCGGCGACTGGTTGACGCCCCGGGTGAATGGCTTGCCGCGCTTCGACAAGCCTCCTCTTGTGTACTGGCTGATGGGTCTTGGTTATGCCCTTCCAGGGCAGGCTCAGTGGGACTCTCTCGGTACCTGGGCCGCGCGCTTGCCTTCGGCACTGGCGACCATCGCGGCCATGCTCATGCTCGCCGATACGGTGATGGGGCATCCACAGGCTGGGGATGCGCAGCCGCGTCGTACCGCTGTTGCGGTTGCTTTGGCCTTCGCGCTCTCGCCCCTGGTGCTCCTCTGGAGCCGCACGGCCGTCAGTGATGCCCTGCTCAGCGGCACCCTCGCTGTCAGCCTGCTTTGTCAGTGGCGCTGTCATGTCACTGGCGGTCGTCGCTGGTGGCTTGCCTGGGTGGTGCTGGGCTTCGCGGTTCTGACCAAAGGCCCGGTTGCCGTGGTGCTGAGCGGACTCACCCTCGGACTGTTTGCGTTTTTGCGTCGCGATCTCCCCTCCCTCTGGAGACAGCTGCGCCCCCTACCCGGTCTCTTGATCACCGCCCTGATCAGCGTGCCCTGGTACGTCGCGGAACTGGTGGTGGAGGGGCAGCCCTTTTGGGACAGTTTTTTCGGCTATCACAATCTCCAGCGTTTCACCTCCGTGGTGAATGACCACCTCCAGCCCTGGTGGTTTTTTGGTCCGGTGATGTTGATTGCCGCCCTCCCCTTCACACCGCTTCTGCTTCTCGGGCTATGGCAGGTCATTCCCCGCCAGGTTCTGCGTCGTTCTGACGCCCGCCCCGACCAGACGCTCCAGGCTTTTGCTGCCTGCTGGCTGCTGTCGGTGCTGCTGTTGTTTACGTCGGCCGCCACCAAGCTGCCCAGCTACTGGTTGCCAGCGACCCCCGCAGCTGCCTTGCTCATCGTTCTCTCTCTGCGGGCCGCCCCCACGCGCTCCCGGTCCGCTCAGTGGTGGGCCTGGATCGCTGCTGTCGGACTCACCCTGGTGTTGGCGGCGGGTCTCTGGGCATCGCCCCTCTGGGTTCCGCTGATCCAGGATCCGGAGATGCCCACCCTGCCTGCAGAGTTGCTGGCCAGCGGTCTCGTGTTACGGGCAGCGGTCTGTTTCAGCGTCGCCGCCCTTCTCGGGCTTTGGTTGGCCCGCCGTACGCCTGTTTCTGAGGGATTGCTGGCGATGCAGGGTCCCCTGGTGGTGTTTCAGCTGGTGGCCCTGTTGCCGATGATTTTCCTCGGGGACCGGGTGCGTCAGCTTCCCGTTCGCGAGGCTGCGGCGGAGATGCTCAGGCAGCAGCGTCAGCAGCCCCAGGAGCCGTTGGCGATGGTGGGAGCCATGAAGCCATCCCTGCACTTTTACACCGGTCAGGTGGTTGTCTATGAGGGCCGATCAATAGGTGCCCTGGTGAACCTGGCGGACCGGTTGCGATTCGAGCAGCGGCGAGGCTGGAGCGGCACGCCGGTCGAGCGCCCGACGGATCAACCCCCCGCCACCGTGCTAGTGCTGATCGATCAGGGCACCACCGAGCGGGAGCACTGGAGGGGCCTGGAGCCACAGATTTTGGGACGCTATGGAATCTTCCAGCTCTGGCGGGTCGAACGGCGCCGTCTGGAGCAGCGGGCCCGTCGCCTCGCGGCCGACGGCAACACCCCTGACTGGCGTCGCCCCAGGCCGGAGCGCTACTGATCGGTTGACGCGATCACTGGAGCGGCCAGTTCCAGACGTCGACAGAAGCCGCAATGCCCCCAGAGGGCCATCTCCCCGGCCGGAGCAGGGCTCTGGCAGCGGGGGCAGCGGGCCAGTCCATGCACATCGATGCGGCTGGGATGGCGTTGCCAGATCGCGTCCTCGCTTTCCAATTCGGCTCTTTGGGCCGGATGGTGCTGCTGGATGCGCAGGTCCTTGATGCTGTGCCCGGCACTACGCAGGGCTGCCATGAGCTGGGGCCGGCTGTACTGCAGGGCCTGTCGCCACTGGGGTTGGCTGGCTCCGATCGTCAGCAGACCGTTGTGTAGGGAGAGCGGCCTGCAATGCGGAGCCAACTGGGAACCTGCCAACCGGGGCCAGTCTTCCCAGATGGCAGCAAGGGATCCCTCCATCCGCCAGTGCCGCTGCAAGTCCTCCAGGCAGTTGGCGAGGGCTTGGGCCGGTGCTGGTGCAGGCGGCTGGAGCAGTTCGCCGCGGCCGAAACGGCGGCGCTGGGATTGGGGTGCTCTTGCCATGGGGTCATGCTAGTCAGCTCCCTCGCCTCCTCTCGCTAGCCTCCGGGGGCCGCCTCACTCGCTGCTCGTCCCAACCATGGGTTTATTTGACCGGCTCAGTCGTCTGCTGCGCGCCAACCTCAACGATCTGGTGAGCAAGGCGGAGGATCCGGTGAAGATCCTCGATCAGTCCGTGGCCGACATGCAGGCCGACCTGGTCAAGTTGCGCCAGGCGGTGGCGATGGCGATTGCGAGTCAGAAACGACTTCGCAACCAAGCAGAACAGGCTGAGTCTCAGGCCGTGACTTGGTACGAGCGGGCCGAGCTGGCCCTCAAGAAGGGCGAGGACGGTCTGGCTCGGGAGGCCCTCGCTCGACGCAAGACCTATCAAGAGACTGCGACGTCCCTCTCGGGCCAGCTGCAAGGCCAGGATGCCCAGGTGGAGACCCTCAAGAAGAGCCTGGTGGCACTCGAGGGCAAGATCGCCGAGGCGCGCACCAAAAAGGACATGCTCAAGGCCCGAGCCCAGGCGGCCCAGGCCCAGCAGCAGCTCCAAAGTGCCGTGGGCAATCTCGGCAGCAATTCCGCCATGGCTGCTTTCGAGCGCATGGAGGACAAGGTGCAGGCGATGGAGGCCAGCAGCCAGGCGGCTGCCGAGCTCGCCGGGGCCGATCTCGAGAGTCAGTTCGCCGCCTTGGAGGGCGGAAACGATGTTGACGACGAGCTTGCGGCTTTGCGGCAGCGGCTGGAGGGAGGTCCGGAGGCGGTGGCTCTGCCATCAGCCGAAGCGGCTCCTGCTGGTGTGGAGCCCGTGAAAGTTGAAGAGGTGGATGCAGAGCTCGAGGAGCTGCGTCGCTCGATCGACAAGCTCTGAGTCCCCATAGGATCAGAGCTATTCGTGCCTCCGCCGTGGCTCAAGCCGTCTCCGATTTCACCGATGCCGTCTTTGCTCAGGAGGTGCTTCAGGCACCCACCACTGTGCTGGTGGATTTCTGGGCTCCCTGGTGTGGTCCCTGTCGCCTGATGGCACCCCTGATGGACTGGGCGGCTGAGACCTATTCAGGCCGGCTTCTGGTCGGCAAGCTCGAGGTGGACGGTAATCCTGCAACCCGGGACGCCTATCAAGTTCAGGGCATCCCCACCCTGATCCTCTTTCGGGATGGTGAGGTGCTGGCACGCCATGAGGGCGCCATCGCCAAGCCACAGCTGCAGGCCTTCCTGGATGCTCACCTCTAAACGCCTTCATCGCCTCGGCAGCGGCGTCTTTGATCGCAACGATCAGCGCAAGCAGCGCTACCGCGAGAGTGCTGCTGCCAGCAGGCTGCCCCTGGTGGATCTTTCGCTTGGATCCACCGATTTGGATCCTCCGCCTCAGGCGGTAGCGTCCATGGCCGCCGCTCTGCAGCGTCCAGGCAGTGCCACCTATTGCCTTCATGCCGGTACACGTCCCCTGAGAGAGGCGGTGCGTGCTTGGTGCTGGTCGCGGTTTGAGGTTGAAGTGGATCCCGATCGGGAGGTGCTGCTGTTGGTGGGTTCCCAGGAGGGCACCGCCCATCTGCCCCTGGCCGTGCTCAACCCGGGTGATGCCGGTCTGATTCTCGATCCCTCCTACCCCTCGCATCAGGGAGGACTGCTTCTAGCCGATGCTCGGATCGAGCGGCTCGCCCTTGAGGCCGTCCAGGGCTGGCGTCCTCGCTGGGATCAGTTGAGTCCTTCCGTCTGGGATGAGCTTCGGCTGATGGTGATGGGATTTCCCCACAACCCCACCGCTCAGGTTGGCGAGCAGATCTGGCTGGATGAGGCGATGGACCGTGCCCACCGCCATGATCTGGTGCTGGCCCATGACAATCCCTACCTCGATCTCGCCCTGGATGGAGAGGCTCCAGCCCTGCTGCGAACAGCAGGCTGGAGGGAGCGCGGTATTGAATTCTTCTCCCTGTCGAAGGGATGGTGCCTGGGGGGCTTTCGATTGGCGTTCGCCGTCGGGGCAGAGCCACTGATCACCGCCTTGCGTCAGCTCAAGGGGGTGGTCGACTTCAACCAGTCTCTCGCTCTCCAGCAGGGGGCGATCACGGCCCTTACCGAGGTGCCGGATTGGCCGCGGCGGATTGTGCCGGTTTACCGCGAACGGCGGGACCGCACTCTGACGGCCCTGCAGCGCCTTGGATGGCAGGCGCCGGTCCCCTCGATGGCGCTTTACCTCTGGTTGCCGGTGCCGCCCTGGGCCAGGGAGCGTGGCTGGAGTGATGAGGATCTAGCCGCAGCCCTCCTGGATCACGGTGGCCTGGCGCTCACTCCGGGATCCGGGTTCGGTTCCGCAGGTGCCGGCTGGCTGCGGCTGGCCTTGGTTCAGCCGGCGGAGGAGCTTGAAGCTGCTGTGGCTCGACTCGAGCCCTGGTGGCGTCAGCAGTGCTGAGCCCCTGCGGGTCGGCGTCTCTGGCGCGGCGACGGCACCAGGCCGGTCTGACTCCCTGGCGCCTGCGGGTCCTGCCGGTGTGCGCGAGCACCGAGATCGAATTGAGTCGTTGGCTGGCGCGGACCCCCTGGCAGGGGGGCGTGCCACGGGCCGTGGTCGCCCGTCGGCAGACCCATGGTCAGGGGCAATGGGGTCGTCGATGGCAGTCGCCTGCGGGGGGGGTCTGGCTCAGTGCTGCCTTGCCCTGGTCTGCTGATCATGGGGCCCCGGGGCTTCTGGGACTGGCCGTCGCTCTGGCCCTGGCGGAACGTCTGGAGCGTATGGGTTTGCCGGTGGCGATCAAGTGGCCCAACGATCTACTCATCGGCGAGGACAAATTGGCGGGGGTGTTGCCACGGATGGTGCACCGCGGAGGCAGGCTGCGCCTGGCCCGGGTGGGTGTGGGGCTCAATGTTTGCAATCCCGTTCCGGATGGTGCGGTAGCGCTGCGGCAATGGTTGCCGCTCGGCCGTTGTGATCCCGAGGCCTGGACGGCGGAGTTGCTGTTGGCCCTCGATCGGAGTGTTGCGTTGGCGGCTTCACCCCAGGCGGTGTGTCAGGGGGTGGAGGGGCGGATCTGGACCAGGACGGTCCGCGATCCCAGTGGTTCGGGGGTCTGGGAGGTGGAGGGGCTGTCGGCTGATGGTTCCTTGCGCCTGCGTCAGGGAACCCGGACCAGCAGCTGGACCCGATGGCCAGCTGAGCCGGCCGCCGATCTCTAGAGTCTCGCCGTCTGAGATTCCTGCGTGCTCCCTCGCTGGCTTGCTGCTGCCTGGCTGCTGACCCTGCCGGCGGCGCCTGAGACCGCTGGTGACCTGCCTTCGGTGCAGGCTCCGCTGCGGCCTCCGGCTCAGTTGGAGGTGCAGGAACCACTCCGGTTTGATCGCTCCCTTGAGAGTCTGGAGCGCAATCGGGTGATTACTCCTTTGGAGAGGCGTCAGCTCGAGACTGAGGCCATTGGCCAGCCGATTGATGTGCCGGCACTGCAGCAGGCTTGCCGCAGCGGAGCCCTTTCCAAGCAGGAGTGTTCGGCTGGGGTCGCTTTCCGCGGCCGCGTGCGACGCCCGGAGAATGGCCGTGTGGCTTGGCGTGCTCGGGGGGGTGGTCAGCCATTGCCACCGATCACGGTGCCCGTGTCGGCGTTGCTGGCTGGTGGAGGTGGCGGCTTCCGACTGGAATCGGTTTTCGCCGTGTCGCCCCGCCCTCTGCCGCTGCCCGGCAACGGCGATCGGAATCTGTTGTTCCCGATCATTGGCTCGGCGATCACGACCAGTGAATTCGGCATGCGTCTTCACCCGGTGATCGGCAATTGGTTAATGCATGCCGGTAAGGATCTGGCGGCCCCTGAGGGCACCCCCGTGGTGGCGGCACTCTCCGGAACCGTCACCAGCAGTGGACTGGCAGGTGGTTACGGCATCGCCGTGGAATTGGAGCACCGTCAACCGCTGCGGCGCACCCTGTACGGCCATCTCTCCGAGATTTATGTGAAGGCGGGTCAGACCGTGCGCCAGGGGGAGGTGATCGGCAGGGTGGGAAGCACGGGCCTGAGTACTGGCCCTCACTTGCATTTCGAGCTGCGCCGACCGGAGGCGGGCGGCTGGGTGGCGATCGATCCCGGCGAGCTTGATCTGCGTCCGCTGACGGCTGGTGGGGTCGATGCCGTGTCTTTGCTGATGGCCCAGCTCATGGAAGGCTTAGAGCGGAAACGCAGCTGAATCATTGCGTTCTGGTTTCATCCCGCAGGATGAAACCGACGCCGCGCACGGTATGGATGAGGCTCGGTCGATCATCCGCTTCGATCTTTTGGCGCAGATACCGGATGTAGACGTCGAGAAGGTTGTCGTCGCCGTAGAAGTTCTCCCCCCAGACGCCGCGCATGATCTCAGCCCTCTCGAGCACACGGCCTTGGCCGCGCATCAAAAATTGCAGCAGGTCGTATTCCTTCACCGAGAGCTGGATGGAGCGTTCGCCCCGGCTCACATCGCGAGTGCCGGTATGCATGCGTAGGTCGGCGACCTCCAGCACCAGGGGCTGATCGCCGGCCGTTGGTGCGGAAAAGGATTCGGCGCGACGTTGCATCGCGCGCAGCCGTGCCATGAGCTCTTCGATGGAGAAGGGCTTGACCAGGTAGTCATCGACTCCAGCATCGAGTGCCTTGACGCGATCGGCGATGTCGTCGTGGCCGGTGAGCATCAGGATCGGCGTCGTGACACCACTGCTGCGCATGCGCTGGCAGATGTCGACCCCAGAGAAATCGGGAAGATTCCAGTCGAGAACGATCAGATTCGGTGTCGGCTCCTGCCGGGCCTTGAACAGGCCGCTGGCTCCGTCTCCGGCGACCTGCACCGAATAGCCCTCCAGTCCGAGCTCAAGTCGAAGCAGATCTGTCAGCCGCGTTTCATCGTCGACCAGCAGAACCCTGGTGCTGGAGGCTGCAGCGTCTGGCATGCAGAAGGCATCATCCTTCCCGAACCTTAGACAGCCTCAGGATCAGGATCTTGAACAACCTTCAGTTGGATTGCCGTTCCAGGCGCTCCACCCGACCATCCCGGAAATGAGCCACCGTCTCAGCCCTGGCGGCCACCTCGTCCTCGTGGGTCACCATCACCAGGGTGATTCCCTGGCGATGCAGATCATCAAAAAGATTGAGCACATCGTCCGTGGTGCGTGAATCCAGGGCGCCTGTCGGTTCATCCGCAAGCAACAGGGCTGGTTGGTTGATGATCGCCCGGGCGATAGCCACGCGCTGCTGTTGCCCGCCAGAGAGTTGATTCGGACGGTTCTGCATGCGATCGGAGAGACCAACGCGCTCCAGGGCCTCAGCAGCCCGTCTGCGGCGTTCCGTTGCGGGAACCCCCGCATAGATCATTGGAAGCATCACATTGTCGAGGGCGGTGGCGTGGGGCAACAGATGGAACTGTTGGAAGACGAACCCCAGCTCCTGATTGCGCAGATCGGCCAGGGCATCGTCATCGAGGGATTCCACGGCGACCCCGTTCAGGCTGTAGCTGCCGCTGCTGGGTCGATCTAGGCAGCCAATGATGTTCATCGCCGTGCTTTTGCCGGATCCACTGGCGCCCATCACAGCCAGATAATCGCCCTGGTGAACGGTGAGATCGAGATGGTCGAGCGCCCGAACTGTTGCCTCTCCACTGCCGTAGAGCTTGCTGACGTCACTGAGACGTGCGACCTCCCGATGAGCTGTTGGATCAGCCAATGCTGTGAAGGCCTGCCCTGGCGATGGCCTGTTGCAGCAGGGGAGTGCCGGCTACGGCACTGTTCGCCCACTGGAAGAGAGGGTTGGAGAGGATGCCACCCACTGCTGTGACCAGGACACAGGCGATCAGAGCGAAGCGGAGCGGAGGCAGTCCGAGGGTGGACCACTGGATGGGTGGGTAATCGCGGACCACTTCAGAAGCTTCCTGAGGTTCCTTGACCACCATCATCTTGATGACACCGATGTAGTAGTAAATCGAGACCACTGAAGTGATCAAGCCCACCACAACCAGCAGGTATTGGTGATCAGCCCAGCCGGCGAAAAAGAGGTAGATCTTGCCGAAAAAGCCCAGCATCGGAGGAATGCCCCCGAGGGAGAGAAGGCAAAGACTCAGGCCCAAGGTGATCAGTGGGTCCTTCTGATAGAGGCCGGCGTAGTCGCTGATCCGATCGCTGCCGGTGCGGATTGAGAAAAGAATGATGCAGGCAAATGCCCCCAGATTCATGAACAGGTAGGCCGCCATGTACAGCACCATCGCTGCGAAGCCATCCTCGGTGCCGCAGACGAGTCCGATCATCACAAAGCCGGCCTGGCCGATCGAGCTGTAGGCCAGCATTCGCTTCATCGATGTTTGAGCCAGGGCGACCACGTTGCCCAGGGTCATGCTGAGGAGAGCCAGCACCGTGAACAGCAGCTTCCACTGGGTGTCAAAGGAGCCGAAGCAGCCCACAAGGATCCTGAGTGCCAAGGCGAAACCGGCTGCTTTGGATCCCACAGACAGGAAGGCCACCACAGGGGTTGGTGAGCCCTCATAGACATCGGGAGTCCACTGGTGGAAGGGCACCGCTGCAATCTTGAAGGCCACTGTGGCGAGCACAAACACCAGGGCCAGAGCTGCTAGGGGCGTCGGGCTGGTGAGCAGGGCATTGCCGATCACCTCAAGGCTGGTGGATCCGCTGAGTCCGTAGAGCAGAGAGGAGCCGTAGAGGAACACGGCTGCGGCCGCGGACCCCACCAGCAGGTACTTGAGAGCTGCCTCGGAACTGCGGGCATCCCGCTTCATGTAGCCCGACAGCAGATAACTGGCGACGGAAAGGGTCTCGAGGGAGACGAAGACACTGACCAAATCAGTGGCTCCGCAGAGCAGCATCCCGCCAAGGGTTGCGGCCAGAAGGATGGCGGCGTATTCACCCACCGGAGTGCCGCTCTTCTCGGCGTAACGCCAGCTGATCAGAAGCGAGAGCAGGGTGGAGGTGGCCACAACCGCACGGAAGGCGATCGCCAGACGGTCCGAAAGGAATGCGCCCAAAAATGAGGGCTCCAGAGGGGCGTTCCACTGGAGGGCCAACAGCACAAGGGCGCCGCCGAGACCGAGGTAACAGATCGGCGGAACCCAGCGCACAGCAACGCGTTCTCCGGCCAGATCCACCAGGAGAGTGGCCAACATGGCCAGTAAGACAGCACCCTCTGGGGCTACGGCCCCGGCATTCAGAGCGAGATTGAGCAGCTCTCCCGGAGCGGCCATCGCCTGGGTGGTTAGAAGCAGTGCACCCAACTCGGGCATGGTGCGCGTGGGATCCGTCCTGTGCGGCGACTGTAGCTGCGCTGCCGGGAGGCGAACGGGACCACGGGATTTCGACTGTTTCGCTGCCGAGGGAGCCACGGTGCGATAAAGAAGGGGACGGTTACCTGCCGCCTGTGGCGAACACCCTGGTCATTGTCGAGAGCCCTACGAAGGCCCGCACCATCCGTGGTTTCCTCCCCAAGGGCTACCGGGTGGAAGCGTCGATGGGCCATGTCCGTGATCTCCCCAACAACGCCAGCGAGATTCCAGCGGCCCAAAAAGGGCAGAAATGGGCCAATCTCGGCGTGAACACCGAAGCCGACTTCGAGCCCCTCTACGTGGTGCCGAAGGACAAGAAGAAGGTGGTGCGCGAGCTCAAAGATGCTCTGAAGGGTGCGGATCAGCTCCTGCTGGCGACGGACGAAGACCGAGAGGGGGAGAGCATCAGCTGGCACCTGCTGCAACTTCTCGCGCCGAAGGTGCCCGTCAAGCGGATGGTCTTTCACGAGATCACCAAGGAGGCCATCTCCAGGGCGCTTGATGAGACCCGAGAGCTCGATATGGAGCTGGTGCATGCCCAAGAAACCCGTCGGATTCTCGATCGCCTCGTCGGTTACACCCTCTCCCCCCTGCTCTGGAAGAAGGTGGCCTGGGGCCTGTCCGCCGGTCGCGTGCAGTCGGTGGCGGTGCGACTGCTGGTGCAGCGCGAGCGGGCCCGCCGGGCGTTCCGCAGTGGCAGCTACTGGGATCTGAAGGCTCGCTTAGAGCAGGCAGGGGGCGGGTTTGACGCCAAGCTCACCCATCTCGCCGGTCAGCGAATCGCCACTGGCAACGACTTCGACGAGAGCACCGGTGGCCTCAAGCAGGGCAGCAGCGTGCGCCTGCTTAGCGAGCAGGAGGCCCGCACCCTGGTGGAGACCGTGCGCGCCTCCCCCTGGCTGGTGGAGGCGGTGGAAGAGAAGCCCACCGTGCGCAAGCCCGTCCCGCCCTTCACCACCAGCACCCTCCAGCAGGAAGCCAATCGCAAGCTGCGCCTTTCGGCTCGCGAGACGATGCGCTGCGCTCAGGGCCTCTACGAACGCGGTTTCATCACCTACATGCGCACCGATTCGGTGCATCTCTCCGACCAGGCGATCAGCGCGGCGCGAAGCTGCGTCGAGAGTCGCTACGGCAAGGACTATCTGAGCAAGGCGACGCGGCAGTTCAGCACCAAGTCCCGCAATGCCCAGGAGGCCCATGAGGCCATTCGCCCCTCGGGTGAGAGCTTTCGCGCTCCTGCCGAAACCGGTCTCGATGGCAGGGATCTGGCCCTCTACGAGTTGATTTGGAAGCGCACCGTCGCTAGCCAAATGGCTGAGGCCCGGCTGACGATGCTGGCGGTGGATCTGACCGTGGCGGACGCCCGTTTCAGAGCCAGTGGCAAGCGGATCGATTTCGCCGGTTTCTTCCGCGCCTATGTGGAGGGAAGCGATGACCCGGATGCCGCGCTCGAGGGGCAGGAGGTGCTGCTTCCGGATCTGAAGACCGGAGATTCCCCCACGCCGAAGGAGGTGGAGGCCCTCGGTCACCAGACTCAGCCGCCAGCTCGCTACAGCGAGGCCTCTTTGGTGAAGATGCTTGAGAAGGAGGGAATCGGGCGCCCCTCCACCTACGCCAGCATCATCGGCACGATCGTGGATCGAGGCTACGCCTCGCTCCAAAACAATTCTCTGACCCCCAGCTTCACCGCTTTTGCCGTGACCGCCCTGCTGGAGGAGCACTTTCCAGACCTGGTCGATACCAGCTTTACGGCCCGGATGGAATCCACCCTGGATGAGATCTCGACCGGCAAGGTGCAGTGGCTTCCCTACCTGGAGGGCTTCTTCAAAGGGGAGGAGGGGTTGGAATCTCTCGTGCAGAAGCGCGAGGGAGACATCGATGCTGGCGCCTCCCGCACGATCGACCTGGAGGGCTTGCCCTGCGTGGTGCGCATCGGTCGTTTCGGGGCGTATCTCGAGGCCAAACGGGTCGCTGATGACGGTGAAGAGGAGCTGATCAAGGCCACGCTTCCTCAGGAAATCACCCCTGCAGATCTGGATGCAGAGAGAGCTGAGCTGATCCTCAAGCAGAAGGCAGATGGCCCTGAAGCGCTTGGCGAGGACCCGGAAACTGGTGATCTCGTTTATCTGCTCTTCGGGCAGTACGGCCCCTACGTTCAGCGCGGTCAGGTCAGTGATGAGAACCCCAAGCCGAAGCGGGCCTCTCTGCCGAAGGGGGTGAAACCGGAGGAGCTGTCCCTCGAGGATGCGCTTGGTCTGCTGCGCTTGCCCCGTTTGCTCGGGGAGCATCCCGATGGCGGACGGATCCAGGCAGGTCTCGGTCGCTTCGGGCCCTATGTGGTTTGGGATAAGAGCAAGGGTGAGAAGGACTATCGCTCCCTCAAGGCTGAGGATGACGTGCTGATGGTGGGTCTCTCCCGTGCTCTGGAGCTGTTGGCCATGCCCAAACGCGGTCGCGGTGGCCGCACCGCTCTGAAGGATCTCGGGGTGCCTGAAGGCTCTGAGGAGACCGTGCAGGTCTTTGATGGTCCCTATGGCCTCTATGTGAAGCAGGGCAAGGTCAACGCGTCCCTTCCGGAGGGCAAGGGAGCCGATGACATCACCCTGGCCGAGGCCATGGAGCTGCTGGCGGCCAAGGCTTCCAGCAAGAAGACGAGCAAGCGCTCCACCAAGAGCAGCACCACCAAGAGCACAACCGGCCGCAAGGCAGCCGCCGCCAAACCGGCAGCCAAGAAGCCCCCTGCCACCACGAAGACGGGGCGTCTGCGGGCCAGCGCCGTGCGGGTGATCAAACCTGGAGACACTTGATGGCTCTGCGGCGCCTGGGTTGGTTGCTTCTGCCCCTGGTACTGCTGCAGGCCTGCAGCAGTACCCCCTTCGGTCGCCAGCTTGCGGACAGCTTTGACTCCCCCGCTGCTGCCCCCGCATCAGCTCCGGCAGCGAATGGTGCGGGCAGGCCCAAGCCACCGTCTTCGCCCAAGACTGGGGCTGCGGCCAAGACTGGCCAGGAGGATCCTGCGCCGACGTCTGCCCCGATCGCTGAGAAGCCTGCTGCACCGTTGCAGTCGCAGCCCAAGCCCGTGCCGCAATCGGCTGCTCCCCAGCCCTACCGCATCATCCTGCGGCTCTCCTCGGCGGATCCAGCCGCTCCTGCCGAGCAGGTCACGCGGTCCCTGCGCGAGGCGGGCATTGCCTTTGAGGTGGAGACGATTGAACGGATCCAGCCCCCAGAACGGCTGTCGGTGACCCCGGAGCGGAAGGGGGCCACGCCGTGACGCCGCCCTCGCGGTCATCCGCTTCCCCAGCGCCGACAAGCCGTCGACAGGCTTTGCGCATGATGGAAACCTCCTATCTGGCTGCTGCTGCTGCCCTGATCTGGCTGGCGCTGTATTACTTGCCGGTGGGGGGTGCCCTGTTCCGTCTGGCCCTGCCCCTGCCCCTTGCTCTGCTGCTCATTCGACGTGGCTGGAGGGCCGGCCTCGAGGGGGTGGCGGTGTCGTTGTTGTTGTTGACCGCTCTGATGGGACCGGTGCGGGGACCGCTCATGCTGTTCCCCTACGGCCTGCTGTCGCTCTGGCTGGGTTGGTGCTGGAGTCAGCAGCGGAGCTGGTGGCTGAGCTGGGGCATCGGTCTCGTGCTGGGTGCGGTGGGTTTTCTCATGCGAGTGCTGGCGCTTTCCCTGCTTCTGGGTGAAAACCTCTGGATCGTGATCACCCGAGCTGGGGCCGGATTGCTGGATCGTCTGGTGGATCTCCTGAGGCTTCCTCTGTCTCCCGATCTCGCGGAGGTCCAGCTGATGGCCCTGGCACTGGTGTTGTTTCAGCAGCTGGTTTATGTGCTGGCTCTGCATGCGCTCGCCTATTGGATCTTTCCGCGTCTACAGGCTCCGGTGCCCGCTCCCCCTCCTCAGCTCAAGGGGTTGGTGGCATTGGATCCCCTCTGAGACCCAACCCTCCAGGAGGTGTCGCCATGGCAGCGTCCGTCCCGTCACCGCCTCTGCCCGTCGGCTGCCAATGGCTCAGCCCACTGCCGCTGCCAGCCTCCTGGCCTCAGCGGATCGAGTCGGCACTCGCTCCCTGGCGCGATTCCAGCCAACAGCCTGATCTGTTGTTGCTGTTGGCGGCGACGGCCACTGCGGAGGTGGAGGGCATTTCGGCGGCCGGCTCGTCGGCCGCCTCACGCCGTTACACCGCACTCGCCGATGCCGAGTTGCTTCTGTACGGACCGGACCACCGTCCCCAGTGGCCCCTACCGCCTCTGCCAGCAGGCGTATCACCGGCGTTGATCAGCTGGGTGGCCAGCCAGAGGCTTGGTCTGCAGCCCCTGGTGGCGGCCCTCGGGTTGGCGGAGCCGCCTCCTTTTGTTCACTTGCGCCTGGAACCCCTCAGCGAGGGGCCGGCGGCCTGCCTGAGTAGTGGCCAGGCCATGACATCAACACGCGTGCAGCGTCTCTGGAGTCGGGGGATGCAGATTGGCCGCGGCTTGCGGCGTCCATTGCTGCTGGCGGAATGCGTGCCGGGGGGCACCACCACGGCGCAGGCGGTGCTCCAGGGTTTGGGCTTGTCCGTTGCCGGTTTGGTGGGAGGCAGCGCCTTGCATCCCCCCATGGTGTTGAAGCAGCGGCTGGTGGCGGAGGGGTTGAGGCGGGCTGATCTGGGGGCAGCTCCGACCCCGGGCTTGCTTCTTGCGGCTGTGGGGGATCCCTTTCAAGCTGTAGCAGCGGGGCTGCTGGTCGGGGCCTTGGAGAGCGGTCAGCCCCTGTTGCTGGGTGGGGGCAGCCAGATGGTGGCTGTGTTGGCGCTTGCCTTGGCGGCCCTGCCCCCTAGCGGACGCGCGGCTTTGGCTGCTCAGGTGGTGCTTGGCACCACCGCCTGGCTGGGGAGCGAGCAGCTTGAGGGCCTGCAGCCTGGGAGCCCGCCCGCGCTTTCCCGACTGCTGACCTGTCTGGAGGGGGCCATGGGGGTGGAGCTCCTGGCCCTGACCAGTGGCCTGCGATTCGTGGCCAGTCGGCACCAAGCCCTGGAGGATTACGAGCATGGCCATGTGAAGGAGGGTGTTGGCGCCGGTGCGCTTGCTTTGCTGGCTCAGTTGCGCGGCGTCAGTCCTGCTGAGCTTCAGGAGAGCTGTGAAGAGGGTTTGGATCGACTGCAGCGCCAGTAGGGTCGGGCCATGACCAGGTTGCGCGTTCCTTCGACCCCAGGGCTCCGGCGTCGCCAAGTGCTGCAGCTTGGAGGCGTTTTGGGGCTCACAGCCCTTGCCGGTTGTACGCGTGGTGCATCGGCTCCCCTGCTTCAGGCTGCTCCGGAGATCCTTCCGGCCCTGTGGCGTCGCCGATTGCCCAGGCCCTGGCGCTTCGACCCTTTGGAGCTGGCTGGGGGCTCGGGAATGGCCCCCTGGCGTCTGGACCGCTCCGCCGATCTGCTCGCTCTGAGCGATGGCTGGTTGCCGACCATCACGGATGCAGACTTCCAACCGATTGCAGCAGCGCCCCTTCAGGCTCGACTGGCCGGGCAGGCCAGGCGCTACCTGGAGTTGCTGGGGGCCGAGCGCGCCTCCCGTGTGCTTCCAGTGGCTGTGACTCCCTGGGTGATGCTCTTCCGGGGCTTGGATGGCCTGGATGGTGCCTCGGAGCGCGGCTGGCAGCTCCTGCTTGACCCGGACTTCAAGGGGCAGGTGGTGCTTCCCGCCAGTCCACGGTTGGTGATGGAGCTTGCCGATCAGATCCCTGGTACGGAAAGTCTTGCCCGGCTGCGCTCCGCGGCGCTCACCCTTGATGATCAGCAGGGCCTGAACTGGTTGCTTCAAGGAAAGGCGAGGGTGGCGGTGCTTCCTCTTCAGCGCTGCATTCAGGCTCTCCGCCGGGACCCTCGCTTGCGCGCCGTCTTGCCTGACTCCGGTGCACCGTTGCACTGGACCTTGCTCATGCGTCCCGCATCCAGCCGTGAGCCTCTGCCCCAGGCCTGGGTCGAGGATGCCTGGGGGACACCCTTGCTTCGACCGCTTCTTGGGCGCGGTTGGCGTCCGCCGCTTGCGGAGGAGCTTCTGGATGCACAGCGAGATGCCGTTCCGGCCAGTTTTCGTGCGCTCGTGCTGCCGAAAGCGTCGGTGTGGGCTCGTTGCTGGAGCCTTCCCCCCTTGAAGACGGCGGCCGCCGAGCAGCTCAGTCAGCGCTGGCGGGATGCCGCTCCCTGAATCAGCCCCAGAGGCGCCGTCTTGGTGCTGCTGCAAGCAACTGGTGGGTCTCCGCCAATAACTCGGGAATCGGGAGCTGGTGAGGGCAGCGGGGCAGGCAGTCGCCGCAGCGGTTGCAGAGGCTGGCATCCACTTCCTCCCACCAGTGGCCTGCACGGCCGATCAGGTTGTAACGCTCCTCGCAGAAGGCTTGCATGTCATGCCCCAGCCTCAGATTGCGCAGCCGAAGCAGCTCGGGGATCGGCACCTCCCTGGGGCAGGGCAGGCAGGCGCGGCACTGTTCACAGTGCTGGCTGCCGAGCCGCTCCCGCCTCCGTATCCCAAGCCGATCAAGCACCGCCTGTTCCGTGCTGGTGAGTGCGCCGTCGGCATGGGCTAGCCGTTTGGCAAGAGCCAGCTCCCCTGGACGGCTGGCACCCACGGTCAGGGTGGAGATCCCCTCCGCCAGCAGGAAGCGGTAGGCCAGTTCAAGGGGAGAGATGGGCGCGCAGTCCTCCACCATGGTGGGGCTCGGATCCCAGAGCCGACCGCCTTTGTCAGCCGGTGAGATCGCCAGCACTCCCATCCCGTGAGCGAGAGCTCCGCGGGCCAGATCCAGGCGGCTGGGGTCGAGCAGATGCAGATGCAGGTTGCAGAAGCCGAAGACGCCGCTGTCGATCGCTCTGGCGATTAGGTCGTGGGATCCATGGCTGCTGAAACCCACCTGCCCCACCAGTCCTTCCGCCTCGGCCCAGATCAGCAGCTCCCGTCCGTCCCCCTCAAGGACCCATTGCAGGTGCTCCTCCCGGTTGATGCCGTGCACCGCCAGGTTGTCGAGTCGGGTCTGCCCCAGTCGTTTCAGGCTGGCGAGTAGCTGACGGCGGCCCTCCGCCAAGCCCGCGCCCGGCAGGATCTTGCTGGTGATCAGCCAGCCTCCCTCCGGTGCCAGTCCTTCGCGCATCAGACGGGAGAGAGCAGCGCCGAGAAAGGTTTCTGCAGGGCCGTAGGCGGGTGCCGTTTCAAGGTGATTGATGCCAGCGTCGATCGCGGCTCGCACGATCGCTTCCATCTGATCCGGAGCGGCGAGCGCCCGCATCGTTCCAAGTGTGAACAGGCTGACGGCGGGCCCTCTTCCGAAGGGGCGTCGCACCGCCGTGGTCATCCTTCGGGGGCAGGGTCCGCCCCAGAGCCTTCCTCTGGCTGGCGGGATTCGAGGTGGCGGACCAGAGCGGCGGGACTCACCTGGTCGAGGAAGCGGCGGAAAGCGTCTTGCTCCTCGCTATCGGCTTCGGCATCCACTGGGATGGAGGCTTCCGCAACGACTTCCTCCAGCATCCAGATGCCGCTGCCGGTGCGGATTGCTAAGGCAATGGCGTCGCTGGGACGCGCATCCACCTCCTGGATATTGGCAGTGTTCTGGACGCTTTCGTCAGCCGGGCGGGATGGAGCCTCTGCCTGGTCAGCGTCCTTCACGACGCTCTCGCCTTCGCCTTCGGTGGCGTCGCCGGACGGTTCGCTCCCACCGAGTTTCAGCACCGCCCGGAAGGTGTTCTCCTCAATCGCATGGATGATCACCCGCTCCAGGGAGAGGCCACCGGCCTCCAGCAGCGCCACCATCAGGTCGTGGCTCAGGGGGCGCGGGGGGGGCTCGTCTTGGATGCCGGCCATGATGTTGTGGGCCTGAGCCTGGTCGATCCAGATCGGCACCTGGCGCCTGCCGGAGGGATCGCGCAGCAGCACGATCGGGCTGCGGCTGGCCGCATCCAGGGCAATTCCAGCGACGTGCATCTCAACCACTGTCACTCCTGCCCTGATTCGATTATGACCAGGCGAGGGGCCGCAGGTTGGTGCGATGTTCACGGGTCTGGTGCAGGCAGTGGGCCAAGTGGAGCGGCGGGGTGCAGGTCTGCTGGTGACCGGCTGCAAACCCTTTGCTCCTTTGCAGCTTGGAGACAGCGTTGCGGTGGATGGGGTCTGCTTGACGGTGGCGGCTCTGGTTGCCGACGGTTTTCTGGCGGATGTCAGTGAGGAGACCCTTCAGCGCACCACGCTTGGCGCGAAGGCGTCCCGCGGTGGATCAGTGAATCTGGAGCCGGCGCTGCGTCTGGCCGATCGGCTGGGGGGGCACTTGGTGACTGGCCATGTGGATGGGGCTGGCGAGGTGATGGCGGTGGAGGCTCTTCCCCAGTCATGGCGTGTGGAGTTGCGCTGGCGTGATCCCGGCCATGAGCGTTACATCTGTGAAAAGGGCAGCATCACGGTGGATGGCATCAGCCTCACGGTGGCGGGCACTGCCGAGGAGGGGCGGCGTTTCTGGATCGCGGTGATTCCCCATACCTGGGCATCAACTGCTCTGCGGAACCTGAAACCTGGTGATGCGGTCAATCTGGAGGTGGATGTGATTGCCCGCTACACCGAACGCCTGCTCGCAGGGCGGTCCCATGCTGGGGAGGAGCTCACGGCTGCCTGGCTGGCAGGCCATGGCTGGCACTGAGAAACGATCACAGTTCCTGGTCGATTGCTGAAATCGTCAATACCTTGCAGTGGTTGTTCATTCCGAACGTTTCATGACTGCCGACGGGCGCCCTGATTCTCTGGGCAGCTTCAAAGCTTTCGCCATCGCCGAAGGCATTCTTCTGATTGTGCTGGGGATCCTGGCGCTGATCTTCCCTGTGATCGCTTCGTTCTGGACCACCGGCGTCATCGCCGTGCTCTTCCTCATTGGTGGACTGGTCGGCTGGATCAGCAACCTGGCCCGCTCAGGACGCATGGGCCGCTGGGTGTGCTTCTGGCGCCTTGTGGTGTCGACCCTGTTCATCGTGGCCGGTGGCTCGATGATCAGCAATTTCCGCGATCCCGTGGAGGCAGCGGAGCAGGTGGCTGCTTTTGCTCTGGCGATCGGCATCGTCTTCTTGGTGGAAGGCGTGGTCGCCTTCTTCAGCGGTCTGGCCAGCAGCAACCGTCCTGGCGCAGGCTGGGCGATCGCGAATGGCGTGATCACCTTCATCCTGGGCCTGCTGATCGTCACCCTCAAGTTCTGGGGGCTGCTCTGGGTGCTGGGGACCCTCGTGGGTATCAGCTTCCTGTTCAGTGGCATCGAACTGATTGCCTTCAGTTCGGTGATTCACGATGACCAGGACCCTCCGGCCCTGGCCTGATCAGCACTGCGGCCAGGCCTCAGGCGTTGTCCTGATCCTGGCCGCCCAGTGTTTCTGCTGCCGGTTCATCGAGCGGCAGCAGCCAGATCGAACCGGAGTCGCGGTGCAGCTCGATCCGGAACTCCTGCCCGGGCTCCAAGCCCAATCGTCGCGTGTAGGCATGGCCGATGAGCAGATTGCCATTGCCATGCACCCGCGTGCGGAATTCAGCCTGGCGTCCGCGGGTGCCACCGCCGCCACTGCCTGAATTGGACGGCAGTTTGTAGCCCTTGGCTTCGACAAGGGCGCGATAGAAACTCTTGCGAAGCACCCTGCCGCTTGGGCCGACGTATCCGCAACCCCGAGCAATTTCATCCTCAGGACGGTTACTGAGGGCCCTTGCCTTATCGAGCAGTTCCTGACCGACCAGCATCTGAGCGATGGAATTTGTATGAATTGTGGCTGGAGATCGCAACCCAGGCAAGCGATTCAGCCCTTCCTGAGCTCCTTGGGGCTCAGAGCAGGTAGAGAATCACAAACAGAATCACCCAGATGCCATCAACGAAATGCCAGTAGAGCTCGGCCGCTTCGAGGGGGAAGTGGTTCTGCGCTGTGATTCGGCCTGACGGTGTGCGGCACTGCCACCAAACAATCAGAATCATCAGGGCTCCAAGTGTCACGTGAAGGCCGTGAAACCCTGTGAGAGCATAGAAGGTGCTCGCGTAGAGATTGTCTGTTAGCCCGAAGGGCAATGTGAAGTATTCGACCATCTGGCTGACCAGAAATGCGAAGCCCAGGGCCGCTGAGATCAGGAGCCACAGACGGCAGCGCTGATGCATGCTGCGACGGAGATTGGCGCCGGCCCGGTGAAACGTGAAGCTGCTCACAAGCAGCAGCACGGTGTTGAGAATCGGTAAAGGCAGTTCCAGCTCGTAAATCGCGCCAGCCGGCAGTGGATTCACCGCCTTGAAGGTGAGATAGGCGGCGAAGAAACCCGCGAAGGTCATGGCATCCGCCACCAGGAAGGTGGCTAGCCCGAACATGCGGTGATCGGCGTGTGTCTCGCCGGCATGGTCGAGGTTCAGGTCGGTTTCGGATGGGGTGAGTGTCGTCATCGACCGTTGCTCCAGAGGTCACGGCCGCTGGCGGCCTGAAGATCAAGTTGTTCTGCCGGAACGCCGTAGCCATAGGGCTCGGTTACCAGAGGGGCCTCCCCTTTCCAGTTCTCGACTGGAGGTGGGGAGCTGGTGAGCCATTCCGGAGTGAGGGCCCGCCAGGGATTGTCTCCAGCGATTTCCCCGTTGAAGGCACTCATGATTACGTTCCAGAGGAAGGGAAGGGTGCTGATCGCCATCAGCAAGGCTCCGACACTGCTCAATTGATTGATGAAGGCGAACTGCGGGTCGTATTCGGCTACGCGTCTGGGCATACCGTTGAGACCGAGCCAGTGCTGGGGGGCGAAACAGAGGTTGAAGCCGACGAATGTGAGCAAAAAGTGCAGGCGTCCGATCGACTCATTCAGCAGCCGGCCCGTGACCTTGGGATACCAGTGGTAGATCGAAGCGAAGATCACAAACACCGAGCCTCCGTAGACGATGTAGTGGAAGTGCGCAACAACGAAGTAGGTGTCATGCACATGCACGTCGAATGGCACCTGGGCGAGTGCAACGCCTGTGATGCCTCCAAGCACGAAATTGATGATGAAGCCGCAGGAAAAGAGCACGGCACTGTTGAGTGAGATGCGTCCGCCCCAGAGAGTTGCAAGCCAATTGAAGAATTTGATTCCCGTCGGGACGGCGATGAAGGCTGTTGCGATCGTGAAGAACAGACGCATCCACGGTGGTGTGCCACTCGTGAACATGTGATGGGCCCAGACCACCAGCCCCAGCACAACAATCGCCATGATTGATACCACCATGGTGGCGTAGCCGAACAGAGGTTTGCGGCAGTGCACCGGCAGTATTTCACTCACCAGCCCGAAGGCAGGCAGCACCATGATGTAAACCGCTGGATGAGAATAGAACCAGAAGAGATGTTGATAGACCACGACATTGCCCCCAAGCCCCGGATTGAAAAAACCGGTATGAGCGACGATGTCAAAGCTCAAGAGAATCAGTGTGCCAGCCAACACTGGGGTGGAGAGCACGACGAGAATGCTGGTTCCCAGCATTGCCCAGCAATACATGGGCAATTGCATCATCTTGAGGCCTGGGCGCCTGAGCTTCAGGATCGTCGCGATGAAATTGATCCCGCCAAAGATGGAACTTCCCCCCAGTAAAAGGACGCTCAGGATCCAGATGATCTGACCACTGGCTGGGGTTGTGATGCTCAGAGGTGGATAGGCGGTCCATCCTGACTGGGCGGCACCGGTGATGAAATAACTGCTGATCAGCAGCAGCCCTGCTGGAGGGATCAGCCAAAAGGCCACGGCATTCAGCCTTGGAAAGGCCATGTCGCGTGCGCCCACGTAGAAGGGAATCAGATAGTTCCCGAAAGCACCGTTCACCACGGGAACGATCCAGAGAAAGATCATCACCGTTCCGTGCAGGGTGAGCACCTGGTTGTAGACCTCTCTGGGCATGAAGTCGGAGAGAGGGCTGACCAACTCGGTGCGAATCGCTCCCGCCAAGGCGCCACCAATGAGGTAAAACGCAAAGCCGCACACCAGGTACTGGAGGCCGATCACTTTGTGATCAACACTGAAACTGAAATATCGCAGCCAGCCCTGCGGTTGCAGGGAAGGTGATGGATGCTCGCTTTGAGCTGGAAGAGTGGCGGTCATGTGTCAGTGGCTGTGATCTTGTTGTTCTGAGCAAACCAGTTGTCGAAAGCGTCCTGTTCCTCCACGACCACCGTGGATCGCATGCCGCCGTGATAAGGGCCGCAGAGTTCGGCGCAAACGATTGGATAACGCCCCGACCTAGTAGGCGTGAAGTTCAACACGGTGGGCTGTCCTGGAATCACGTCTTGCTTCAGCCTGAATTCAGGAACCCAGAAGGCATGAATCACATCCTTGGCTTCCATGCTGAGGCTGACGGGTTGGCCGACGGGTACATGCAATTCGCCTGAGATGAAGTCACCTTTTGGGTAGCGAAAGAGGAACGCGAACTGCATGGCGGTCACCTCCACTGGGAGAGGTGATACGGGTGTGCCCTGCTCGGATGCGGTGAGTACCGGTGTGCCGATTCCACCCCACACCCGTTGTTCAGAACCGCTTCCTTGGTTCGAGGAGGCGTGATCCATAGCGGCATGGTCCATTGCGGCATGGTCCATTGCGGCATGGTCCAAGGGCGCCATTCCACCCATGCGTTCATAGATGTCGTAACTGAACAGTCCGATGAACAGCACGACAACAGCAGGAACAGCAGTCCAGAAGATCTCGAGCGGAAGATTGCCTTCGATCGCCAGACCATCAGACAACTCGCCAGAGCGTCTGCGGAAGCGGATCAGGCTGAAGACCACCAAGCCAACGATCCCAAGGAACAAGATCGTGCCGATGCTGAAGAGAACACGGAAAAGTTCGTCGTAAATCGGCGCATTCGCGCTTGCATCTACAGGCAGAAGGTTGACGTTCTGTCCGATCCACAGGCCTCCGAGCACCAGGATCATCCCCAGCACAAGCGTGATGATCGATGGAGGGATCGGCACGGCTCATCCGTGAGTTGTTTCAGGCTATGGAGGCTGCCGGGTGATCACCACGCGTGGATTCTTAAGACGGTTGGAAATTCCCAGGCAACCCTTTGTGTGGCTTCGGTTTTGAGCCCTTGCCCCCGATTGTTCATTGAAACAAGCGACGGTCTCTTGTCAGGGAAGAGAGACGTTTGTGTGGTCTTGGTGTTGCAGTAGGCCACACAACGTGCACGCAGGACGGCAATCGCTACGTTCCGGAAACACACCACTCCCTACCAGGAGGGATCGATCCTTGATCAGCTCATCCCTGGTTCCGATCCGTCGCCGGTTGGCACTGCTCGCCTGTCATCTCGTCGTTGCCCTGGTTGCACTTGTGGTCATCGGTGGTGCCACTCGCGTCATGGAGGCAGGCCTTGCCTGCCCTGACTGGCCCCTTTGCTACGGCTCTTTCTTGCCGGGGCGGCAGATGAATGTGCAGGTGTTTCTGGAATGGTTTCACCGGCTCGATGCCTTCGTGGTGGGCATGGCTCTTGTGGTGCAGCTCGCTGTTGCCTGGTGGTGGCGCCGGCAGTTGCCGGGATGGTTCCTTCCCCTGAGTGCCCTGTTGCTGGTTTTGGTGCTTGCCCAGGGAGGCCTGGGTGCACTCACGGTGCTTCAGCTTCTGCCTTCTGGTGTTGTGACCGCTCATCTGGCCCTGGCTCTGACCCTCCTGGCCTTGGTCAGTGGCAGCAGTCAGCTCTTGCTTGCTCCCATCGAGCCCAAGGCATCGAGCGATCAGGTCTCCCACGGTTCACGTTTCGAGGCTGCCCCCCTGTGGTGGCGTTGTCTCGCCGCGCTCAGTCTTCTGGCCGTCGTCAGCCAGTGCTTGCTCGGAGGCCGTATGGCTACCTCCTGGGCTGCCCAACGCTGCCTCGAGGCCGGGCAGTCCTGTCAATGGCTGCACTGGCATCGCAGTGCAGCCACTCCCGTGGCGATCTGTGTGCTGGGTTTTGTGGCCATCGCTCTGCTGGCAGGGGGCTGGGCCCGGCGTCAGTGGCCGCTGCTGCTGGGGCTGGCTGCTCTTGTCACCACCCAGATCACCCTCGGGGTCCTCACACTCCGCCTGGGGCTCTCCCAGCCGGCCGTGACTGTGGCCCATCAACTGGTCGCCTCCCTTCTGGTGGCCCTGCTGGCGGCCTTGCTTTGCCGCCGGCAGACCTGCCTGTCCCCGGGGCCGCTCCCCGTTGTCCTTGATCCCTCCACCCTGGAGCCCGCGCATGGCTAGTTCCACCGCACCTGCATCCGCTGCCATCACGCGCGAGGACGTCGTGCCCTCACGCCGGCGGGTCAAGTTGCCCGTTTGGCTGGAAGTGGCAAAACCCCGTTTGATCCCTCTCTTGCTGGCCACCACCTTGGGCGGGATGGCCCTCACGGAGGGGTGGCCTCTCTCCTCCCCCCGTTTGGCCTGCACCCTGGGAGGCGGTGCGCTTGCCGCTGCAGCAGCCGGAGTTCTCAATTGCCTATGGGAACAGGAGCTCGATGGACGCATGCAACGGACCAGCGGGCGAGCTCTCCCCTCCGGACGTCTGTCTCCCACCGCCGCTTTCTTCGGTGCTGTGTCCTGCACGCTGGCCGCAGCTCTGCTGCTGGTCAGTGGCGTGAATTGTCTCGCCGCCGGCCTCTCCCTGCTCGGCCTTTGCAGCTACGTGCTTCTCTACACCGCCCTGCTGAAACCGAGAACCTCCCAGAACATCGTCATCGGCGGGGTGGCCGGGGCGATTCCTCCCCTCGTGGGTGCTGCTGCCGCCACCGGTCATGTGGGTCTTGGAGGTTGGTGGCTGTTCGCGCTTGTCATGGTCTGGACTCCCGCGCATTTCTGGGCCCTGGCGCTGCTGCTCCGCGAGGACTACCGGGCGGTTGGAATCCCGATGCTGCCGGTGGTGAAGGGGCCTGTGGTCACAGCCAGGGCGATTCGCCGCTACGGCCTCGCCACGGTCTTGCTGAGCACCCTTGGCGTTCTCGCCCTACCGGAAGGGGGGCTGCTCTACGGGCTGCTGTTGCTTCCATTTAATGGACGACTGCTGCAGATGGTGGAGAACCTGGCGGCTGCTCCCGACAGCATCGAGCGGGCCAAGGGCCTGTTCCGCTGGTCGATTCTTTATCTCTTTGGGATCTGTTTGCTGCTGGTGATCAGCCGTCTGCCTGCTGCGGCTCACTTCGATGCCCAGCTCCAGGCTGCGATCGGTCATTGGCTTGTGAGCCTCTCGCCCACCTCTGCCTAGATTCCACCCAATTCGCTGCAGGCAAAGGCCCGATGCCCGTGTTGGAGCTCACTCAGCTTGAGAAGGCCTACGGGGCGGTCAAGGCTCTCGATGGCTTGAGCCTGACGGTTCCTGAGGGCTGTCTTTACGGGTTGCTCGGACCCAATGGAGCCGGCAAGACCACCACCCTGCGGATCCTGGCCACTCTGCTGGCCCCCGACGCAGGCAGTGTGACCGTTGCAGGGGTTGATGCCCTTAAGGATCCCCGAGGGGTTAGGCGTTTGCTGGGTTACGTGGCCCAGGAGGTGGCGATCGACAAGATCCTCACCGGCCGTGAACTCCTTCAGCTGCAGGGCGACTTGTATCACCTGCAACGCGGTGTGCGTGATGCACGGATCGCAGAGCTCGTGCAGCGGCTGTCCATGGCGGAGTGGATTGACCGTCGTTGCGGGACCTATTCCGGTGGCATGCGTCGCCGCCTCGATCTCGCAGCGGGACTGCTCCATCAGCCTCGGGTGCTGGTTCTTGATGAGCCGACGGTCGGTCTGGATATCGAAAGCCGCGCTGCGATCTGGCAGGTGTTGCGGGAGCTACGCCAGCAAGGCACCACCGTGTTGCTGAGCAGTCACTACCTGGAGGAGGTCGAGGCCTTGGCCGATGCAATGGCCATCATTGATGCCGGCCGGGTGATTGCGGAGGGCACCCCTGAGGCGCTCAAGCAGCAGCTTGGTGGTGATCGGGTCACCCTGCGTGTCAGGGAGTTCAGTGATCAGAAGGAGGCTGATCAGCTGTGCGCGCTGCTCGAACCGGTGGAGGGGGTGCGGCAGATCGTCGTGAACCGTTCCCAGGGTTATTCGCTCAACCTTGTTGTTGAGGGTGAGTCGGTTCTGCAAGGCCTGCGGGCCAAGCTCGAGGGTGCGGGCCTGCCCGTCTTTGCTCTCGCCCAGAGCCGGCCGAGCCTGGATGACGTTTACCTGCAGGCGACCGGGAGGACTCTGATGGATGCGGAGCTTGCCGTCGCTGGTCAACGCGACCCCAAGCAGGAGCGCAAGCAGTCCATGCGTTGAGTTCATTCGTTCTTGATCTGTTCCCCGCCTGCTTCCACTGATGACCCGACCCGAACCATCCGCGCTCGCTGAACTGCTGCAGGAAACCATGGCCCTGACCCGGCGCCTATTCCTGCAGTTGCAACGCCGTCCCTCCACGCTGGTCGCTGGCGTGCTGCAGCCCTTGATCTGGCTGGTGTTATTCGGTGCACTTTTCTCAAGGGCGCCAGAGGGACTCCTCCCTGGCGGGATGAGCTATGGGCGCTTCCTTGGCGCCGGTGTGATTGTGTTCACCGCTTTCAGTGGGGCGCTCAACGCCGGTTTGCCGGTCATGTTTGACAGGGAATTCGGCTTTCTGAATCGTCTGCTGGTCGCCCCCCTGCGCAGTCGCAGCTCGATCGTGCTCGCTTCGGTTCTGTACATCACCACCTTGAGCCTTGTTCAGAGCCTGGCGATCATGGTCACTGCCTTCTTCTTGGGCTATGGCTGGCCCGGGACAGCAGGCCTGGCTCTGGTGTTACTCACTCTGTTGCTACTGGTGTTTGCTGTCACGGCCCTCAGTCTTGGGCTTGCCTTCGCGTTGCCAGGGCACATCGAGCTGATCGCCGTGATCTTTGTGGCCAATCTGCCGCTCCTGTTTGCCAGCACCGCCCTGGCCCCGCTCTCCTTCATGCCGCCCTGGATGGGCTGGCTTGCGGCGCTGAATCCACTTACCTTCGCGATTGAGCCCATTCGGGCGGCCTATGCAGGCCCCCTCGACCTCTCAGCAGTTCTGCTGGAGGCTCCTTATGGGTCGGTCAGCGGCACAACCTGCCTGCTGGTGCTCACCGCTCTGACCGCGGGTCTGTTTCTCCTGATCCGTCCCCTGTTGAATCGCAAACTTGCCTGACCCCGTGACCGATCTCTCCTTCCGTCAGCCCCATCAACGTCAGGAGTCCCTGCGTCGGCGTCTTCTTGCTGCTCGCGACCAGGGCGATCAACGCGTGATCGCTCTTCTGGAGATGCAATGGGTGCATCGCTTTGGAGTCGCCAGCCTGCAAGGGGCTGAGGCCGCTCCCGCTCCCGCTCCCGCCACCAAGCTATGGGGCCCTCAGACGGAGCAATCGTCTTCCGTGGAGCCCCCTGCACGTGAGACTCCAGGGCTGGTCAGTCCTTCGTTGGCCCTGAGCGAGGAGAACGCTCTTGAGAAGGCGCCGAACGAACAAGAATCGCTTCAGCAAGAACCGCTTCATGCTGAAGCGGTTGGTCAGATGGATCTGGAGGAGGTTCCTGACCAGGCCCCCATGGATTCAGCGCTGAATCGCTTCCGCTCGCTCCTGCGTGACGGCTTTGATTCAGTCAGCGCCACGGTCCAACCCCTTCCCCGCAACGCTGATCCCATCAGCACCACAAACGTCACGTCGAAGACGGAGATGGAGCGATCCGAATTGCCTCCTCCCCCGCCGCCGAGCCTGAAGCGCCTGCGTCGTTGGTTGCCATCCGACGGCCGCGATCTGCCCAAGGCCTCCTGAACCATGGCTTTTCCTGATCCGGCAACCCTGCGCGGCGGCCTCATCGTGTCGGTGCAAGCGCCGGAAGGTTCGCCCATGCGCCATCCGGATGTGATTGCAGCAATGGCTGAAGCGAGTCTCGATAACGGCGCTGTAGGCGTTCGCCTTGAGAGTCCGGAGCACATCGGTGCCGTCCGTCGCCGCTGCCCTGAAGCGCTGATTATTGGCCTCTGGAAACGCACCTTTGCGGGCAGCAGCGTTTACATCACCCCTCGCTGGGAGGAAATCCGTGCCGTCTGGGCGGCTGGTGCCGATGTGATTGCCCTCGACGCGACCGAGCGACAGCGACCCGATGGGGAGGAGCTGGCTGATCTCGTGCAGAGGGCCCGATCTGAGCTGGATGCCCCTCTGATGGCCGATGTCGACAGTGTGGACAACGGTTTGAGGGCTGCAGCCATGGGATTTCACTGGGTCGGAACCACGTTGTATGGCTACACGGAAGCGACCCAGAGCTGTCGACCGCCTGGATTCAATCTGCTTGCGCCCTTGCGAGAGAAGCTGCCTGAGACTGTTTCCTTGATTTGTGAAGGTGGTATCGCGTCAGCCGATGCTGCCGTGCAGGCCCTTGACGCTGGAGCCGACTTGGTGGTCGTGGGCACGGCGATCACGGGTGTTGATCTTCAGGTGCGTGGGTACTGCAACGCCCTAGGCAAGCGAAGACCGACATAAAAGCGACCTGCCCATCCTGTCGCGTGCTCAGAATGGGTCAAGACGCGTGAGATGGGCGATGGGTCATCGTTTCTTTGCGCCACTCCTGCTTGGAGGGGTGCTTTTGGGGATGCCGATTGCAGGTCTACCCATGGGAGAACTGCAAGCGCTCAATGCAGAGCTCGGAAGACTGTGCAAGCGCCCCCCTCGGGAAGCGCTCACGGTCTGCCGTTTGCATGCTCGGCTGGTGCATTACCTCTGAGATCGACTTTGGCGCCGATGGCTCAGAGGGTGCACCACCCGTCTGAATCACATCATTCCGGGCATGCCCATGCCGCCCATGCCTCCCATGCCGCCCATGCCGCCCATGGGATCGCCGCCGCCAGCCGGGGGTGCCGGAGGTTCTGGTTTGTCGGCGATCACCACCTCGGTGGTGATCAGGAGGGAGGCGATGGAGACCGCATCCTGGAGGGCGAGGCGAATGACTTTGGCCGCATCGAGAATGCCTGCCTGAAGCAGGTCTTCGAAGGCTCCAGTGATGGCGTTGAAGCCAAGGTTGTTGCGGAGCACCTCTTCAACCACCACATCACCGTTTGCGCCGGCATTGATGGCGATCTGACGCAGGGGAGCAGACAGGGCCCTCTGCACGATCTCCACGCCGGTGCGCTGATCACCCAGGAGTTGATCCGCTAGGGCATTCAGTTCCCTGGAGAGCTGGAGCAGTGTGCAACCGCCTCCAGCGACGATGCCTTCTTCCACGGCAGCCCGGGTGGCATTGAGGGCATCCTCGATCCGCAGTTTCTTGTTCTTGAGCTCCGTTTCCGTTGGGGCTCCCACCTTGATCACCGCCACGCCACCGGCCAGCTTGGCGATCCGCTCATTCAGCTTTTCGCGGTCGTACTCAGACTCTGTGTTCTCCAGTTCACGGCGGATGGATGCCACCCGTGCTGCCACGGCGTCCCGGTGGTCATCGTTGGCCACAATCGTGGTGCTCTCCTTGGTGATCGTGATCCGACGGGCTCGGCCCAAGTCTGCGATGGTCACCTTGTCGAGGGTCATGGCCCGGTCTTCACTAATGACCGTGCCGCCCGTGAGCACTGCGATATCCGCAAGGGCTGCTTTGCGGCGCTCGCCAAAGGAGGGGGCCCTGACTGCCGCAACTTGGAGCACACCGCGGTTCTTATTGACCACCAGAGTGGCGAGGGCTTCTCCATCGACTTCCTCGGCCAGGATCACCAGCGGGGAGCCGGTCTTCTGCACGGTCTCAAGCACCGGCACGAGGTCGGCGACGGCGCTCACTTTGCGGTCGGTGAGCAACAGGAGTGCATTCTCGAATTCGCACACCTGACGGTCGCCATCGGTGACGAAGTAGGGGGAGGAATAGCCGCGATCGAAGGCCATGCCTTCAGTCACTTCCAGCTCGGTGGCCAGGGACTTCGATTCTTCGACAGTGATCACACCGTCGACGCTCACTTTCTCCATGGCTTCAGCCACCATGCGGCCGACTTCCTCATCACCACCGGAACTGACGGTGGCGACCTGCTGGATGGCAGAACCGGAGACGCTCTGGCTGCGCTGCTTGAGGCCGGCCACCACCTGAGCGACGGCCTTCTCCATGCCACGACGTAGCTCGATTGGGCTGGCGCCAGCTGCCGTATTGCGCAGCCCCTCCTCGACCATGGCTTGGGCCAACACGGTCGCCGTGGTGGTTCCGTCACCGGCTTTGTCTTTGGTTTTCGCCGCCACCTGTTGGATCAGCTTGGCTCCGAGGTTCTCAAACGGATCCTCGAGGGTGATCTCTTTGGCGATCGTGTCGCCGTCGTTGACGATGTCGGGTGCGCCGAAGCTTTTCTCGAGCACCACATTGCGCCCACGCGGGCCGATCGTCACGCGCACCGCATCGGCGAGAGCATTCATGCCCCGCTCGAGGGCGGCACGGGAGTCATCCGAAAAACGTAGAAGTTTGGCCATGGTGGTCTGATACCCGCAGGTCAATGTCCCACAGGGAGGTGACCATTCGAATCCGCGGATTGGTGGGGAAAGCCGAATCGAGGCCGTTTCAATCGTGCTCGCTTGGTTGTCGCTCGTTATGGTCCGGGAATGAATGAATCAGGGACCCTCTTCTTCGTGTTGATGGCGGGTCTGGCTGGCGCCATGGCCCTCGTTTACGTGCCGCTGAGGATTTTTCTGACCGCCACTGCCCGCAGCCGCAGGTTGCGACTGCTGCAGCGGATCCGTCGCCTGCGGGATGAACTTGGCCAGCCCTTGGAGTCTTGAGCTCCCGTCACTCAGCGATCGATGCTTCAGCCCATCACCATGCCGCCATCGACCTGAAGCACCTGGCCGGTGATGTAAGAAGCGGCAGGATCGGCCGCTAGGAAACGCACGGCACCGGCCACCTGCTCAGGGGTACCGAACTGGCCGAGGGGAATTGCGGCAAGGATGCCCTCGGCATTCAGATCCTTCGTCATGTCGGTGGCGATGAAACCGGGGGCCACGGCATTCACGGTGATTCCCCGGCTGGCCATCTCTTTGGCGGCACTGCGGGTCAGTCCGACCACACCAGCCTTCGCAGCGGCGTAGTTGGCCTGGCCGGCATTCCCCATCAGCCCAACAACGGAGGTGATGTTGATGATCCGGCCGCTCTTCTGTTTCAGCATTGGTCGGGTGACGGCGCGGGTGCAAAGGAAGACGCCGGTGAGGTTGAGATTGATCACGGCCTGCCAGTCCTCTGTCTTCATGCGCATCAGCAGTCCATCGCGGGTGATGCCCGCGTTGTTCACCAGCACATCAATACGGCCGCTGCGTTCCAGCACGGTTTTGATCAGCCCCTCAACAGCCTCCTCGTCCGCCACGTTGGCCTGCAGTGCATAGGCCTTGCCTCCTGCCGCAGTGATCTCAGCCACCACAGCCTCTGCGGCATCAGGAGAGCTGGCGTAATTCACCACCACTTCCGCTCCGGCTTCAGCGAGAGTCAGGGCCACAGCCCGGCCAATGCCACGGCTGGCACCGGTCACGATCGCTGTCTGGCCGGTCATGGGAGCGGGCGAACTCATGGGCGAGGCCTCGATGGAGGGAAGAACCGGGGCTGATCGTAGGCAGCACCCGGATCCAGCCCCCTGAGCTGCGGTGTCTAACGCCCCATCGTCTCGACCATGTCCACGGCTTCGCCCAGGAGGTCACGCAATTCGCAGAGCTGCTGTTTGCTGCCGAGCACCACCAGAAGTTGGCCAGGTTGAAGCGTCACATCACCGCCCGGATTGGCGATCAGTCGTCCACCATCACGGATTGCAATCACCATCGCGCCGGTGCGCCGTCCGAGTTCCAGTTCTGCCAGGCTCCTCCCTGGCAGGTTGTGAAGCAGAAGTGGATCACGGCTGAGTCGAAATTCCTCGATCTCGCAATCGGATCCGGCCAGCAGCTCCATGAAATCCACCGCCAGTGGCCGCAGGGCTGTGGCCGCCATCATCCGGCCGCCAGCGACGTAAGGACTGACCACAACGCTGGCGCCCGCAAGCCGGAGTTTGGCGGCCGATTCCTCGCTGTCGGCCCTTGCAATCAGGCGGCAATTGGGCTCCAGTCCGCGGGCACTGAGCACCACATAGAGATTCGCGGCATTGCTGGGCAGGGCCGCGACCAGGCTGCGGCAGCGTTCCAGGCCTGCTTCCAGGAGGGTCTCATCGAGGGTGGCATCCGCCTGAAGCACCCGAAGGCCACTGTCCTCAGCGGCTTGCCGGCGTTCCGGATCCATTTCCACCACCAGCACCGGAACATTCTCGAGCTGGAGCTGCGCTCCGATCTCCCGGCCGATGCGGCCGTAGCCGCAGAGGATCACGTGATCATGCATGCGACGCAGAACCCGGCGGAAACGAAGTTCGCGAACCTGTCGGAAGTAGCCCGATTCTGTCAGTCCGAGCACCCGTTGGATCGAGAGCTGCACGACCACCACACCGCCGGCGATGATCAGCACCGTCACCAGCCGCCCAGCCTGCGAGAGGGGTTCAACCTCCCCATAACCGATGGTGCTGATCGTGATCAGCACCATCCAGAGGCAGTCACCCCAGTCCCAGCCCTCGGTGATGCGATAACCAACGGCACCCGCCAAGATCACCGCCGAAAGCGCCAGCACCGGCAGGCGCCAAGGTCGGGCCAGCATCCGCAGCCTCGGTTGGAGCGGGCTCCGATGCCGTCGCGATGGATGACCTGGTCCGCGGCGTTGGCTGGGCATCAGAAGCCCAGGGCGTTCAGCACATCCTGCGGGGTGAGGTTGCTCAGCCCTCCAGCTGGGGCTTGAACCACCCGCAGACCTTCTCGGCTGGGCAGTTGGTCTGCGTCCGCTCCCAGGGCGACGAGCGGCACTCCGCTGTAGACGGCAAGGAGTTGGGTGATCGGGCAGCTGCTGAGCACGACATCGGCGCTGGCAACCTGAGCGGCCCTCGACGTCACGGATCCACCAGGTGGAAGCACGACGGTGCGCAGACTGGCCAGTTTTGAGCGGATCGTTTCCGGCAGCTGCTGCCATTGCTCGGGGGGCCAGTCACTGCTGATTCCGCTTGCCGCCAACAGCAGCAGCGGACCATCTCCGGCTGGCTGGCGGCTGCGCGCTTCCTCAAGGGCTTTGGCTGGCAGTGACAGGCGGAAGCGTTCTGCATTGAGGCTCAGGCCGATGGCCTGAAGGAAGCCCTCCTGACGCTGGGCCAGCCAGCCTTCGCCAGGTCGAGCGGTGGTCGTAGCGGAGAAGCCGCTCGTGGCCACCCGCGTGGGGATGTGGCTCATGGAGAGCATCAGGTTCACCTGACGGCCTTCGGCGAAGTTGAGGCTGAGTTGGAAATCCGGTTCGCGCACGGATCCGAGAAGGTTGGCCCAGTCGGCCAGGGTCGAGCCCGCCTCAAATTCGAAGGGGATCACCTTGTCCACCGCCGGCAGCAGGCTCCAGACCTGGCGGGACCTGGCAGGGCAGGCCACCTGAAGCGTCGCATCGAGTTGCTCGGCAAGGCTCGCCAAGGCCGGCAGCCGTTCGAGTTGCTGCTGAACGGTCCCTGGACTGAGGGCGAGAACGCGCATGAACCAGCGTCACAGGTCGTTGCGTGCTGATTGTATGGAGGACGTTTCACCCTGCCTGTTGCAGGAGTCGCTTGTGCATCTGTTGATCGCCGCCGCCGGGAGTGGTCGTCGCATGGGCGCAGACCGCAACAAATTGCTCCTGCCCCTTGCCGGTCGACCGGTGCTTGCTTGGACCTTGGAGGCTGCATTGGCAGCCAAGGCGATTGCCTGGATCGGTCTTGTCGGTCAGCCGGTGGATCGTGCTGAGATCGCCCCTTTGATGGCAGGTGTCGCTAAGCCGGTGGTCTGGATCGAGGGGGGCAGCACCCGACAGGAGTCGGTTCAGCGAGGGTTGGCGGCCCTGCCGGCAGCAGCCACCCATGTCTTGATTCACGACGGAGCTCGCTGTCTTGCGGAGCCCTCTTTGTTCGATCGCTGTGCGGCTGCAGTGGAGTCGGGTGATGCGGTGATTGCGGCCACCCCCGTGACCGACACGATCAAACGGGTCAACACAGAAGGCTTGATCCTTGACACACCTGATCGCGCGGAGCTCTGGGCCGCCCAGACCCCCCAAGGGTTTGCGGTTGAGCAGCTCCGGGAGGGACACCGCCAGGCCCTGGCGAGGGGATGGAGCGTGACGGATGACGCGTCCCTCTTTGAGCGCTTGGGATGGCACGTGCAAGTGCTTGATGCTGGACCCGCCAACATCAAAGTCACCACTCCCTTCGATCTCACCGTCGCGGAGGCGGTTCTGGCTCTTAGAGCAGTCTGAGACAGCCCTGGGCGGGATCGAGTTCAGCGAGCCGCCCCATCGGCAAGGCCGCATTCCCCCCTGGGCCATGTCCGACGGGCAGTCCGCTGAGCACAGGAATGCCTAAGTCGCTGCAGCGCTCCCGCAGGACCTGCTCGAGGCTGAAGCCGCCGCGCTCGGGATCTTGGTCGTTGCAATCGCTAAAGCGGCCAAAGCAAAGACCGCCGAGCTTCTGCAGCAACCCCAGCAAGCGCCATTGGGTGAGCATGCGATCGAGGCGGTAGGGGGCCTCGGCCACATCTTCCAGCACGAGGATCGCCCCCTGCAGGGCAGGAACGTGTGGGCTGCCAAGCAGGTGAGTGGCCACGGTCAAATTGGCCGCCACGAGCGGTCCTCGGACTGCACCCGTGCCCACAGATGCTGCGCTCCAGGTTTCCCCCCGGAGATCGGGCAGCGCACGCCCGAACAGAAGATCCTGTAGACGTTGCTGACTCCAGAGAGGTTCTCCCGCGAGGGTGGTGAGCAATGGGCCATGGATTCCTCCATCGATGCCTGCTGCCAAGCGCGCCCAAAGCAGGGCTGTCACGTCGGAGAACCCAAGCAGCCAGCCCGGTTGCCATCGGATGGGCTCTTCCAGCAACCTGGCAGCGCCCCAGCCGCCGCGGGCGCAGGCCAGCAGTGGGGCTGTCGGGCTGGGGTTCAGATCCGTCCGGCGCTGATCATCCGTGCCGGCCAGGTAGCCCCAGCGTCGCTTGCTGGCATCCCAAGGCAAAGGCTGAAGGCCCCAGGAGCTGAGGAGCTCCAGCCCCTCCTGCAGTCGGCTCGCATCGTCGATGGCTGAGCTGGCCGCCACCACAGCCACAGCATCACCGGCTTGAAGGGGTGGGGTGAGCTGACTGGATCCGCGAGTCGGCACCAGGGATCTCCGCAACGCTCAACCGATCCTGCCGAGGATCACCCCCAGCAGCAGCAAGGAGCCGAGCCACACCTGATGGCGGAAGTGGGTGCCGTAGATGGCCATTGGCTGGGGTTGGGTGCTGCGCAGGCCTTTGGTGGATCGTTCCATGCCAATGGCTGCCACAAACCAGCAGAGCCAGAAACCAGCAGCGAGTCCAGCGCCCCAGGCCGCGAAGGCCAGACTGAGTGCCGCCAGGGCGTAGCAGCAGCGCACTGCGACGACACAGTGCGGCCCAAGACTGAGAGCACTGCTGCGCAGGCCGAGCCGGGCGTCATCCGTCCGATCCGCCATGGCGTACACCGTGTCGAAGCCAAAGGTCCAGAGCAGCGTGGCCAGCCAGCAGCCCACGAGGGTGATCGATCCGACAAGCGGAGCGCCGGTGGCTGCCCAGGGAATCAGCACTGCAAAGCCCCAACAAAGGGCCAGCACCATCTGGGGATAGGCGAACCAGCGTTTGGCTGAGGGGTACAGAAGAATGGGCGGCAGGGCCAACAGCGCCAGCCCCAGGCAGGTGAGGCGATGCCGGTCAGGGAGAGCCAGCACCACCAGCAGGCTCAGAAGCAGCAGCAGCACGAGGGCGACGAAGGCGGCTTGCAGCGGGATCATTCCCTGGGCCAGGGGGCGTTCTCGGGTCCGGGCTACCTCCCTGTCGAAGCGTCGATCCCAGAGGTCATTGGCGATGCAGCCTGCAGCGCTCACGCTCAGACCTCCCAGCAGGATCAACAGCACAAGCGATGCAGGAGGTGGTCCCGCAGGAGACAACCAAAGGCTCCAGCCCGCTGGGATCAGCAGAATCAGCCTTCCGCTCGGTTTGTTCCAGCGAAGCAGTTGAACCCAGGGGGTGAGAGCCGGGCGTGAGGTCGAGCCGGTCACAGCGCTGAGCAGCTGCAAAACCTTAGGCGGTGGCAAAGTGGTGCGGTTTGCTCTCCCGGTGCTTCATGGCGGCTGCCGAGCCCACCGCGCTGCACGAGTTGGAGCCCCCAGGAGTGGAGATGACGGAAAGCGCTCAGGGGCTGCAGGGTCATGGCCGTCGGATTCGCCGGGTGGCGGCTATCGACATCGGGACCAACTCCACCCACTTGCTAGTGGCGGCGGTGGATCCGAGCCTGCGCACGTTCAGCGTTGAGCTTGCGGAGAAATCAACGACCCGTCTCGGTGAGCGGGACCCTGACAGCGGTCACCTCACTGATGGGGCCATGACCCGCGCCCTCGAGACCCTCCGACGCTTCCGGGAGTTGGCTTCCAGCCATCAAGTGGAGCAGATCGTTACAGCGGCCACCAGTGCCGTTCGCGAGGCGCCTAACGGGCGGGACTTTCTTCAGCAAATTAAGGATGAGCTGGACCTGGATGTGGATCTGGTCAGCGGGCCGGAGGAGGCTCGACTGATTTATTTGGGGGTGCTCTCCGGCATGCCCTTCGGCGATCGCCCCCACTTACTTCTTGATATCGGGGGGGGGTCTACCGAGCTGATCTTGGCGGATGGGCGTGATGCCCGGGCCCTCACCAGTACCCGCGTCGGTGCAGTTCGCCTGCAGCGCGATTTCGTCAAGGATGATCCGATCCCGGCCCAGCGCCGGGCCTTTCTGCAGGCCTTCATTCAGGGCTCCCTTGAGCCTGCAGTCGACAAGGTGAGGCGGCGGATTAAGCCAGGGGAGACCCCCGTGATGGTGGCCACCAGCGGCACGGCGATGGCGATCGGTGCCTTGGCGGCCAATGAAGAGGAGCGTCCTCCCCTCAAGCTGCATGGCTACCGGATTTCACGCCAGCGGCTGGACCGGGTTGTGGAAAAGCTGGTCTCGATGACTCCGGAACAGCGTCGCGCTTTGGCCCCGATCAATGACCGTCGCGCGGAAATCATTGTTCCCGGGGCCTTGATTCTCCAGACCACCATGCAGATGCTGGCCGTTGACGAGATGGTGCTCAGTGAGCGGGCCCTGCGCGAGGGTCTGATTGTGGATTGGATGCTCAGGCATGGATTGCTTGAGGACCGGTTCAGCTTCCAGAGCAGCATCCGTCAGCGCACTGTGATCCATCAGGTGCAGCGTTTTGCTGTCAATCAGCTGCGGGCGGAGCGGGTGGCTTCCCATGCTCTGAGCCTCTATGACTCGACGGGCGGTCAGCTGCATCAAGACGGTGGTGCTGGGCGCGACCTTCTCTGGGCTGCGGCGATGCTGCACACCTGCGGCCAACACATCAACCTGAGTGCTTATCACAAGCACTCTTGGTATCTGATTCGCCATGGGGAGCTGCTCGGGTACTCAGAAGCCGAGCATCTGATGGTGGCTGCGATCGCTCGTTACCACCGCCGCAGCTTGCCGAAGAAACGCCACGAGGCTTGGCAAGCTCTGCAGTCGAGGGCCAATCGAACCACCGTGTCGGAGATGGCACTGCTGCTGCGTCTTGCGGCTGCCCTTGATCGTCGTCCTGAACCGGTGGTGGCTTCAATTCGGGCGGACGTGTCCGGGCGTGTTTTGAGCCTGGAGCTGGTCCCGGAGCGGCTGAATCAAAACATCAGCCTGGAGCAATGGAGCCTGGAAAGCTGTGAGCCAGTGCTCCGTGAGGTCACAGGGCTTACTCTGAACGTGATGGTGCGGCAGTAACCCGGTACCAACGGACTTGATCAATGGTCCCGAGCGGCGTTCCGGACTGGCTGACGCCCTCCTGGCTTGTTGATACAAGATCAGGCCGGCCTGCGTAGATCTCAAGCCCCTGCTCCCCATTGAAGGTTTTGCTGGTGTTCAGGGTCCCCTCGAACAGGACAGCACCTTCACCATCACGGATCATCACCCAACTGGGCTCCTGTGAGCGCACAACGATGGATTGGCTTGCTGTCGAGGTTGGGGATGATGGCTCAGCGGCGACTTCCTCCATTCCGGAGATGGTCTGCGGTTGCGCTTTGGGTTCCGGGGCGCTGGGCATCGCGGCGAACTTTCTGGTGATCGGCCCCAGCTGATCAAGATGAAAGGCGGCCAGCAGGCCAGCCGCCAGCGCTGCCAGCCCAGAGAGGGGCAGCAGCAGATTCGGGCTGGCTGTTGCTTCTTTGGTTTCCTGGGTGTCCCAACGGTTTGCTGAGCAGGTTTGCAGCCTCGGGCTGCCATTGAGTCCCTGTACCAAGGGGTTCGGGTCGACCCCCAGCTTGCTAGCCACCCGACGCACCATCGCCTTGATGAAGACCGGCTCGGGCAGATTGTCCAGCTGAGCTGCCTCTAAGGCTTCGAGTTGCTCGTCTCCCATATGGAGAGAGGCGGCAAGCTGATGGATGGTCAGCCCTTTGGCTTCACGTGCACGCCGCAGGACTTGTCCTGCTAGCTCCAAAGGAGAGATCGATTGCTCGGAGCCGTGGCTCGGCTTCAGAGAGATTGGCTCACTCTGCTCCGGTCCCATCTGGGTGAAACAATCATTGGATTGGACATTAGTCCGAATGCCAGCACTTGTCAGTCCATTAAGACAAGCCTTCAGATGGGCGATACTGGATTCGAACCAGTGACCCCTTCCGTGTGAAGGAAGTGCGCTACCACTGTGCTAATCGCCCGCACAAAGGAATCTTAAACCACCACCGGCAGGTGATTCTCGGCTTCAACGCCCCGGGCGGAAGAGGTGATCGTGGTCTGGCGAATAGAGCTTGGATCGCTGCCCCTGGGCCTTGAGGGCAGGGCTGATCACGTAGAGCGTGGTGCGGATGAGGTCCCGTTGTTTCGAGACGTTTGCCATCTCTTGGAGTGGGACTACCTGAAGCCACTGATCGGGCCAGCTGACGCGGTAGCCAATGGCGACCGGGGTGTCGGCGGGGTAGTGCTCCATCAGCGTGGCCTGCACCTCATCAACGTGACGGGCGCTCAGATAAAGACAAAGGGATGCTTGCAGGCGGGCCAGGTTGGCGAGTTGCTCCCGCTCTGGAACACCAGTGCGTCCACCGGCTCTGCTGAGCACGATGGTCTGCACTAACCCGGGGATGGTCAGCTCAGCACTTAGCGCTGAAGCGGTGGCTTGATAGGCGCTGAGACCCGGTACCACGTCCACGTCAATGCCTGCATCAGCAAGGCCGCAGACTTGTTCAGCGAGGGCTCCATAAAGACAGGGATCACCATCGTGCAGGCGCACGACCCGCAGGCCTGCCTGGGCCCGCTCGATCATCAGTGGCAGCACCTCTTCAAGCGTGAGAGTGCTGGTGCGAATTCGTTCGCATCTCTCTGGAGCCAGGGCTGCAATCTGCGGTGAGACCAAGGAGTCGGTCCAGATCAGCACCTCTGCAGCCCGCAGACGATCCTCTGCTCTTCGGGTCAGAAGATCGGGGGCACCCGGTCCGGCACCCACGATTGAAACTTGCGCAGGGTTGGGTGTGACGGAGCTGTTCATGCCGGATCTCCCCGTCGAGCGGAGCCAAGATCGGGCAAGGCCCGTTTGCGTCCATACAGCCACCAGAGCCCAACAGCGGCAAGTCCCATGAGAGCAAGGCTCATCAGTTGGGCAATGCGCAAGCCTCCATCGCAGAAGGGTGGTTGGCCGCCGAGGCAAAGCGGATCAATGCGTAGTCCTTCAATCCAGACCCGGCCAAGGCTGTAGGCCAGCAGGTAGACGCAGCTGAGGGCTCCCGCCGGCAGATTGATGCGCCGCTTTCGTCCTTGCAGGAACAAGGTCATCAGCAGGGCGAACACCAGCAGGTTCCAGATTGATTCGTACAGAAACGTTGGATGGAAGTAATCGGCATCAGCGAAGACGGCCGGGCGTTGCGGATAGGCGATGAACAGTTTCCAGGGAAGATCCGTGGGTACGCCAAAGGCCTCCGAGTTGAAAAAGTTGCCCCAGCGGCCGATCGCTTGGCCCAGGGCAACGGATGGCACCAGCACATCGAGCACATCCCAGAACGACTGCCGCCGCCATCGACAGAACAGGATCACGGCAATGGTGCCCGCTAGCAGAGCACCATGGATGGCAATACCTCCACGCCAGATGGCGAACGCTTCCCACCAGGCGCCTTGATAGTTGCGCCATTCAAAGGCCACGTAATAAATCCTGGCGCCAATGACGGCCGCCAACACCAGGATCGGCAGTAGGTCGCTGATCAGTCCTTGTTCCAGGTCTCGCTGACGGGCTAACCAGCTGGAGAGGTTGAGACCGATCAGCACGGCGAGCGCAATCAGCAGGCCATACCAGCGCAAGGCAAAAGGCCCGAGCTGGAACAGCTCGGGCCCGGGTGATGTGAACATCGCGAGGAGTGACACGGAAATCAGACGCCCTCAGCGGCCTGAACTTTCTCCACCTGTTTCTTCTTGAGGACCAGCATGATCTGGGCCAGTGCAACCGCGGCGAAGAAGGCAAGCAGGCCGTAGATGCGAACAGGGTTCTGAAGAACGATTTCACCGTCCATCTGGCCGAAGCCGCCCACGTTGGGATCGTTGGTCAGAGCTTCACCTGCTTCGATCTGGTCACCCACGGCAACGATGAGCTCTGGGCCGACAGGGATGGTTTCGTCGGTTGTGCTGCCATCAGCTGCTTGGATCGTGACGATGCTGGCGCCGTTTTCGCCAGGGGCAATGGCGCTAATGGTGCCTGCTGCAGGAGCGGTGAAAATGGTGTTGTTGCTCTTTTCACCGGTGGGATACACCTGACCGCGTCCGCGGTTGCCACCCACGAAAACCTGGTATTTGCCGAAGTGAATGTTGCTGTCGGCAGCAGGGTCAGGGGAGAGGATCGGGAAGACGATCTCCTGGTGCTGGTCACCGGGGATAGGACCAACGAGAAGAATGTTGGGCTGGTCGTCGCTGTACTGCGTGAAATAGACGCCTTCTGTCTCTTCTTTGATTTCGTCGGTCCAGCGATCCTGGGGAGCCAGGGTGAAACCGTCCGGGAGTTGCACAACGGCACCAACCTGCAGAGGAACTTGGCTGCCATCGGCGCCGATTTCCTGCAGGCCCTGCTCGTAGGGAATCTTCACGGCTGCGGTGAAGACCGTGTCAGGCAGCACGGACTGGGGGAGCTCCACCTGGGTGAGCTTCTTGGCCAAATGGCAGTTGGCGCAAACGATTTTGCCGGTAGCTTCCCGTGGGCTGGCGTAGTTCTGCTGAGCCCAGAAGGGGTAGGCCCAGCTGGCGGCCGGAGCGGTAAAGACAGAAACGCCGACGATCAGAGCGGCGAGGAGAGGGGAGAGGAGGCGACGCATCAGAGCAAGGAGACGGGTGAGAGGGAGGAAGCGCTGAACGAATCAGACCCACCAGGGCTTCTCGCCCGTGCGGAAGTCGGTGTCGGTCCACTGGCTCACGAACACGTTGTCGTTATCGACGCTGACGTTGGCGAGGGCCAGGGACAGGGGAGCGGGACCACGCACCACCTTGCCGGTGGCGTCGTACTGGCTGCCGTGGCAGGGGCACATGAACTTGTTGGCGCCACTGTTCCAGGGCACAACGCAGCCCAGGTGGGTGCAGATGGCATTGATTCCGTAGCTGCCGATGGCGTCGTCGCCTTCAACAATCAGATAAGTGGGGTCGCCTTTGAGGCCCTGCACCAGGCTGCGGTCACCGCTGGGGTGGCTGCTCAGCCAGCCAGTCGCGGTGATCGGGTTACCGAGCTCATCTTTGGCCGTGGTGCCGCCGCCACCACCTGCCGCCCGGGGCGGGATGAAGTAGTTCACCACTGGGTAGAGCGCGCCAAGCGCAACACCGGTCACAGATCCAAAGGTCAGCAGATTCATGAACTGCCGACGACCCATTCCGGGCACATCGCTCGAGGAGGCTTGGGTCATGGCGGAGGCAACCGTCACTGAATGGCGACCATTATGGACGTTGAAGTGCCCATCACGCTTTGCAACGACTGGGCTTTAACGTGTGTTGACGGCCTGTTTCCGTGCTTGAAGCAACTCCCTCCAGTCCCCCTGAGCCTCTGACGGTCGAGGAGGTGATCGGCTGTTTGCGCCAGCGTTGGCAAGCGAGTTACGACCTTCAGCTGGTCGTTCGCCAGGGTCGGCTCTATGTCCAGGTGATGTGGGCTTACCTGGAACAGCAATCGTTCCCCCTCGATGAAGCGGCCTATCGGGAGCACCTTGCTGAGGTGATCGAGGTGGTCAATCGCTTGGCCCAAGCCAATGCTGTGCGCACCTGGCTTGAGAACACCAGGGATCGTCCCCGGCTTGGCAAGGCACTCAGCCTTCAGCTGCAGGGGGCTGAGCGTCTGGAAGAGTTTCTGCTTTGAAGCCCTGGGTGACGGCCACCAGTCCAACGCCGACAAGGAACAGGGCGGTGATCGCTCCTCCCAGCAGCAACATCGTGATCGGGTCTGTGGACGGGGTGAGCACGGCGCCGGCGAGGGCTGCTGCCAGCACGACCCATCGCCAGGCCGCCAGCATTCGCTTCCAGGTGATCAGGCCGAAGAGACCGAGCAGCAGCTGGAGCACAGGCAGCTGAAAGGCCAGACCGGTCGCCAGCATCAGCAGAAGCACGAAATCGAGATAGCGCTCAATCGACCACAGAGGTTCGACCACATCAGCGCCGTAGCTCACAAGGAAGCGAAGGGCTGCCGGCACCAGGGCCCACCAGGCAAAGGCAAGACCGGCCAAGAACAGCACAGCTGATCCCGCCACTGCCGGCGCGATCAGTCGTCGCTCCTTCCTTGTGAGCCCTGGAAGTACGAAGGCCAGGACCTGATACAGCACGAAGGGCAGCGCCAGGGTGAGACCGGTGTAACCAGCCACCTTGAACGACACGAACAGAAATTCACCGGGAGCTAGCTGCAGAAAGTGAATCGACCCCGCCGGCGCTTCGAGAAGGCGGACCAGAGGCTTGACCGCCACCAGGCATCCCAGGGCTGCGATGACCACGGCCAGCAGGCTTTTCAGCACCCGCTGGCGCAGCTCCTCCAGGTGATCCGTCAGCGGCATCTCCACATCGCCGGGCAGCTCAGCCGCAGGCCTGCTGATCCGAATGGGCGGAGGGGGAGCCTGGGGGGAGGCTGCCGCGGCTTTGGGCTCGTTCGGGTCGACGGGGCTCAGGAGGGCAGGTTCTGGCTGGGGTCAGGCTAGAAGTTCTCCGGCGCTCAGTCGCTGTTCCGCCCGTTCCGGCTCCGCCCAGCGCACGGCTCCGCCTCGGTGACGCACCGTGCCGGGGCCGGCGCCAGCGATCCTCTGCAGCTGCTCTACTGGCACCATCACCACTGGCACCCTGCGGTTCCGGCGGGCACGGCTGAACAGGGCGGCCAGATCGGCGGCCAGCTCCAGGTCCGCTTCGCCGGCGAGGCCTGTGGATGCTTTGAGCACCACATGACTGCCTGGGCATTCCTGGGCGTGAAACCAGAGGTCCCCTGGCCGTGCCTGGCGCAGGCTGATCCAGTCGTTCTGGCGGTGATTGCGGCCGACCTGAATGGTGAGGCCAGCGGGACTGCGCAGTTCCAGCGGCTCCGGGCTGCCGTCCCGACGCTGGGGGGAGCCCGTGCGCTTGCTGCGTTGGCGTGGCTGAAGCAGCTCCTCCAGCTCTTGTTTCAGTTCCTTCAGGCGTCCCACCCGCTCGAGGGCTTCGTCCCAGCTGGCTGTGAGGAGATCCTCGAGAAAGCCATCACTCCCTTCAATCAGCTGCAATCGCTGCTGATGGTGTCGTTCACGCTCTTCAAGTTGGGGAACCGCACGGCGGAGCTTGCGCGCGCGCCGATAGAGCTTCTGGGCTTCATCGATTTGTGTGCGCTTCGGTTCCGACAGGCAGAGCAGAGCATCAGCCTGATGCTGCAGGGCGGTGGCCTGCTCGGTTTCTTTCAGCTTCAGCAACTGCTCTGCGAGCTGCCGCTCCTCCCGCTCCCGCCAATGGTCGAGGCTTTGTCGCAGCTCTCGGGCGATCTGCTCCAACTGTCGGCGTTCCAGTTGGTCCCGGTAGTGCCGTCCCAGGCGGAGGCTGAGCGGCTCCTCAGCCTCCGGATTGGCTCCCTCTTCCCCTGACCAGACCTGGTAACGGCCCGCACGATCGATCCGTAACTGGAAGTGCTCATCCTCCAGTTGCCTCAGCCAGCTGTGCCAGCGGCTGTGCAGAGCACGCCATTCAGGCTCGCTGAGCTCCTGCACCGATTGGTTGAGGCGCTGCTTCGACACTTCTGGATCGTCATGCGCCAGTTGCCTTGCCAGGGCGGGGCTGATGCCCTGGTAGCTCTGGCGTAAAGCATCCCCGAGGGGAACCGGCAGCAGCATCAGACGCTCTTGCCAGCGTTCGAAACTCTCCTGCGTCGATGGATGGATTCCTTGCAGCGGTGGGGGCGGTAGGTAGGGATCACCGGTGCTGATCGGTCTGACCCTGGATTGGTGATCACGAACCTGTCGCCCCAGGGCAATCACTCGCTCCTGTTCGTCGAGAAGCATCAGATTGCTGTGGCGGCCCATGAGCTCCAACACAAGCCAGCGTTGGATCTCAGCTCCAGGACGTGGCGCGAATCCGAAGCGCACCACCCGTTCGAATCCGTCCTGCATGAGGCTGACGAGAGCCAGCTGCTTCAGGCTGTGCTGGATCTGTTGCGCCAGGGTGCTGCCACTGCCTTCGCGCCGAGGGGGGGGGATCTGCACCAGCCTGGCCAGCTCGGCCTGCCAGCTCAGCTCGAGCCACACCATGCCTTTCAGCGTGCGAAAGCCCAGCTGGAGACCATGGGCGTCTGGCTGCTGGGCCTTCTCAAAGCGGCTGGGCAGGATGCGTCCGCGTAGGTCGCTCAGAACAGCCCGTAGAGCTGTGAGGTCCATCACCTGGGGCGAGGCACTGAGCGGAAAGGGCTTGACCATGGCGGCGGCCGAGTTCTGCCGAGCGGATGCCTTCCTACCCTGCGGATCGATCGGAAGCAATCCATGGTCCCCCCTGACACATCCGCCAGGCTCACGGTGCTCACCGGGCCCAGTGGTGTCGGTAAGGGCACATTGGTGGCCCGTCTGAGGGAGCGTCATCCCCATCTCTGGCTCTCCGTCTCCGCCACCACCCGATCGCCGCGGTCGGGGGAAGAGGAGGGGGTTCATTACTTCTTCCACAGTCGGGCCGCGTTTGATGCCCTGGTGCAAGCCGACGGCTTACTCGAGTGGGCGGAGTTTGCAGGACATTGCTATGGAACTCCCCGGCAGCCGGTGCAGGAGCGTCTAGCTGAGGGAGTGCCAGTGCTGCTGGAAATTGAGCTTGAGGGCGCCCGCCAGGTGCGACGCAGCCTTCCAGATGCGCTTCAGATTTTCCTTGCCCCTCCCAGCCTGGAGGAGCTGGAGCGGCGGATTCGTGGCCGAGGAACAGAGGCCGAGGAGGCGATTCAGCGCCGACTAGCGCGGGCCCGTGAGGAACTGGACGCTCAGTCGGAATTTGATGCCGTGGTGGTGAATGCTGATCTGGACAAGGCTCTGTCCGAGCTTGAGCGGCTGATGGGGATGCACAGCCATTGAGGATGCACAGCCATCGAGTGAGCCATAAAAAAAGGAGGGTCTTCACCCTCCTTTCATCGTGATGGGATTGGCTCCATGCCTCGGAGGGCGATCAACCCATCGGGTGGAAGAGAAGATCGGGGAAGAATCGGTTCCACTCGATCAGGATGCCGGCGGTCAGGGTGAACCAGATCGCGGCAACGACGGGAGCGGTGGTGAGGAATTTCTGCATCGGATCAGGGCGCTTGGATGGAATAAAAACGGAGATCTCAGCGGGGCGAGATGGTGACCTTGTTGTCGCTTTCCAGCAGCTTGCCGCTGGTGAATTCGCCGAAGGCAGCCAGGGGCCAGGTGGCCGCGGCGATGCAGCTCTTCAGAGCAAGGGGGAGATCAATCTGGATCTCTTTGGTGTACTGCTCCTTGGTCCCGCGGGTGGCTTTCAGGTATTCGCGACCGGCCCAGCCGATGCAACCTGCGATGTAGAGGAACATCAGGCCGGGATACACGAAATCACCGGCGTGGCTCCAGCGACCATCAACGATCAGGTGAGGCAGGCCATCGTCACCGCACACAGCCTCGCTGTACATCTCGAAACGAGCCTTGGCTTGGGGGGTGGTGGCTGCCGCAGCACGCTGCTGGAAGCGGGCGCTTTCAGCGCAGGGGGTGAGACCTGCCACATCAGCCTTGGCAACGGGGGCGAAGCCGAAAACGAGCAGGGCCGAAAGCGCAAGGGCAAAGAGACGACGCATCGGATCGATTCCTGGTTGGGCCTGCCCCAGACGGCAGGATGTCACTAGCGGACAGTAGTGGAGGCTGACCAACCGGATGACAACACTGCTGGCCCTCGAAACAAGTTGTGACGAGTCGGCCGCCGCCATCGTGCGGCAGACAGACGTAGGAATCGAGGTTCTGGCCCACGGCATCAGCTCCCAGGTGGAGGAGCATGCCCAGTGGGGTGGGGTGGTGCCCGAGATCGCTTCGCGAAGGCATGTGGAGGCGTTGCCTTTTCTTGTCGAGCAAGCGCTGGCGTCCTCGGGGCTCTCCATGGATGCGCTGGATGCTGTGGCCTCGACCGTTGCTCCCGGGCTCGTGGGGGCGCTGATGGTCGGTTCGATCACGGCGCGCACCCTGGCGGCTCTCCACGGATTGCCATTTCTAGGCATTCACCATCTGGAGGCTCATCTCGCATCCGCTGCCCTTGGGGAGGCTCCGCCGGAGCCTCCCTACCTGGTGTTGCTTGTCAGTGGTGGTCATACGGAGCTGATCCGGGTGGATCTAGAGGGGCGCATGCATCGGCTTGGCCGAAGCCACGATGACGCTGCTGGCGAGGCTTTCGACAAGGTGGCCCGCCTTCTGGGTCTCTCCTATCCAGGTGGGCCAGCCATCCAGGCCTTGGCAGTGGCCGGGGATTCCTCCCGCTTTCAGCTGCCCAAGGGTCGGGTGTCGAAACCCGGTGGTGGCTATTACCCCTATGACTTCTCCTTCAGCGGTTTGAAGACGGCGATGTTGCGGCAGGTGGAGGCCTGCCGCGCCGATGGCGCCGAGCCTCCCTGGGTTGATCTCGCGGCCAGCTTCGAACAGGTGGTAGCCGATGTTTTGGTGGAACGGAGCCTGCGCTGTTGCCGCGACCAGGGGCTTCATCGCCTTGTGATGGTCGGTGGGGTTGCCGCCAACCGTCGTCTGCGTGCACTCATGGCCGACCGGGGCCAGGCCTTGGGGGTATCGGTGCAGATCGCCCCGCTCGCTTACTGCACCGATAACGCCGCCATGGTGGGAGCGGCAGCGCTCCAGCGCCTGCAACGCTCCACTGCGGCCAGTCGCCTTGGCCTCGGCGTGGCAGCTCGCTGGCCGCTTGAGGATGCGGATGCCCTCATGGCTTCGCCACCACCGTTCTGACCCGTCGTCCTTAGAATTTCTTCCACCGCAGCGGAGTCATGGCATCAGCACCTAGACCTGATTCCGCTGCTTCTGAGCAGGATCATTCCTCCACTGACGCTGGCGGACCTGGGCCCAGCACGGTGGCTGGTGGTGAGCTCAACGCTTGGCGTCGTGGCTTTACGCCCCAGGCGGAAATTTGGAACGGACGTTTGGCGATGCTTGGCCTGTCCGTGGGCATTGCCCTGTTGTTGATCCTGCGTGTGGTCGGCGGCTCCCACTCCTGATCGAGGACCTGCCTTTCAGCTACGGCCTCTGAGCGCCTGCGCCAGTTCGTTCGGTCGAAGACTCACCGCCACCGCCTCGGGTTCCCCTACACGACCCGAATCGACCAGGGCCTGAAGCGATTGATTGATGGTGACCATCCCATCGAAGCCGCTCCTGGCCATGATTTCCTCCACCTCGTCGAGGGCCCCCCGCTGGATGTAATCGCGACAGGCATCGGTGTTGATGAGGATGTCGTGATAGGCGGCCCGCTTGCCATCGGTGGTGCGGATCAGCCCTTGGGCGATGACCCCCAGCAATGCTTCCGAGAGGGCGCGACGCACGCTCTCCTGTTCTTCCGGGGGGTGCATGCCGAGCACGCGTTCAACGGTTTTGACCGCTGAATTGGTGTGCAGGGTCCCAAACACCAGGTGGCCCGTCTGAGAGGCCTCCAGAGCGGTGCTGAGGGTCTCTCGGTCACGAATCTCGCCGACAAGAATGACGTCCGGGTCCTCCCGGAGGGAGGCGCGTAGAGCGTTCTGAAACGTGAGCGTGTGTTGCCCCACTTCGCGATGGCGGATCAGCGACTGGCGGCTTTCATGCACGAACTCGACTGGATCTTCGATCGTGAGGATGTGGCGGGTCTGGTGGCGATTGATCCAGTCGATCATTGCGGCCAGGGTCGTGCTTTTGCCCGACCCTGTGGGGCCGGTGACCAGCACCAGTCCCTTCGGTTTCGAGGCGAGTTCCCGAAGCACGGCCGGGAGCTGCAGCTCGTCAAGGCTCAAGATCCTCTGGGGGATCAGACGCAGCACCATCGCTGGCCCGCGCAGGGAATCGAGAAGGTTGATGCGCACCCGCACAAAGGGAAAGGCATGGGAACCATCGAATTCCTTGCTGCGTTGAAAGGCATCGATCTGATGCGGCGTGAGGACCTCCTGCAGCCAGCCCTGGAAGTGCTTGTGGTCTGTAATCGGCCAGTCGGTCGAGATCATTTCACCCCTTGACCGGTAGCGGGGCACCTCGCCAACCCCGAGGTGCACATCAGAGTGCCCCCGTTCATTGGCGATGCGCACGAGCACCTCAAGCGTGGGCATGGTGCCGGGATCGCTGGATGAGGGTGGGGCCGCCATGGGCGCTCCTGGTGCCGTGCGGGCCGCGGGGATCGCTGTTGGGGCAGCTGGTGAGGCAGCGGGGAAACCAGGCGGCAGGACCGAATCACCCACAGGGAGCAGCGCGAGGACCTCCCTTCAGCTTCGCCAGCACAGCGCATCTGGCAAGTCGTTGCTGCTGAGGAGGGCTGAAATCACCGATAGGATCCGGCTTGTTTCATCGGCTTTAACGCTGTATGGCAGGTCTGCCGCGGGTGACGATCGTCCTGGGAACCCGGCCGGAAGCGATCAAGCTCGCCCCGGTGATCCAGGAGTTTCAGGCCTGCGATCGCCTGGAGACCCGTTTGGTGCTCACCGGGCAGCACCGGGAGATGGTGACTCAGGTCATGGACCTGTTCGGTCTGAAGGCCGACCGCGATCTCGATCTGATGGCGCCGCGTCAGACCCTCACCCATGTGACCTGCGCAGCACTGCAGGGCCTCCGCGACGACTTCCAGGCGTTCCCCCCGGCACTGGTGCTCGTGCAGGGGGACACCACCACGGCCTTCGCTGCTGCTCTTGCTGCGTTTTACGAGCAGATCCCCGTTGGCCATGTGGAGGCTGGTTTGCGGACCGACAACCTGCTGGATCCCTTTCCAGAGGAGGCCAATCGACGCTTGATCTCCCAGGTTGCCCAGCTGCACTTCGCCCCGACCACGCGCTCCGAAGCCAATCTCAAAGCTTCCGGTGTGGTGGGCCAGGTGATGGTGACCGGTAACACCGTGATCGATGCCCTGCTGCGGATGGCGGAGCGGGCTCCCCTCCTGTCTGATCTGCCCATCGATTGGGAGCGGCAGCGGGTGATCCTCGCCACGGTCCACCGTCGTGAGAACTGGGGGGATCGCCTGGCTTCGATCGCTGCCGGGATGTTGCAGGTGCTGGAGGACCATCCCGATGCGGCCCTGCTTCTGCCTTTGCATCGCAATCCCACCGTGCGTGAACCTCTGCAGGCACTGCTGGGGGCGCATCCGCGCGTGGTGCTCACTGAACCGCTCGACTACGACCGGTTGGTGGCCGCGATGAAGGGCTGCACGCTGCTGCTCACCGACTCAGGCGGCCTGCAGGAAGAAGCCCCTGCCCTGGGCAAGCCCGTGCTCGTGCTGCGACGCACCACCGAGCGACCGGAAGCTGTGGATGCTGGCACCGCTCGCCTGGTTGGCACTGACGCGGCCACGATTGCCGCTGAAGCCTCCCGGCTGCTGAGTGATTCCCAGGCCTATGAGGCCATGGCCCGGGCTGTGAATCCCTTCGGCGATGGTCAGGCCAGCCGCCGGATTCTGGAGGCATCACTTGCCCTGCTCGAGCGCTGAGAGTGGGACGGCTGTCAGTGGAACTGTCTTCAGTGCCTGCAGGCGCTACCGCTGGATCCTGAGCCGCAGTCTTGGTGGCGGCCAGGCCCCCAGCCTGATCTTCATCGGCCTTAACCCCTCCCGTGCGGATGGCGAGAGGGATGACCCAACCTTGCGGCGACTGCAAGGCTTCGCTCGGTCCTGGGGCTACGGACGGCTCGTGGTGCTCAATCTTTTTGCCCTGGTGACCCCTTCACCAGCGGTGCTGCGCCGCAGCGCAGAACCGGTAGGGCGGGCCAATGATGCCGTGCTCAAGGCCTGGTTACGTCGCTGGTCTCTGGCGCCGCAGCAGTGGGATCTCTGGCTGGGCTGGGGGGCTGCCGGTGGACTCCATGACCGGGATCAGAGGCTGCTCGCGCTCCTCCGTGCCGTGCTTCCCCAGCGTCTGGCATGCGGTGGGGCCCCCCCTGGTGTGCTCGGTCTCACACGCGGGGGCTATCCCCGCCATCCCCTCTACCTCCCTGCTGGCCAGCTGCTGCAACCTTGGATCCAGGCAGAGGAGCCGCAGGTTCGTCATCCTGTGCCAAGGGCTCAGGGAGGTACGGTTCGCAGATGACTCGCCAACCCCGTCGTTATGCGGTGTCCCTCCATCTGATGGGGGGACAGACCGAGATGGTCCATTTCCCAAGCCTGGAGCAGTTCCAGCAGTGGTACCAGGGGCTGGTGAATGCTTCCCCCAACGGGGGATTCGTGAACGTGCCGCTCGGAGATTTGGAGGGGGAGTATCTGGTGGTGCGTCCCGACGCAGTCATAGGCCTTCGGGTGGAACCTCAGTTCACCTCGATCGATGACGCCTGAGCGGCTGGGACTGCTCTGGGGCGTCACCGTGTTTGCGGGGGCCGCTGCAAGGCTCCTGTCAGCACTTTCAGGGTTGCCGGGAGTCGTCCTACTGCTCCTCTCTGGACTGCTCATTGGCCGCTCCGGCCTAGGCCTGGTGGAACCGCTCGATCTCGGCCAGGGGCTCGAGACGGTGGTGGGGCTGTTGGTCAGCTTGGTGCTTTTCGACGGTGGGCTGAACTTGAGGCTGCCGGGAGACACGATCAAAGCGACCGTGTTGCGGATCTCTCTGATCCGTCTGCTGCTTTCGCTTGCTGCGGGCCTGTTGGCAGCCCACTGGCTTGCTGGGCTCGGTTGGTCGGTGGCAGCGGTTTACAGCGCGATCGTGCTGGCGACAGGGCCCACTGTTGTGACGCCGTTGGTGCAGCAGATTCGGCTCGCCCCTCCTCTGGGAGATGTCTTGGAGGCGGAGGGGCTGGTGCTTGAGCCGGTTGGGGCGGTGCTGGCCCTGCTGCTGCTGGAGTTGTTGCTGGGTGATTTGCATGGATGGCGGGAGTTGGCCATTGGCTTGCTCTCCCGACTGGGTGGTGGTGTGTTGATTGGTGTGGCCTGCGGCTGGCTGCTGTCAGAGGCGCTGCAACGGCTCAAACCGGATCCGGCGGTGGGGTTGCGCCTGCAGCTGACCCTGGGGGTTCTCTTTCTGATGTTTGGGGCCTGCGAGTGGCTGCTGCCCGAATCCGGGCTCCCCGCTTCTGTGGCTGCTGGCGTGGTCGTGGGCCGCAGGCCCTCCACCGATGCGGCCCAGCTCGATGCTCTGATCCGTGAGCTGGCAAGGCTGGCGATCACGATGTTGTTCCCACTCCTCGCCGCAGATGTCTCCTGGGCGGAGCTAAGCCCGCTGGGCTGGGGAGGCATCAGCTGTGTGCTGGTGCTCATGGTGCTCGTGCGGCCCGTGGCGGTCAGCGTGGCCACGGTTGGCCTTCCACTCGACTGGCGACAGCGATTCTTCCTGAGCTGGTTGGCACCCCGTGGCATCGTCACCGCGGCGGTGGCGTCTTTGTTTGCGATTCGCCTGGAGCAGGCCGGTGTGCTTGGTGCCGGACGACTCCAGGGCCTTGTTTTTCTGACGATCCTGATGACCGTTGGCCTCCAGGGACTGACCGCTCAACCGTTGGCTCGGATGCTTGGTCTGATTGCTGCTGACGAGGACGAAACGGTGGATGCGACTGCCGATTCCGCAGCTGCCGATTCAGAGGCAGCGCTGAAGGCGTTGCCTGTCGTGCCCGATCCTGGCCAGTAGCCCCCAGGTGGTCATCAGGTCAGGGCCTTGAAGCCGTCCCAGCAGGGCGGCGCGCAGACTCTTCATGAGCACCCCTTTCTTCACCCCGGCCTGGTCAACCGCCTCTTTCAGCAGTGCTTGCCCGCGCTCGCTGTCGCAACCATCCCAGGGGGCTGACTCCAGCAATGCGTTGAGGGCTGCCAGGGCCGGTCGAGCTCCCTCCTGGTCCAGTTGAGACAGGGCATCGGCCTCCAGGTCGGGTTCGATGAAGAAGGGCCGCGCCTGCTCGATGCCGTCGTTCAGAAGGGTGAGAGACGGTCCGAGCAGCTCAGCCAGGGCCTCCTGCCAGGCCTGATCCGCAGGCAAAGTCCATCCCTGCGCTTGCCAGAGGGGGGAGAGGGCCATAAGCAGCTGCGGCGCCTGCCATCCATGCAGCACCTGGGCATTGAGCCAGTTGAGCTTGTCCCAGTCAAAGCGGGCCCCGGCCTTGTTAACCCGCTCAAAACTGAAGACGGAGGCCGCATCTGCGAGGCTGAAGCGCTCCTCCATCCCTTCGGGAACGGACCAGCCGAGGAGGGTCATGTAATTGGCCAGGGCTTCTGCGGTGTAGCCCATGGCACGAAAGTCGCTGATGGAGGTCACCCCATCACGTTTGGAGAGCTTGCGCCCCTCGGCATTGAGGATCAGCGGGGTGTGGGCGAACTGGGGGGCTTCGAGGCCCAGGGCTTCATAGAGAAGCAGTTGCTTGGCGGTGTTGGCGATGTGATCTTCGCCGCGGATCACGTGGGTGATCGCCATGGCGGCATCATCCACCACCACCACAAGGTTGTAGAGGGGATCGCCGATTGCATCGGCGGGGGCCCGTCGGGCGATCACCATGTCGCCGCCGAGATCAGCACCGCTCCAGCGCATGGCGCCGCGGATCATGTCTGTCCAAGTGATCGATGCATCATCGTCGATGCGGAAACGGATGACAGCAGTTCGGCCCTCGGCCTGGAATGCGGCCTCCTGTTCAGGGCTGAGATTGCGATGGCGGTTGTCGTAACGCGGGGCCTGGCCTGCCGCACGCTGACGGTCCCTCAGGGCATTGAGCTCCTCCTCCGTTGTGTAGCAGCGGTAGGCGAGACCACGGTCGAGCAGGGTCTGGATCGCCTGCCGGTGCTCCTCGATCCTGGTGCTCTGCACCACGGGCTCATCATCCCAATCGAGACCGAGCCATTGCAGGCCGTCGAGGATGTTGGCGGTGAATTCTGGCTTGGAGCGCTCGCGATCGGTGTCTTCGATGCGGATCAGGAAAGAGCCGCCCATTCGCCGAGCGAATAACCAGTTGAACACCGCCGTGCGAGCCGTGCCGATGTGAAGGGTTCCCGTGGGGCTGGGGGCCAGACGAACGCGAACGGACACTGCTGGCAGAAGGTTTGGAACGGGACCGACGGGGCTCGAACCCGCAACTTCCGCCGTGACAGGGCGGTGCTCTAACCAATTGAACTACGGTCCCAGGCTGACCATCGACAGGACTTCATGCCCTGAGCGGTTGACCTGTGTCGCCTGCGCGACCAAGAAAGTATCGACCTCCGCCCTGCCCTCCGTCAACTCATCGGTCTCGAGGGCAATCGAGAACTGGTTTTATGCAGATCTCGAATGAATCGGCAAATTCGCCTTCATCGATTCAGATGAAGGGGGGTATCGGTGACATAAAGGAACCGCTACAGGTTGCTCGGCTTTCCTTTGCTCTCGGTTGATGCCTTAAGGATGCTGGATTACCAGCTCTGGCTGCGTTCCGGCGAGCAGGCGGCCGCCCGCCTGCACTGTTCTCAGAGCACGGTGTCGCGCAACAATAGTCAGACCCTGGCGCTCTTCGGGCTGTCGTGCCACCGGCGGGCTGGGGAGTGGCAGCTCCAGGGCGACCAGGGCCTGCTGCTGATGGAGCGTCGCGTCCATCAGCTGGCGCGACTGCGCTGCGGCATGGCTCCTGCGCGGATTGAGGCCAATTTCTGGGCAGTCCCAGCCTTCCTCGATCCTCTCCCCGAAGGCTGGGAGGGGGGAGTCGCAACCCATGTGGGTATGGCTCGCCCGCTGCAACTCCTGAGGGAGCGGGTGATCGACGCCTGGATCGGTAGTTATCAACCCGATCTGCCTGTGGATGATCCAGACCTTGCGGTCTTCGATCTCTGTGCCACAGCAGTGCATTTGGTTGCTGCTGTAGATCACCCCTTGGCGCATCAGGCTGAACTGAGCGAGGAGGATCTGAGCGCGTTCCCGAGCCTTGCCCTGCCGCCAGGGATGTTCCCTCGTACTGAGGCGATTCTTCGCCGTCAGGGTCTCTGGCGGACCCGTGTGCGCATGAAGCGCTACAGGCCAGAGTTCTGGCAAGGGCGCACGGAAGATCAGGTGACGTTGACCTACGCCAACTGTCTGGCACTGAATGTGATGCCGGGGTTGGTGCGGCTGGATTACGACCTAGGGCTGACCAGCGGTGAAGCTCTGGTGGTCCGGCGTGATCTGAAGGATGAAGCCCTCATCCAAAAGCTGCTGGCTTCTCTGCGGCAACGCTGCCTTCAGCTGGCTGAGCGTCATCCTGACCTCTGGCCGACGTTGACGACCCTGCCAGTCGCTGAAGAGTTGAGCGTTCAGCAGCCGGAACAACCCCTGGAGACCAAAGGCATGACGGCATGAACCAGGCATAAAAAAAGGTCCTGCCGGGCGGCAGAACCTCGTGAGATTTGAATTCCGATCCGTCAGGGTCGGAAGCCGGCAGGTTCAATCAGGCGCACCTGGTTACCGCGGGCAGTGAATTCACGACCCTGGTCACTTTGAACAACCACGCGACCACCGGATTTGACACGGATCACACGGGCACGAACCCAGCCGAGAGCGGCTGACTCAAGCACCTTGACGACATCACCAGGTTGTAGATCCAACTCCATGCTCAAAACCGGGAAACTGCATGAGGGGTCATCGGACGCGCCGTGGAGGACTTGAACCCCCGACATCAGGTTTTGGAGACCTGCGTTCTACCAACTGAACTAACGGCGCAAGGCGATGGACCCCTCGACCACCGCCGGAGCGATGGCATTGGATTGAACGAGGCCGGAGCCTCAGCGATCGAAGCGCTGCTTCACACGAGTGGCCTTGCCCACCCGGTCTCGCAGATAGAAAAGCTTCGCCCTGCGTACCTTACCGCGGCGTTCCACCTTGATGGAGGCCACCTGGGGGCTGTGAAGCATGAACACACGTTCAACGCCGATGCCCTGGAAGATCCGACGCACGGTGATGGTGGCATTGAGGCCGCCATGGCGCTTGGCGATCACAACACCTTCATAGGGCTGAACGCGTTCTTTGTTGCCCTCACTGATGCGAACGCCCACGCGAACGGTGTCGCCCACGTAGATGTCAGGAAGCTCGGATTTCAGTTGTGCGGCTTCAAATTCCCGGATCAGAGCTTCTGCTCCGAGCTTGGCCACTGCTTTTGCTGCAGGAGTCTCAGGCTTGCCTGCAACGGCTGCAGGCTCTTCCACTGCGGTGGCAGTGACCTCGCTCTCGGTTGTCACCACCTCAGTGGCTTCCTCCTTCGGGGAGGTCTCTTTCGGATCCGCTGCCATCCCAGCTCCGGGTAAACACGCCAAACAACCAGCTTACCCTTTCGCCTCCCCTTGCTCCCTTGATGGCGTTCCGAACGGTCGTTTCCACTGCTGCACGAGCATCGTCGCGCCGGTGATCAGCATCCAGAGGAGCCCAAGGCCATTCAGGAGCACCAGCACGGGTTCCAGCTCGGGGCCCAGCCACTCGCCTTCATGCAGCACCATCAGCCAGTGCACCTGGTCTCGACTGAAACCTGCCCAGTCCCTTGCCAACCGGTAGCCCACCCCTGAACCAACGGTGAGCAGCAGCGGCATCAAAACGAAGGGCGCCAGCCAGCGATGGCATTGGCGGATGCTGCGCAGCCAGACCAATCAACCTCCTCCTCGCGTTCAACATTGATAGCGTGACGGAATCGACTATCTGTCGCGGGTTACCGCCAACGTTTGATGAATCTGTTTGCTGACCTGCTGGCAGCCTCTGGCGGTGCCAAGGCCACCGCGACTGGACCTCGGATCCAGCAGCGCCGTGGTGTGGAAGTGAAATCAGCCCGCGAGCTGAAGATCATGGCCCGGGCCAGCAACATCGTGGCGTCCGTGTTGCGCGAGATCATGGCGTCGGTGGAACCTGGTCAGACCACCGCTGATCTCGATGCCCTCGCCGAACGACGGATCCGCGAGCTCGGTGCCACCCCCAGTTTCAAGGGCTATCACGGGTTCCCAGCCAGTATCTGCGCAAGCATCAACAACGAGGTGGTGCATGGCATTCCCAGTGCCAAACGGGTGATCCGCAAGGGGGATCTCCTCAAGGTCGACACGGGTGCGTATTTCGAGGGCTATCACGGTGATAGCTGCGTCACCATCTGCGTCGGCGAGGTGCCTGAGCAAGCCCGCACTCTCAGTCGTGTTGCCCAGGAGTCGCTGATGGCTGGGCTGGCTCAGATCAAGGCCGGCAACACGCTGCTTGACATTGCTGGTGCCGTGGAAGACCACGTGAAGGCGAATGGATTCAGCGTGGTGGAGGACTACACGGGACACGGCGTTGGCCGCAATCTCCACGAAGAACCGTCCGTGTTCAATTTCCGCACCGATGAGTTGCCCAACGTGACCCTGCGGCCGGGGATGACGCTTGCGGTGGAGCCGATTCTCAATGCAGGCAGCAAGCGCTGTCGAACCTTGAAAGACCGTTGGACCGTCGTCACCCAGGACGGCAGCCTCTCCGCGCAGTGGGAGCACACGATCGTGGTCACGTCCGATGGCTGCGAGATCCTCACCGATCGGGGGGATTGCTGATCAGCCTGTTGTAAGCGGCCCGCCCCAGTTCGCTCAGGGGCATCAGTAGATAAGTCAGGGGGTTTGGGGTCACGATCACCAGAGGCAGTCCGAGCCCGGCCTGCAGGATCACTTGTCCCGCCACCCAATCGGCTGACATCACGCCAATGGGATTCAGTTCGGACCGGAACGGTCCTAGTACGAGCTTGCGTAGGCGCAAGGTTGGGATTGGGCTGCGCTGATGCTCACTCCAGCGGAGGCTCACCAGTTGTCCGAGCAGACGCTTGCTCAGTTCATAGGCGGGGCTTAAGGCGGGCTGGATCTCCGCCTCCGAGGTGTTCACCCAAACCTCCCGTGGCTCGGAGCCGGGAGGCAGCTCCGCGGCGATCCGCTCGTAGTGCTCCAGCAGTCGCCAGCTGCTCATGGCGTTCACCTCCAGGGCGCGATTGAGGGTGAGGCTGCGCTGGTCAGCCCCTGGATTGATCCCGTGGTTGAGCACCAGCAGATCCAGTTGGGCCAGAACAGGTGCGAGCTCCTGCTCGCGGCCGCAGTGCCACTGCACCCAGCTTTGACTTGCCGTGTTTGCGCTTGCCGCATCGCAGGGGGGCTCTCGGTGCGTCAGGCCCACCACGTGCGCGCCTTGGGCCTGAAATCGACGGCTCAGGGCCTGGCCCAGGGCTCCCTGGGCACCGGTGATGCCGATCCGGCGACCCTGCCAACGCTTGTGGTCGACGGCGGATGGGTGGGAGCTGCTCTGGGCCATTGCTCCAGCTTGGGGCATGCTTTGGGGGACTGGCGGGATTCGTGCCTACACCATCCCTCGATGCTCAGATGGCTTTGTTCGCTCCCTACTGCGGCGGTCGCAGTCGAGAGCAAGACCTGCTGCGGGTTCTGGCCTATTGGTCGGGGGGGGAGGTCCGCGGTGTGCGGAGTCTCATGGAGGCCTCTCCTCACCGGTTCGATCTGCGCTGGCAACCGGTCCGGGCACCGCTGGAAAGCACCGCTTGCATACTCAACATCGAGGCGGAGCCGCCGCTCGCCTACCGCTTCTCCGTTCCCGCCCATCAGCTGATGGTCTGGTTGATGGAAAGCGGTGATCGTTCTGATCGGCTGGAGCTCCCCGACCGCTTCTGGCAGTGGTTGCTGCTGGAAGCGGGAGCCGAAGACCTCTAAATTGCAACACCAAGAGCGCGCCGGGTCGGGTCATGGGCAACACCTTGCTGATCGGATCCTGTGAACCTTTCAGCGGGAAGTCCGCCTTAGTGCTGGGTTTAGCTAGAGCCCTCGCGAGTGGTGGCCGCCAGGTGCGGTTCGGCAAACCGCTGGCCACCAGCCTCGAGTGGAGTCCCTCCGCAGGGCCGCTCCCCGATCCGCTCATCGATGACGATGTGCGCTTCGTCGGCAGCACCCTTGGGCTTGGTGATGGTCAGCTGATCCCCTCATTGCATCTGCTGTCGCCGGTCACGGCGGATGCACGCCTCGCCCAGGGCCAGCTCGCCGCCGGTGATGGTTTCATTCAGCTGCGGAACGAGCTCTCTCAGCATCAGGACGGGGTCACCTTGCTGGAGGCAGCAGGCAGTCTTCACGAAGGCCTGCTTTATGGCCTCAGCCTTGTGCAGCTGGCCCAGGGCCTTCAGGCACCGGTGGTGCTCGTGCATCTTTGGCAGGACAGCCGCAGCGTTGATGCTCTGCTCGCGGCCCGTGACCAGCTCGGTGATCGCTTGATGGGCATCGTGCTGAATGCCGTCACCCCTGATGAAGTGGAGGAACTGCAGCGTCATGTGGTGCCCGCCCTCGAGGGGCTTGGCCTGCAGGTCTTTGGCGTGATGCCTCGTTCGCCCCTGCTGCGCAGCGTCACCGTCGGAGAACTTGTGCGTCGTCTCGATGCAAGGGTGATCTGCTGTGAGGAGCGGCTTGAACTCCTGGTGGAGACCCTGAGCATTGGCGCCATGAATGTGAACTCAGCCATGGAGTTCTTCCGTCGACGCCGCAACATGGCCGTGGTGACGGGCGCGGATCGTACCGACATTCAGCTGGCCGCTCTTGAGGCGTCCACCCAGTGTCTGATCTTGACCGGTGCCGGCGAGCCCCTGCCCCAGCTGATCACTCGCGCCGATGAATTGGAGGTGCCTCTCCTGAAGGTGGAGAGCGACACGCTCGCCACCGTTGAAGTGATTGAACAAGCCTTCGGGCATGTCCGTCTGCATGAGGCGGTGAAGGCCACGTATGCCTTCCGGCTCGTGGAGGAGCACTGTCAACTGGATCGCATTTTCTCCGCCCTCGACCAGTCGGCCTGACAATCCTTTTGGCACTGCTAGTTTCAATTTCAAATTGGCGGGATGTCCTTGAGCCGCTCCCTTGACCTTCCTGCCCTCGATCGGGTGGACACCCTGGCCCAAGAACTGGCCCTGCTTCAGGACAAGGGAAAACGGCGGATCGCAATTCTTGGTAGCCGCCATGTGCCAGTGGTGGCCATCCATCTGATCGAACTGATCGCCCGCTCTCTGGCCCAGGAGGGGCACTCCCTGATTACCTCAGGAGCCCAAGGGGTCAACGCAGCGGTCATCCGCGGTGTGCTCGAAGTCGACCCCGCGCGCCTCACGGTGCTCCTGCCCCAGAGCCTCGATCGGCAATCACCGGAGATCCGCGATCAGCTCGAACGGGTGCTGCATCTGATTGAGAAGCCCGAGCATGACGATCTGCCCCTGCCGATGGCCAGCAGTCTCTGCAATCAGGACATCATCAACCGCTGTGACCAGTTGATCTGTCTGGCTTTCCATGACAGCGAAACCCTGCTGAACAGCTGCCGCAGTGCGGAGGACATGGGCAAGGTTGTGAGTCTTCTGTTCTTCGACTGATGTTCAGGGCCGGAAACGGGCGATGACCTGCAGCTGGGTGCCGTCACGCCCCACGACGAGCACCTGGTCGCCGTTTCTGATTGCCTGGTCGAGATCCAAGGAGCTGGCGGCCCAGCTCTGACCATGCCAGCGCACCCGACCTGCGCCGCCCGGGGGGATAGCACTGATCACTTCAGCCAGATCCTCCCGTTGGCGCTCCTGGCCAGGACGTGGATTGCGGCGAGCCGACCAGCGGCTGAGCCAAACGGTGCCGACGACGGTCAGCACCAGGAACAACAGAATCTGCACCAGCAGCGGCAGAGGGGTCAGGGCCGTCAGCAGAGAGAGCAGCAGTGCTGCAAGGGCCGCGACCATCAAGCCGTCGAAGCTGGGTTGGGCCAATTCCAGGCTCAGAAGCCCCCCAGCGATCAGGAGCCAGATCAGTGGAATCCAGAACGGGGGCATCGGCTGGCGGTTTGTGGTTCTGAATCCCCACTCTGCAGTCCCCGGCCTTGATCGGCAGAGTGTTGCCGGCTCGAGGCACTGTCCGTAGGGTCCGGGAAGTGGGTGCTCAAGGGATGGAAGCCTTTCTCGGTCTGCCGGCGCTGGTCTTGATTGCCCTGCTGGGCAGCGGAAGCGTCAAGGTCACGAGCGGAGGCCGTTCTCGTCTGGTGGAGCGCCTTGGCAAATACGACCGTGAACTGCAGCCGGGCTTGTCCTTCGTGCTGCCGGTGGTGGAGAAAGTGGTGAGCCATGAATCGCTGAAGGAACGGGTGCTGGATATCCCCCCTCAGCTCTGCATCACCCGTGACAACGTGTCGATCGAAGTGGATGCCGTGGTGTATTGGCAGCTGCTCGAGCACTCCCGCGCTTATTACGCGGTCGACAATCTTCAGGCGGCGATGGTCAATCTGGTGCTCACCCAGATCCGGGCCGAGATGGGCAAGCTGGATCTCGATCAGACCTTCACCACCCGCAGTGAGGTGAATGAGTTGTTGCTGAAGGAACTGGATGAGGCCACGGACCCCTGGGGTGTGAAGGTGACCCGGGTGGAGATGCGCGACATCAATCCATCACCGGGTGTGAAGCAGGCGATGGAGGCGCAGATGACGGCGGAGCGGGAGAAGCGCGCGGCGATCCTGCGCTCCGAGGGCGAGAAGGAATCTCAGCTGAATGAGGCCCGCGGCCGTGCGGAGGCTTTGGTGCTAGATGCCCGTGCCCAGAAAGAAGCGCTGCTGCTCGATGCAGAAGCCCAGGTGAAGCAGCAGGAACTGCTTGCGAAAGCCAAGGCGGAGGCTGCCCTGGAGCTGGCCCGTGCCCTAGAAGCCAACCCGAAGGCCGCCGAAGCGATGCGGTTGATGTTGGCGAAGGATTGGATGGCGATGGGTGAACAGCTGGCCGAGGCCCCAGCCGGCAGTGTGCTGATGGTGGATCCCCAGTCGCCCGCCTCCTTGCTGGCAGCACTCAAGCAGTTTCAGCAGGGATAGAGAGCGGGCGGTGGTTGGTTGTTTGTGCTACGCACGCTTTAGAAAAAACCGCTAAAAAAGATTTCGAAACTCAGGCGCATCAGGCTGCTGCAAAGCAGTTGATTTTTTATGTTTCTCACCGTCTTTGGTCAGAAGGGAGGGGTCGCCAAAACCTGCACAAGTGTGCATTTATCTGCGGTCTGGGCAAGACGAGGATTCAATGTCTGCCTTGTTGATGCTGATCGCAATCGATCAGCGACGGCCTATGGAGCCAGGGGGTTGCTTGATTTCTCGGTGGTTCCCATCGAGGCGGCGGCCAAGGCGACCCGTGCTGCCGACATCGTTGTGACCGATGGTCAGGCCAGTAGTCAGGATGACGAGTTGAACAGGCTGTCTGAAGGGTCTGACCTGATTGTTCTGCCGACTACCCCACAGGCTCGATCGGTTGAACTCACGATTGAGCTGGCCTCAATGTTGCGAAGCAAGGAGGTTCCAGCTTGTGTGTTGATGGTGAAAGTTGACTCGCGTAAGCAGCGGTATGCCCACGAAGCCAAGGCAATCCTGGTGGATTTTGGTTTGCAAGTTCTCAGTGCTGAAATTCCTCTGCTGGCAGCCTTTGATAAGGCTGAGGTGCAGGGAAGCATCGTGATGGACGCGGTGGATGATCGTGGTCGAGCTGATCGTCGGCGCATGCTCGGTTGGACTGCCTACTGCGCGGCTGCTGCTGAGATTGAATCGATCCATCGGGCTGCCCAGGCCGAAGCCGGTGACTCCGGGCTGGATGGACTTGCGGCCTGATGGCTACCCGTTGAAGCTTCAGGCAGTGGCGAGCAGGGCGCGGAGGCCTTCGACATACAGCGTGCCTGTGCACAGCAAGGCGCTGGCCCAGCAGAGACCACGGAGGGGCGGCACATTGCCGACGTAGGCCCCGATGTAGAGGAGACGAAGGAGCGGCTGAAGCAAGGCCGCTGTGATTGCGGTGTTGGGAAGTACTCCGCTGTGCAGAGCTGCGATCACACAGAGCAGGGCAGCGGGAGCGTGGAGAGTGAAGGCTTCGAAGCTGTTCTGGTGGGCCCAGCTGGCCCGTCGTCCCCAAGTGGGCAGGCGTTCGAACATCGCCCGGGGCGCACCCATGTCGGCCATGGTGAAATCCGCCTGGGAGCGGGCGGCTCCGAGGGGCACGATGCTCAGGACGACAACGGCCCCTGAAAGCAACACCGACCAGGCGTAGGGTGCCGCGGCACTGGCGGTGAACAGGCTGGTCAAAGGCATCGGCGGCCGGTTGCAGTGCCCTTTTCTAAGCTGCGGGCAACCGGATGAATGCCATGGCCAGCACCTTTTCCTTTGATGTGGTCTCGGATTTCGACCGCCAGGAGCTGGTGAACACCCTCGATCAGGTCCGTCGGGATATCGGTACCCGCTACGACCTGAAGGACTCGGGAACGGAGATTGAGCTGGAGGAAACCGAGGTGGTGATCACCACCGCCAGCGATATGACTCTCCAGGCAGTGGAGGATGTGCTGCGAACCAAGGCCACGAAGCGCAATCTTTCCCTCAAGATCTTTGATTTCCAGACGCCGGAGGCCGTGGGTGGTAACCGGGTGAAGCAGGTGGTGAAATTGCGCAAAGGCCTCAGTCAGGAGATTGCTAAGAAACTGAGCAAGATTGTGCGCGATGAGCTCAAGAAGGTGACGGTGGCGATTCAGGGAGAGAGCCTGCGCATCACCGGAAAGAGCAAGGACGACTTGCAACAGGCGATTCAGTTGCTGAAAACGAAGGAGGAGGAGTTGGATGTTCCCCTGCAGTTTGAGAACTATCGCTGAGAGAGCCTGGTTTGAATTCAGTTGAATTGTGTGCCCACCTGCACGGAGAAGCTGTTGTTGACCTTCGGTAGCGTTAATGAGTTGTAGATTGTTTTCCCGGTTAGTGCAGTAAAGAGCTTTTTGCTTCCGTTAGGGAAAATCTTTAAGGTGCCGCTGAAGGTGTTGCTTGGGGAGATGCCATTGAGGTAGGCCCCGTTGAATTGATTGCTTACTAGCAGGTTGAAGTATTGATTCGGTGTCCAGTTCAAACTTGCCCGAGCACTGCCACCCGCCAGGTTGACTCCGCAGGTCGCCGAGGTGTCGCAGTTACTGCCACCCCAGATGCTCTGGAGTGATGGGCCCGCCGAGAGATTAATCGTGGTGGTTTTGGTCTTCACGACATCGATGCCAAGCCCAACGCTGTTCGTCAGGGTGTTGGAACCCACGTCATTGAGTGTGTCGTAATCAAAGACGCTGGCGGCGTAAGCATTCAAGCGGGGATTGAGCTGGCGGGTGTAGCGCAAGTTCGCATCACCCTGATTGGTGTCTGTTGTGTTTGTTGTCTCGCCGTTGTCTCGGGAGATTTCAAGCTGGGCCTGGGCGGAGAAGCTCAGCTCCTCGTTGTTGGTTTTGTAGCGCGTAGCGAGGCTGGCCGTCCCCCCTGCTGAGAAGTCATTGTCGGAATTGCTGCCATTCACACCGAGAGCCAAGCTGCCAGACCAAGGAGATCGTTTTGCGGTCGGTTTCAGGTCTGAGACCTGAATCTCCAGTCGCCCGAGGTTGGGGTGAAGAATCACCTTGACGGTTTCGTTGCTGTCTTCCGTGATCAGTGTTCCCGTCAGCTTGTCGCCGTTCTGAAGCAGCAGGGTCACGCTTTCAGCATGAGCTTCGGCTGTTGCCGCAGTGATCGCTAGGCCTGCTGTCAGCAAGCAATGAAGGAGGCAGGGGCGGCTGTCCAGGCAGATGAAAGACAGGGAACTCTCCGTAAACGGCCGCATCTTTGCATGAGCAGTGCTGCAGTCTGCCTCTCACGCTCAGCTCGCTCCGCTGGCTTCCATGAAGCCGACCTGTGACCTGGTCACAGGTTCAGATTGACCTGCACACCCCCAATCCAGCTTCCGGGAACAGTGCCACTGCCTGAGGGATTGATCAGCCACTGCATCAGTGGTTGCACCTGCACCACCTCAGAGATGTTGATGGAGTAGTTGAGTTCAATCACGCCTTCGTAGGTCAGTCCCGGGTTGAGTGTTGGGCTGAAGCTGTTGCGGGTGATACCCAGTGCAAGCACATCGTCCGGACGATTGGGCAGGACACCTTGAGAGAGCCAGCCCCCTGCGGCGAAGCTCGGCACAGGGTTCTTGGCGGGATCAAGGCCGAGATTGCCAGCCAGCCAGAGGCGGTTATCGATCCCGATCGGCAGGGTGACGGGCCAGGTGATCGTTCCATACACGATTCGGTTCAACCCTTCACCCAGCTCTGTGCCTGCGCTTCCTGGCCAGGCGGTGTTGGAGAGCATTCCGCCCAGCTGCAGCAGCGGTGCTGGCAGCTGTCTTGCCACCGTGGTGCCATCCTTGCCTTCGATCGGCGCCAACAGCTCCTTCCGATGGGCCAGAGGATTGAGACTCCACTCGAGCACCTGGACGCTGCCGCGCACATCAGGCTGCCCGGGATCCACACCGAGGCTGGCGGCAATGGCCGTTTCAGAATCCAGGTTGTAGTAGCCGTAGCGCAGATCCCCTAGGGAGCTGCTGTGGGCAGCCACGGTGATCCCGGGAGCCACGAAAGGGTTGATTGGAATCCCGGGGATCGCCACGTTCAGGGTGTTGTTGAGGGTGGCGTTGGTGTAGTTGTCCAGGGCTGGTGCCGTCAGGAACTGAGGGCCAATCGACATCAGACCCGCCTGGGCACTCCACCAGCCATCTCCTTGATTGCGGCTGACACTCGCCTGGGTGATCCAGGTGCCCACAGGATTCACCACCGTCTGAGGGTTGAAGAAGGAGCCCAGTTCAGTGGCGAGGTCAGGATCGCCGGCGGCGTTGGTGAGCTCCAGGTTCACCTGCCAGTGGTCGATTTCGCGCCAGATGCTTGTTTCTTTGCCCAGGCCACTGCCGATCGTCAGCCCCACGACCGTCTGTTGGAACCAGGTAGCGGCTGATGGGTTCTCACCCCCAAGCAGCCCCCCCATGGGTTCTGTTGTGTAGTCGACGCTGAATTCCACCCATTCAGGAAGCCCAAGCAGCGTCTGGATCGGACCTGCCTGCGCTGGACAGCAGAGATTGAGCAGCCCAATGGAAGAGGTCGCCAGAAGGCGCGTCAGAAGGCGCTGCATGAGTGGGGGACGATGGGCAGCGCCAGGATCTCAGCTCTCAGGCGATTTCGGCAAAACTCTCGCGGAAGGCCGCGAGGGTGGCATCGATGTCGGCATCGCTATGGGCCAGAGAGGTGAAGCCCGCCTCGAAGGCGCTCGGTGCGAGGTAGATCCCTCGCTCGAGCATGGCGCGATGCAGGCGGCCGAAGCGTTCGGTATCCGCTGCCTTGGCTTCTTCGAAATTGCGAACCGGACCCTCACAGAGGAAGAAGCCAAACATGGCGCTGACACTGCCGCCAGTGATCGGTAGTCCAGCTTCACGGCCCGCCTCGAGGATGCCCTGGATCAGGCGTTCGGTGCTGGCGGTGAGCTTCTCGTAGCTGCCGGGTTGCTTCAGCAGCTCAAGGGTCTTAATCCCGGCCGTCATCGCCAGGGGGTTGCCGCTCAGGGTGCCGGCCTGATACATCGGCCCCGCGGGAGCCACCATCTCCATGATCTCGCGGCGTCCGCCGTAGGCACCAACGGGCAGACCGCCACCAATCACCTTGCCCATGGTGGTGAGATCGGGCGTGACACCGAAGTGGGCTTGGGCGCCGCCGTAGCTGATGCGGAAGCCGGTCATCACTTCGTCAAAGACGAGAAGAGCGCCGTGTTCCTTGGTGATCTCCCGGAGCCCTTCCAGGAACCCGGGTTCTGGGGTGATGAAGCCAGCGTTGCCGACGATCGGCTCCAGGATCACTCCGGCGATGGCATCGGGGTTTTCAGCGAAAAGCTGCTTGACGGCCTCTAGGTCGTTGTAAGGGGCGGTGAGAGTGTTGGCCGTGGTGCTGCGGGGCACCCCCGGTGAGTCGGGCAGGCCAAGGGTGGCCACACCTGAACCGGCCTTGACCAGGAACATGTCCGCGTGGCCGTGGTAGCAGCCCTCGAACTTGATCACCTTGTCGCGACCAGTGAAGGCGCGGATCAGACGCAGCACCGCCATGCAAGCCTCGGTGCCGCTGTTCACGAAGCGCACCATCTCGACGCTGGGCACTGCTTCGATCACCATCTCGGCGAGGGTGTTCTCCAGGGCGCAGGGAGCGCCGAAGCTGGTGCCCTTCTCGATGGCTTCCTGCAGGGCGCTGATCACTTCGGGATGGGCATGGCCGCAGATGGCCGGTCCCCAGCTACCGATGTAATCGATGTATTTATTGCCATCCACATCCCAGGCGTAGGAGCCCTTCACCCGGTCGAACACGATCGGCTGGCCGCCCACCGACTTGAACGCGCGCACCGGAGAGCTCACGCCACCAGGCATCAGAGCCTGAGCGGCACTGAAGATGGCCTGGGAGCGGGAGGTGTTCAAGGTGGGAGCTGTCACGGGGACGGGAGCCAACGGGCTGATGCAAACCGTGGGCCATCCTGACCCAAAACGGTCAGATGCGTTTGATCTGTGACTCGAGGGGAGGCGTGCAGGGGCCATCAATGCCTAGGTTGACTGCGAAATCGGTGGATCCCTTGTCACACGACTGGGCAGCTCTAGACAGTGATCTCAGCCGTCTGCTGCCACCGGATGCCCTTGTTCGTCGTCGTCAGGAGCTGCTGGCTTACGACTGTGACGGACTCACGATCGATCGTCAGGCTCCTCCCCTGGCGGTGCTTCCTAGGACCAGAGAACAGGTGGCTTCGATCCTGCGTTGCTGCCATCAGCACCGGATCCCTTTCGTGGCCCGCGGCAGTGGGACCGGGCTCTCGGGTGGTGCGCTCGTTGAGAGGGAGGCCCTGCTGGTGGTCACCAGCCGTATGCGTCGGATCCTTGCGGTGGATCTGCCGAATCAAACGATCACGGTGGAGCCGGGAGTGATTAACAGCTGGGTCACCCGCGCCGTGGTCGGGGATGGCTTTTATTACGCCCCGGATCCTTCCAGTCAGGTGGTTTGCAGCATTGGCGGCAATGTTGCCGAGAACTCTGGTGGGGTGCACTGCCTGAAGTACGGCGTGACGAGCAATCATGTCCTCGCGCTCGAGGTGGTGCTTCCCGATGGCACGGTCACACGGTTGGGTAGTGGATTGCGAGATGCCGCTGAACTGGATCTGCGTGGTGCCTTTATTGGCAGTGAGGGCACCTTGGGCATCGCCACGGCGATCACCCTGCGCTTACTGAGGGCTCCGGAGACCGTCTCGGTGCTTCTGGCCGATTTCCCCACCATGGAGTCAGCCGGCGAGGCGGTGCGACGGGTCACGGCCGCTGGGGTGCTGCCAGCGGGGATGGAGATCATGGATAACTTCATGATCAACGCCGTCAATGACCTGTTTGGGCATGACGAGTACCCCCGTGATGCAGCGGCGGTGTTGTTGATCGAGCTGGATGGTCAGGCTGAGGAGGTGGCAGTGGCTGCTGAACAGTCCGATGCCCTCTGCCGGGAGGCAGGGGCCCGGGGGGTGCGACGTGCCGATGATGCTGCCGATCGGGCCCAGCTCTGGAAGGGGCGGAAGTCGGCTTTTGCGGCCGTGGGTCAGATTTCGCCCACCTATTACGTGCAGGACGGTGTCGTGCCGCGAAGCAGCCTGCCGAGCGTGCTGGCAGCGATTGAGGCGCTCAGCAAGGAGCATGGGCTGCCCGTTGCCAACGTCTTTCACGCCGGAGATGGCAATCTCCATCCCCTCATCCTCTATCGGCGGGATGAACCCGGCGTGGATGCCAAAGTCAAGGCGCTGGGGGCAGCGATTTTGGAGGCCTGTCTTGCGGTGGGCGGCAGCATCACCGGCGAGCACGGTGTTGGTGCTGACAAGCGCTGTTACCTCGATTGGATGTTCTCTCCGGAGGATCTCGCCACGATGCGTCGACTGCGGCTTGCCTTCGATCCCAGTGGCCTGGCCAATCCAGGCAAAATCTTCCCGACTCCCAGCAGCTGCGCGGAGTCCGCTCGCCGGCGCGTCACGCTTTCAGCCCCTGCCCAGGGGGAGGGGGTGGAGCTGATCGCCTACTAGCTATTCCAGCCGTTGTCGTCCTCCTCATCGTCCTCCGGAGGCCAGCAAAGATCCACCATGACGGGTGCATGGTCGCTCGGTTGCTCACGACCGCGCTCCTGCTTGTGAATGCCGCAGCCTCTGGCGAGGGCGAGCAGCTCCGGGCTGAGATAAATGTGATCGATTCGCCAGCCGCTGTCGCGATCCCAGGCGCCGCTTCGGTAGTCCCACCAGCTCCAGTGGCCGGCCTCTGGTTCGAAGACGCGGAACACATCCTGGAGGTTGTCGCCTAATGCGCTCCGTAAGGCTGTTCGCTCCGGCTCACTCGCCATGATCCCGCCGGTGAGCCGATCCGGATCGTGGATGTCCCGCGCTTCGAGGGCGATGTTGAAGTCCCCAACGACGCACAGTGGTTCATCTCGCGCCTGAATGGCCGCCAGATAGCGCTGCAGGCAAGCCAACCAGCGAAGTTTGTAGGGGTATTTCTCCGACTTCAGCCCCGAGCCGTTGGGCACATAGAGGTTCACCACGCGCACACCATCGAGCATTCCACTGATCACCCGCTTCTGCTCCCCCAGTTCCAGAGCCTCCGCGTCCTCCTTCAGTTCGGCGCTGAAACCACAGCGCACATCGTCGAGCCCGGTGCGGCTCACCAAGGCCACGCCGTTGTAGGCCTTCTGGCCGTGGATCTCCACGTGGTAGCCCTTGGCTGTGAAGGCCTCCAGGGGAAACTGAGGGTCATCGACCTTGGTTTCCTGAAGGCAGAGCAGATCGGGCTGGGCCTGATCCAGCCAGTGCAGCACATGCTCCAGGCGGGTACGCACCGAATTCACATTCCAGCTGGCGATCTGCATGGGCATTCCGACGCGGTTGGAGACCCTTAGCATTGCCGCACCGTCGCAGGTCAATGATGTTGCGAGTACTGCAGGCTCTGCAAACCGCCGTTGCGGTAGTTGCCTTCATACCAGTTGTGTTCCTGGGGGGTGCAGCCCAAGCGCAGAGTCCTCTCGGTGGGTATCAGACCCAGCAGGAAAAGGAGATCTACAACACGGTTCCCGGCAACCGCGATAGCGGATCGCCTATTGACGCAACCAATCCAATGGATCTGATGAATCGCCTGCGGCAGGCCACCTCCATGAACGACGCGACTGATCCGGCTGATGCGATTGATGCCGCACTCAAGGGGTATGCAACGGAGAATCCTGCTGTTGGTCCTTCGATGCGTCCTTGATTGACGCATCCTTGATCGTTACCGGCATGGCGATGCGCGCTGGGGTGGTGCTGCGAGCTGACTCCAAGGCCCAGCGCGTGGCCAACCCCTGAAGCGGTCGTTGGCTCGATTCTTGAGCTGTCTGACGCTTGCTTGCCTGATGAAGCAGCTCCTGGGCTTCGGCTGATTTCCCCTGTTCTTGTCTCAGCAGCGCCAGGGCCAGTAGAGGACGCGCATCGTCTGGGGCGTCCTGGGCCAGGGTCAGGTAGGTGCCTGATGCATCCGTGAGCGAACCGGTCTGGCGCTGGAGATCAGCCAACAGCAATCCGAGGGGCACCCGCTCCTGTTTCGGGAGGCTTTGCACTCGGACCTTGATCAGCTCGATGGCCTCTTTGCCTTTGCCCTGGTTGAGGTCTGTCAGCGCTTTCATCTTGAGCACGTCAGGCTCGTTGGGCTGAAGCCGCAGCAGCAAGTTCAGCTGCTCGTCGGCCGCTCGCCGCTGGCCTGCCCGCAGCAGCAGCTGGCTGTAGAGCAGTCGCCAGCGCCAGTGTTTCGGTTGCTTTTCCAGCTGCTGACGCACCAGGGTGATCGCTTCGCGATGTCGGCCGAGGGCGATCAAGCGTTCAAGAAGTCTTCGCTCCTCAACACCATCAAGGCGGCCCTTACGCCGGCGGATCAGTAGCTCCTGGACCTCACGGTCGATCTGGGCTCTGGTGGCGGAGTGCAACGGGGGCGGTTGCAGCATCTGGGTGAGCATCCAGCCGCAGCCAGCCACCAGAACCAGCCCGACACCCCATGCCCATGGAAACCATCGTTGTCGACTGTGTTGCCGGGCTGCCACGTCGCTTGGCTGGGTGGATGGAAGCGGTTTCAGTCTGGGGGGCTTCTCCTGTGCTGGCTACAGTTGTGACGGGCTTATGGATGCCCTTTTTTCTGATGCGCGACCATCCGATCCCCCCGGTCACCGAACCGCTCCAATACCGGGCCATCGGTCTCGTCCGCGCCACCTATCGGCCGGAGGATGACGATCAGTTCACCCGGGGCCTGCTGGTGGATGACCAGGGCCAGGGGCTTGAAGCCGTTGTGCTCGGACGGATGCTGACGCTGATGCGCCGTCATCTGGCTATGGATGTGCCTCACCTCTGGGTGGTGTATCCCCGGTCCCGAGAAGCGGGTCATCTGCACCTTCAGATTGCTGGGATCTGGGAACCAAGCACCCTCCAATCTGGCGATTCTGGCCAGGAAGCTCCTGAAGACTCCGCTGCTGCTGATCAACTTCCGGAGGGAGATGATTACTTTTCAATTCGCGGTGAATTGATCTTCACCAAACCGGAGACGGGAGATTTGGTGGTGAAAGTGCGTCAGCAGCCGCGTGCTGACGGAAGTCGCCCTCTTCCCTTCAAACTGCAGCTCAAGGGGGAGATCCCTCTGGATGTGCTGCGTCACTTCGTCAGCCTGCAGGTGCGCCGTCAGGGGCAGGCTCTGCATGTGGAGTCCCATGAGGTGATCGCCCCAATGCCGACCAGAGGTGGCAAAGGACGGGGCGGAGCGGCTCGGAAGGGTGGAGGACGGAGCCGCCCACCGGCCCGCGCCTGATGGCGTCATCGCCCGTTTCCGCCAGCAGTGCCGGAGTGGCCGTGGCCGGGGCCACCGGTCTTGCTGTCTTTGGTCCGCTGCTCGGGCTTTCCCCCGCCTGGATCGCCCTCGGTCTTGGTGCTGGTCTGCTGGGGCTCACCCTTGATGCCTATCAGTGGCAAGGGCTGGGCGGCCATCTGCTGGCGGAATCCCTTCCAGGTGGTCGGGCTCGGTTGCGCCGAATCGCCAGCCACGAGGCGGGCCATTTGCTGGTGGCGCAGGCGGAGGCCCTGCCCGTGCTTCGGGTGCTGGTGGGGACCCGCGCCTGTCTGCAAGCCGGGCTCCGGAGCAATGGAGCCACGGAATTCGCCTTGCCTGAGTCGGTGCGTATGCCCTTGGAGGATCTGCGGCGTTGGAGTCGCGTCCTGCAGGCTGGAATCGCGGCGGAGACCTTGCTCTACGGCAAGGCCCGCGGTGGAGCCGATGATCGGGCCTTGCTTGGACGGCTCTGGGGGCTGTCTGGACACGATGTCGACACAGCGCAACGGGAACAACGCCGCGCCCGACGGGAGGTGGATCAGCAGCTGAGGCGAGAGCAGCCTCAGCTCGAGCAGCTGCGCGATCAGCTGCTCGCAGGACCCGTCAGCCTCCAGGCCACGGATGAGATCAGTGGCGATGGCTGAGCTTCTGGTCGACTGCCCCACGGGTCTGGCGGGGGACATGCTCCTGGCGGCTTGCCTGGATCTGGGCGTGCCCAGGGCTGTGGTGATGGAACCCTTGGCCGTGCTCGGTCTTACCGATGCCTTTGAGCTCCGGGTTGAAGAGGCCAACAGCGGTGGTTTGCGAGGTCTGCGCCTAGCGGTGGACCTCACCTCTGAACCGCAGCCCCATCGCCGCTGGGGGGATCTGCGCCAGTTGATCGAGGGAGCCTCTCTGGCGATGCCACTTAAAGATCGGGTGCTGGCGGTGTTTGCGGCCCTGGCCGCGGCCGAGGCCAAAGTTCACGGCGTGAGCGAGGACCAGGTGCACTTCCACGAGGTGGGAGCGATCGACAGCCTTGTGGATGTGGTGGGGGTCTGTGCCGCTCTGTTGCATCTGGCTCCGGAGCGCCTGCTTTGTAAGCCGCCGCCGGCCGGCCGTGGTTCGGTGGCCACCGCCCATGGGCGTTTGCCGGTACCGGTGCCGGCGGTGTTGGAGTTGGCCCGTTGCCATCACCTACCGCTCCGGGGCGGTGAGGAGTGCCCTGAAGGAGAGCTCACCACCCCCACTGGCCTGGCGTTGATGGCGGTGCTGGCTGATGCCTTTCAGGAGCCTCGCGCGTTCACCGTGGAGGCGGTGGGGGTGGGGCTGGGCCAGCGCCGTCTTGACCGTCCGAACCTGTTGCGCCTGATTCGCTGCTCCACCCATTCAGCCGCCGCACCGGAGGCCCACTGGCAGGACCTGATTCAGCAGGAGGCCTGGTTGGATGATCAGACACCAGAAGACCTGGCGGTGCTGGCTGAGCGGCTGCGTCAGGCGGGCGCCCTGGAGGTCACCACCACTCCGGTACAGATGCAGAAGGGTCGCCAGGGAATGGCAGTCACCGCCTTGGTGCATCCCTCCCAGGCTCCGTTGCTGCGACGGTTGTGGCTCAGCGACAGCCCAACTCTGGGATTGAGGGAGCGTCCTCAGGGACGCTGGGTGCTCGCCCGCCGGTCTGGTCATTGCCCCTCCCCCTGGGGGGCCGTGCGGGTCAAGCAGGTGCGGCGGCCTGGTGGTGATTGCACCATCAAGGTGGAGCATGACGAACTCAGACGGCTCAGTCTTCAGTCGGGTCAGACCCTTGATGCAGTTCGGCAGGTGGTTTTGTCAGCGGCGGACTGCTTCGAGCCCGAGGAGGACTGGCAATGGTGAAACGTTGGCTCGATCAGGCCAAGCGGGTGTTTCAGACCAAGCGGGGGCTGCCCGGAGGTCTGCGGCTCTGGGTCACCCTGGCAAGCCTGGCCTTCATTGTTTGGGCGCTTGCGGGTCACATCCAAGGCCTCAGGGAGCTCAGTCTTAGTGACCGCGGTTGGTGGTGGCTGGTGTTGGGGCTGGGCCTGAGTTGGCTGAGTTTGGTGGTCAATGGCTTGGCGTGGCGCACCTTGATCGACTGGCTTGGCCACAGGCCCGGCGACCTTGCCCTGGTGCCTCTCTACCTCCGCAGCAATCTGCTCAAGTACTTGCCTGGCGGCATCTTCCATTTCCTCGATCGTGTGCGGGCGCTTCAGCCCAAGCTCGGCACTAACCGGGCCCTGGTGTCGGTGCTGATGGAACCGATGCTGATGGCCGTGGCTGCCCTGCTGTGGGTGCCCTTCGGTGGCTGGCAGGGGGGGCTCGCCCTGCTGACACCCCTGCCGGCCCTGCTCTTGCTGCCCCGTTGGCGGGAACCACTGCTGCAGCGTCTGGAGCGGGCGAAGTGGAAGCAGCTGCAGCGGGCCGCTCCGGAGCTCGGGGGTGCAGCCCCTGGTGTTCTGGGCAGTGGCCGTCGTGGGTATCCCTGGGGGCCGCTGGCCATGGAGCTGCTGTTCGTGCTCTGCCGTTTCGGTGGTTTCTGGTGCTGCGTGAAGGCCTTTGCGCTGGCGGATGGGCATCCGATCGGGGTCTGGCTGGCTGGCTTCGCGCTGGCTTGGACCGTGGGGCTGGTGGTACCCGCTGCCCCGGGGGGGCTCGGGGTGTTTGAGGCCGTGCTGATTCTGCGCCTGGGGGCCATCGTGCCGGAGGCGCCGCTGCTTGCTGTGGCGCTGTCCTATCGATTGATCGTCACCCTTGCCGACGCACTGGCGGCAGGAGCGGTTGTGCTCGATGAGCGCCGACCCTTAACCAGGGGTTTGCTTCGGGTTGGCGATCGCTGAGCAGCATGCAGCGGTGGTCTTGCGCTTCTCGTGAAACACAAGCACTCCGTTCAGGCATACATCGAGGATGTTCCCGTCTGGGACGACGGGTCGCCGCTGGCTGGCCCACCGCTCTCTTCGATGCAGTGGCTGGTCTGGTCCCTGGCCACGGCGGGCAAGTTTTTCGAGGGGATGATCGTGTTCATGCAGGGGGTGGGATTACCCCTGATCACCAGGCAGTTCAGCCTTACCGATTTCGACAAGGGTCTGGTGACGGCGGCCACCTTGGCCGGAATCCTCGTGGGTGCGCTGCTGCTGGGGGGGCTGGCTGATCGGCTTGGGCGCAAACCCGTCTTCATCGGTGAGATGGTGCTGTTGCTGATCGCGCTCTTGGTGGCTTCAGCGGCGCCCTCGAAGGGCGTGTTGATCGCCAGTTTGTTTGTGATTGGGCTGTCGCTTGGGGCTGACTATCCCACGGCTCATCTGGTGATTTCGGAGAGCATCCCTGCCTCGATCAGGGGCCGGCTGGTGCTCGGCGCTTTTAGCTTCCAGGCCATCGGTGCCGTGCTCGGGACGGCGATCGCATCGATTGTGCTCGGCTCGATGGCGTCATCGCCCGATGCCCTGGATGCCTGGCGGGTGTTCTTCCTGGTGCCAGTGGTGCCCGTGGCTGCTGTGATTTGGGGGCGTCTGTTTCTGCCTGAGAGCAGTCATTGGCTGGTCAGCCGTGGTCTGCCCGAGAAGGCCGAGAAGCAGCTGCGCAAACTGCTGAATCGTCAAAACCTCACCCTTGCCGGTGTGGACCGCCTTGAGGAGATCGACGCCCAGCAGCGCAGCCATGACTGGACCAAGTTGTTTCGGGGCAAATATCTGCGTTCGACGATCCTCACCTCGGTGCCCTGGTTCCTGCAGGATCTCTCGACTTACGGGATCGGCATCTTCACGCCGGTGATCATCGCCACGGCTTTTGGGGCCCAGAGCCATGAGCACACTGTTTCGGCTCTGATCCACAACGACGTGATCGGTGCCCGGGGCACGGCGTTGATCGATGTGGGATTCCTGGTGGGCATCGCTGTGGCGATCCTGCTGGCGGATCGCTGGGGGCGTATCCCGCTTCAGGTGACGGGGTTTGTCGGTTGTGCGGCTGGTCTCTTCATTGCTGGCCTGGGCGGCAGCGGCTCCACCATCAACCTGCCGCTGGTGATCGCAGGGTTCCTGTTGTTCCAGTTCATGACCAACTTCGGCCCCAATGCCACCACCTATCTGTTGGCAGGCGAGGTGTTCCCCACCAAGATTCGTGGCCTCGGGGCTGGTTTCGCTGCGGCCAGCGGCAAGGTTGGTGCCGTGTTGACGGCGTTCTTTTTTCCCACTCTGCTTCAGGTGTGGGGCACGGAAAAGCTGCTGATGGTGTTGGTGGTGACCTCCCTGCTCGGTGCTGTGGTCACCTGGATTTACCGGATCGAGCCCAAGGGCCGCGATATGGAGAGCATCTGAGGCGCAGTTGTTGCGTTCAGAGCTTTTTCATCAACGGCCTTTTCACTCATCAACAGCCTTCTCTTGCACACGGACTTGCCGGGCTTTCGATCTGGATCGTGCAATGGTCGATTCCGAGGTCGGCCAAGGCATGGTTGGCCTCCTGGAGTAGGCGGTCGTCGTTCCAGGCGTGATCCGCCGGACGGACCAGATGAACGGTGAGGGCCACCCGGGAGCCTCCCATCGACCAGATGTGCAGGTGATGGAGTGCTTCCACGGCGCCGAGGCTTCGCAGCGTTGCGCGCACGGCATCGGCATCGATGCGGTTCGGCACCGCATCCAGGCTTTCGGCCAGCGAATCTCGCAGCAGCCGCACCCCCAGCCAGGCCACACTCAGCCCAACCCCAAGGCCGGTGAGCGGATCCAGCCAGGTCCAGCCCGTGGCTCCCGCTAGCAGGGCGCTCAACAGCACGGCCGCCGAGACCGCCGCATCACTGAGCAGGTGCAGGACGGCGGCACGACGGTTGAGGTCATGCTGATGGTGATGGCCAAACAGCCGCGCTGAAACGAGATTCACCACCAGCCCTGCTGAGGCTGCCCAGGCCACCGGGCCTGCCACCAGCGGTTCCGGTCGGCCGATGCGCTGAATGGCTTCCACGCACACCACCGCTGACGCCATCAGGATCAACACCGCATTGCTGACTGCCGCCAGTTGGGTGGATCGTCCGAATCCGTAGCTGAACCGTTCGGTGGGTGGGCGACGGCTCAGGTGCTCAGCCCCCCAGCCCAGCAGCAAGCCAGCCACATCGCCGAGGTTGTGGAGGGCATCGCCGATCAGCGCGATGGATCCGAAGGCGATCCCCACCACGATCTGCAGACCGCTCAGCGCGCCATTGAGGAGCACTGTGAGCTTGAAGGCATCGCGACGGCCACCCGAGCCGTGATCATGGTGGTGATGATGGGCCACGCATCCCGTGCCGCTTTCCCTGATCCTGCCCTGTCCGCCCGAGGCCGGCTGGGAATTAATCCGCAGGCAGGAGTTGCCGCGTTCTGCGGATGATGGCTTGCCCCTCGGTGGGTTCTCAGCGATTGCCTACCAGCCGGAAGCCGATCGTTTCTGGCTGCTCAGTGATGCCCCCCAGGGACATCTGGTGCCCTTTGGTGGTGTGGCCCGCTGGATCCGCTCCGGCACGCCCCTGCAGCTGGGGACGCGTCTGCTCCTTCGTGATGGTGGCGGTGAGCCCCTGCCCAGGCGTTTCGATGGGGAGGGCCTTGTCTTGCGGGGCGATCAGGCTTGGATCGTGAGCGAGGGCAGGCGCAGCAAGCGTTGGCAGGGCCAGCGTCCTCCTCAGTTGCTGCGCTTTTCGATGGCTGATGGTCGTCTGCAGCAGGAGGTAGCCCTGCCGGTGGCCTGGCGCTTCGCCCCCGGCCGGGGCCTGGAGTCGAACAAGGGGCCGGAGGCGCTCAGCAGCGACCCTGATGGCGGTTTGCTCCTGGGGGCTGAGGCTCCTCTGAGACAGGACAGGACACAGGGAGATGTCGACGTTGTGCGGCTTGCCCGCCGCGCACCCGATGGGCAGATGCAGGAGCTCGGCCGGTTGTCGATCGGTCCTGCCGGAAGCGCCAGCTTGCGCTCTCAGGGGCTCACCGAACTGCTCACCCTGAAACAGCCGCGTGGCCTCCTGGCCTTGCTGCGCAGCTATGTTCCGCCCTCCGCCTGGACGGCTCAGCTGCAGTGGTTGCCTTGGCCGGATGGACCGGCTGCACCACCGCTTCGCCCAGTGGCGGGCTGGGATCTTCTGGCCTCAGGTCTGCCGCCGGACAACTGGGAGGGCATGACCTGGGGGCCGCGGCTGGCGGATGGTCGTCGGGCTCTTGTGCTGGTGAGCGACGACAACTTCAATCCTGCTCAGCGAAGCTGGGTTGCGGTGCTGGCGCCGCGGCGTACTGCAGCTTGCAGCGCTGTGGCCCTGCCGCCTGTTCCCTCCTTCTGATTCGCTTCTCTCCCCATGCGCCGTCGCTCTGTGCTCAGCCTGCTCGGCCTCGCTGGGGCCGGACTGTTGGCCAGTCGCACCGAAGCCCAAAGCGTTGGTGCGCCGAAACCTCTGGCGAAAACTCTTGGGAAAACCAAAACAGTGCAGGCCGGGACCTGGCCGTTTCAGCCTGTGCCGACGCCCCTGCCGGTGAGCAGCGATGGTCTGGCGGCGCCTCAGCAGCAGCAGCATTACCGGCAGCTGGCGATCGAGGATCGTCTGGTGGTGCCGGAGGGGTTTCGCAGCGATCTGCTCGCCGCCTGGGGGGATCCCCTGGCGCAGGGTCGCTTTGGCTTCAACAACGACTACCTGGGCTTTGTGCCGCGTGGGGAGAACGAGGCGCTTCTGGTCGTGAACTTCGAATACATCAGCCCGCTTCCTTGGGTCGATGGTTTTGCAGAGGTGGTGGATCAGCCCCTGCCCTGGCAGGCACTGGTGTCGGCCCTGGCAGCTCGTGATGGTCTGATCGATGCCAGCCGCCTCCCCGCCGATGACCCTCTGCTGGGCCAGATCCGCGCGGTGACCGACCAGGCGATGGCAGACCTGGGTGTGGGGGTGATCCACCTGCAGCGCGATGGTCAGGGGATCTGGCGACGGAGCGTTGACCGCCGGGAACGACGGGTGGATGGGCTGGCCGGCTGGCAAGATCCCGCCCAGTGCCTGCAGGCCACAGGGCCGGCCACGGCGGTGTTCGCAGCGCCCCAGCGTCTGGGTTACGACGATGGCTTAGGGGTGGCGGTGGTCGGTACCTTCGCCAACTGCGCCGGGGGCACCACCCCTTGGGGCACAGTGCTGAGTGCAGAGGAGAACTTCCAGTCGCAGGTGCCGGAGGCTGTGTACGCCGATGGCAGCGCCTCGGAACCCGGGGCCATGCCCCTGGTCTGCCGGGCCGGCGCCCTGGCAGGCCTTGGTAATCCCTACGGGCTGGCTGGCAACAAGTACGGCTGGATGGTGGAGCTCGATCCGGCGGATCCCGGCTCGACTGTGCGAAAGCACACGGCCCTGGGTCGCTTCCGCCATGAGGCGGTAGCGATGCGGGCCAGGGCCGGTGAGCCACTGGTGGTCTATTCCGGTTGTGACCGCAGGGGTGGCCACCTTTACCGCTTCGTGAGTGAGGGGCGCGTGACGCGCCCGGAGGATCCTGCTAACTCCCGCCTGCTGGAGGCGGGGGAGCTCCAGGTGGCCCGTTTTGCTGCTGATGGCACCGGCGAATGGTTGCCCTTGCTGCCGCAGACATCGGTGCAGCCGTTTGCGCCAGGGCGGTTTCAGGCGGCTGGCCTCAGCTGTCCAGTGGAACTGCCCCATTCCGACCGTGCTCGCGCCGGTGCCGAGCTGTTCCGTGACGATGCGGCGGTGGCTGCCTATGCCCGGCGGTTCCCCACCCTGGCGGACCTCTATCGCGGCGATGGTGAGGCCTTGCAGGGCGCGATCTTGATTGATGCCCATCTGGCTGCCTCCGCCATCGGTGGAACCCCCACGGCCCGTCCGGAAGATACGGAGATCGATCCGATCACAGGGGATCTGCTGGTGGCTTTCACCTCTGGTGCTCCTGGCAGTAGCGGCGGTGCCGACCCGGCGATCTTCAGCGGTCCCAGGGGTGAGGCCAGTTGGGGCCATGGCTGGGTCATGCGCCTGAGTGATGAATCCTCCCGATTCCGTTGGCGCATGGCCGTGACCGGAGGGGAGCCCTGGGCCGGTGGACTTGGTTTCACGAACCCCGACAACCTGGCGATTGATCGCGGGGGCAACCTTTGGATCGTGACGGACCGCTCCACGAAGTCCGCCGCCAGTGATCAATTCGGCAATAACAGCTGCTGGTTCATCCCCCGTTTGGGGGATGGGGAGTCAGCGGCTTGCTTTGCGATCGGTCCGATGGAATCTGAGCTCACCGGACTCTGCCTCGATCGACAGGAGCGGGCCCTGTTCCTGGCGGTGCAGCACCCCGGTGAGGTGAACGGGCGCCGTCTGGCCGGTGCTGAGGAGTATCAGGCCCACCGTCTTCAAGACCGAGATGGCGGCACGATCGAGCAGCTTCGCCGGGTGCCTCTGGGTTCCAATTGGCCTTCGCAGGCCCCGGGGCGCCCTCCCCGTCCAGGGGTGGTGGTGGTGCAGCGCCTCGACGGTCAGCCTCTGCTGGGTGCTTGATCCCGCTGCTGCCGTTCTAGGCCTGGGATCAAGGCCAGGGAGGCAACAAGACCCAGAAGCAGGATCATCAGAGCTGGCCAGAGGGCTGCGGCCAACCGCTCATCGCTGGCGTACTGAAACACCCGCACAGACAGGGTGTCGAAATCGAAGGGGCGCAGGGCGAAGGTGAGGGGTAGCTCCTTCACCGTGTCGACGAACACCAGGAGTGCTCCGACCGCCATGGGGCCACGCAGCAGGGGGAGATGCACCCGCTGGAGAACATCTGGCCAGCGGCAGCCCAGGCCTGTGGCCGCTTCATCAAGGCTGGGGGAGAGGCGCTCCAGGGCAGCGTCCAGTCCGCCTTTGGCGACGGCCAGAAAGCGGTCGCAGTAGCCCCAGAGCAACAACAGCAGAGGAGCGAGACGCCAGGGCCCGCCTAGGAGCAGCAGGGCGAGGGCGAGCACAGCCCCAGGAACGGCATAGCCCATGCCAGCGAGAAAGGTCAGGCTGCGCAGCCATGGAGCGCTGCTCCAGCGTTTGGCGATGGCCAGCACCAGGGCCGCCGAGAGGGCTAGCCCAGCTGCCGCGAGGGCAAGGCCGAGGCTGCGACCAGCCAGCAGCAACAGTTCAGCACTGAGCCCTGACTTCAGCTGATCAACGTTGATAGCAGCCCAGAGCAGCGGGATTCCCAGGCTGAGCAGTGGGGGGACCAGGGCCAGGGCCTGGGCTGCAAAGGCGCGCTGACCCTGCAGGGGCCAGGCGGGTGATTCACCACCGGCCACCCCATCCGACCAGCGACGACTGCGTCGTCGCAACCGCCGTTCACCCACCAGCAACACCATCACGATCGCCAGGGTGATCAGGGCAAGACCCACGGCACCGGTGGGATTTCCCTCCGCTTGCCAGGCCTGGAGGATTCCGGCCGAGAGGCTGGGGATGCCGAGCAGCTGCACAGCGCCAAGTTCGTTCACCACCTCCATGCCCATCAAGGCAATGCCGGCACCGATGGCTGGGAGGGCCATGGGAAGGGCGATCCTTCGGAAGCTGTTCCAGGGGCCGACCCCCAGGCAGCGGCAGGCCTCCAGTTGGCGACGCCCGCAGATCGTGAAGCTCTCGGTGCTGAGCAGAAAAACGTAGGGGTAGGTGCTGAGGGCCATCACAAGAACCCCCCACCCCAGTCCATGGATGCGCAGACCCTGGCGGCTTCCGAGGTCGATCAGGGTGGCGGCAAGCAGATAGGAGGGGCTGGCCAGGGGGAGGAGCTGGGCGATCCGTAACAGTCGTCGACCTGGAAAACGGCAGTTCGCCAGGAGCCAGCCATTGGCTGTCCCCAGCAGCCCTCCCAGGAGCGCTGTTCCCAGGAGCAGCAGGGTGGTTCCTCGCAACTGCAGGCTCCCGTCAGCTCCCAGCCGGGCGGAACCGTTGGACAGCCCCTGCAGGCCCTCGCGCAGCAGCCCGGCCACAGGCCACAGTGCCAGCAGGGCGAGCAGCAGGGCGCCCGCGCTCAGCAGACGCCGACCAGGCCGCCAAGGCCCCCCTTGGGTCGCTGCCAGCCTTGAGCTGCTCATTGCCAGCCGTTGGCCGTCATCAGTTCGAGCGCCTTGCCATTGAGTTCACCGAGACGGGCGGCGGAAACATCAGCTTGCCGGAACGGACCCCAGGCCTTCAGCACTGGGTCATCGCCGAAGCCTTTGATCGGATATTCATGGTTGGCGGCTGCGTAGCCCCCTTGGGCCTGACTGGAGGCAAGAAATTCAAGGAAGCGACGGGCTGCCGCTGGTTGCCGGCTGCCGCGGGTGACGCCGGCCCCGGTGATGTTGACGTGCACCGGGTCGGGCCAGACCACCTTGACCTTGGTGGAGAGGCTGCGATCTGTCTCCCCTGAGTCGCCTGCCTGCAGTCGTCCCAGGTAGTAGCTGTTGGCCAGGGCGACACCGCAACGCCCCTGGGCCACGGCCCTGATCATGGGGGTGTCACTGCTGAAGACCGGCTGCGCCAGATTGGCCACCATGCCGCGGATCCAGGCGGCTGTGGCTGCTTCCCCTTGGCGATCGAGCACGAAGGCCACCAAGGACTGGTTGTAGACGCTGCGGCGATTGCGCAGGCAGAGGCGGCCCTTGAGGGCGGGCTGGGCCAGTTTCTCGTAGCTGTCGACCTCGGAGGGCTGCAGAGCCGCCGGGTTGATCATTGGGGCACGCAGGCGGCGGGTGAGGCCAAACCAGCGGTTCGCTGGATCCCGCAGATCGGCCGGGATCGCCGCTTTGAGCGTTTCTGAATCCACGGCTTGGAACAGGTCAAGGTCGGCCGCACGATCCAGGCGCGCTGCATCGGCAAGGATCAGCACGTCTGCCGGCGATTCCGATCCCTCGGAGCGAAGCCGCTGAATCAGGGCATCGTCCTTTGCTTCCAGCAATTTCACCTTGATGCCGGTTTCGGCGGTGAAGCGGTCGTAGAGCGCCTGATCGGTGTTGTAGTGGCGACCGGAGTACACGCCGATTTCCTGTTCGCTTCGGTTGCTGCAGGAGGCCAGGAGGCCTGAGCTGATCAGCAGCAAGGCAAAGGCTGAGAGGCGACCCATCCGGGCTTTATTGAGACTGATCCGCATTTGCGAATGCTAACTGGTTGCGAATGATACTCAATAGCCGTCACCGGCGGCGGGCAAAAAAAATCCCCGCCTTGGCGGGGAGGTGAGGTGGGGTTCTCAGGGCTCAGCGGCGCTGCTGACGAACCGGAATCGGAACCAGGGCGGGCTCCATCAGGCCGCCTCCACTGTTGTCATCGTCGGAATCCACCAGAAGCCAGAAGGCAACACCTAGGGCGATGAGCAGGGTGCCTGCAGTGAGAAGTTCAACCATTCCCTCTCCCGGTAGAAGGCCACACTAATCATCCTCGAGGGATTCCGCCTGTGATCAATGCTGCGGTTTACAGCCCTGCTGCGCTTTACAGCCCTGCTGCGGTGTTCAGCCGAAGCCCTGACCGGCATCCTTGGCCACGCAGGCCTGCAGCTGTTTGCGCAGCAGGGCGTGATCGAGATCGCGACCGATCAGGACCAGCTGGTTCTTGCGCTCGCCGGGCCAGTCGCTGTCATCGATGGAGAAGCGTTTGCCAGCTAGGTGGAAGACGTGGCGGCGATCGCTTTCGTTGAACCAGAGAATCCCCTTGGCGCGGAACACCGAAGCCGGCAGTTGATTGTCGAGGAAGTTCTGGAACTTGCGCAGGGCGAAGGGGCCATCGCTGCTGAAGGAGAGGGAGGTGTAACCCTCGATCGCTAGATGATCGGCGTTGCCCTGACCGTGGTGATCGTGATCCTGGTGATCGTGATGGCTGTGGTGATGGTGATGCCCGTGGTCATGCCCATGGCTGTGGTTATGACCATGGCTGTGGTTATGACCATGGCTGTGGTCATGCTCATGGTCATGACTGCAATGGCCATGGTCGTGATCGCAGTCGCTGTGATCGAGGCTCGGGTCGCTGGAGGCGCTGACCACGCGGTCTGATTCGAACAGCCCCACGCTCAGCAGCAGCGGCAGTGGAACCTCACCCTTGACCGAGCGCAGGATCCGGGCATCTTTCTTCACCTCCTTGAGGCTTTTCTCGAGGGCCTGCAGACGCTCCTCCTCTACGAGATCGGTCTTGTTCAGCAGAAGGATGTCGCCGTAGATCACCTGGGAGCGCCCCACCTCGGTGTCGAGAACCTCGGGGCCGAAGTTCTCAGCATCAATCAAGGTGATGATCGAATCCAGTCGGGTTTGGTCGCGCAGCTCGCTACCCAGAAAGGTCATCGCCACAGGCAGCGGGTCGGCCAGGCCAGTGGTTTCGACGACCAGATAGTCCACCGGGTCAGGTCGTTCCAGGATCCGATCCACCGCCTCCAGCAGTTCGCCATTGATCGAGCAGCAGATGCAGCCGTTGCTGAGCTCCACCATGTCTTCGCCGGTGCTCACCACCAGATCGTTATCGATGCCGATCTCGCCGAATTCGTTCACGAGGACGGCGGTCTTGACGCCGTCTTGATTGCTGAGGATGTGGTTGAGCAGCGTGGTCTTTCCAGCCCCCAGAAAGCCGGTGAGGATCGTCACCGGCACGCCACTGGCCTGAATCGCTGTGCTGGTTGGGGTGGCTGTCATGGTCGCTGCGGGGGAAGCCGACGAAGTCCAGCCCACCATGCTGGCAGGCCTCAGGCAGGAGTGATGCGATCGATCGCTTCGGCCAGGGCTCGGTCGAGACTGGAGAGTCCCCCGAGGTCGTGGGTGTGCAGCTGAATGGTCACCGTTGCGTAGACGTTGCTCCAGTTGGGGTGATGGTTCATGGCCTCCGCTAGGAGGGCGACCCGGCTCATGAAGCCCCAGGCCTCACTGAAATTGGCGAAGGTCCATTGGCGGGTCAGCTTTCCATCGACGATCGCCCAAAGAGGCAGCTGATGGCTGAGTGCTGCGCATGCATCTGGGCTGAGCAGGGTGGCGGCCATCGCGGTGACGCACGGAGGATCAGACCTAGTCTTGCGCTCAGAACCCGCCGTCAGCTCTGATGCGCCGGACTGTCCTGACGCTTGCTTTGTTCGGTGCGGCCTTTGCCTGGCTTCCCTGCCGGGCGCATGCCCAGCGTGTGGTGCCCAAAATCGCCGATCTGTGCCCCATGGGCTACGTCGATACGTTCAACGGCAAGTGCAGCACCTTGGGTCTGGTGACCTACACGGTGAAGCCAACCAATGGCAAGCCTTGCCCCTCCGGCTGGATGAATGTGGGCGGCGGCTACTGCCGTCGGAAGTGAAGCGTTCGGCTCAGATGGCATAGAGCCTCGCTTGCTCCAGGGCGGCTCGCACGATCAGCGCATGCCGCTCCACGAGAGGTTCAAGGGAGTCATAGCCGCCGCCAATCACTGTGGCGACGGGAATCGAGCGTCGCAGGCAGGCATCCAGAACCAGCCGGTCTCGTTGCAGGAGACCCTGATCCGTCAGAGCCAGCCTGCCCAGGCGGTCGTCCCGGTGGGGGTCGACGCCGGCGTTGTAGAGCACAAGGTCTGGTCGGATGGCATCAAGCTGTTCTGGCAGGCGGTCTCCAATGGCCTGTTGATAGAGCTCGTCATCGGTGCCATCCGACAGTGGAATGTCGAGATCGCTTTCACCCTTCCGCAGGGGGAAGTTGCTTTGGGCGTGTGCTGAAAGGGTGAACACGCGTGGATCAGCGGCAAAGCAGGCGGCGGTGCCATCCCCCTGGTGCACATCAAGATCGATCACCATCAGCTGCCGCACCACGCCATCCGCCAGAAGAGCAGCAGCGGCGACAGCGCAGTCATTGAAGATGCAGAAGCCGCTTCCGTAGCCGGGGTGGGCGTGATGGGTGCCACCCGCCAGATGGCAGGCGATGCCGTGGCGCAGGGCCAGCCTTGCCGTGAGCAAGGTGCCCCCGACGGCAAGCCAGGTGCGTTGCACCAGCTCCCGGCTTGCGGGCAGACCGATTCGCCGCAGGGCGCTGCGGTCGAGCTGATTGCGACTGAAGGCCTGGTGGTAATGGCGCCCGTGGACGCGCTCGATGTCCCTCCGGCAGATGCTCAGCGGAGTGTGCACCTGTTCTGGTCGGATCCAGCGTCGCTGCAGCAGCAGAGCATGGAGCAGACGGAATTTGGCCATCGGGAAGCGATGGCTGCTGGGCAGAGGGGCCGAGTACCGGGGGTGGTAGACGATCGGCAGGGGCACTTCGAGAGCTGCAGGGGTGCTGCGAGGGGAATGGGCCAAACTGCCCGGATTCCCTTCTAATCGCGATGGCGGAGACGCCTGATTTCAACAGTTCCGCCGAGCGGCGGGCCCGGTTCGGCAAGGTGTTTGCGCCGCGGGTGGAGAAGCTGATCGAGGATTTGCAGGCCGTTGCCAAGACCGCCAACCTCGAGATCTATGACTTCGATGAGGCGCTTGTGAAGAAGCTCTTTATCGAGTTGGCTCGGCGCTTTCGGGCGACGGCCCATCGATTCGGCATCGATTTCGAGATTTCCGTGGAAGGCGAAAGCGTGGAGTAGGGCTTGCAGGTCGGTCTCACCGTGAGCCAGTCTTAAGACAATCTGTAGGCGTTGCTGTGAAGGCTGGACCCTCCTGTCCGATCCATCTGGGAACCCTGGACTCCCCTGACTATTGGACCGATAACGCCCTGGTGGCAGCGGTTCAGCCCGCCAGTGAGGTGGAGTGGCGTCGCTGGGCCACGTGGACAAGCGAGCAGCAGGCACGGCGTCGCACCCGTGACCTGCGGCGCTAAGTCGCGGCCTGTTTGAGAGGGTGGTGAGACATTGGTGTTGATCGGAGTGAGCGGTCGTAGCAGCGCTTGGCAGCGCCTGGGCTCCCATCTGAGGGAGACCAACCTGCTTGGTTCGATCCAGAGCACGCTCTACTGGGATCAGAACACGCGCATGCCCAGCGGAGGGGCTGCCTGGCGTGGCGAGCAGCTGGCCTTGCTGGCGCGGCAGCTCCATGCCCGTCAGAGCGCTGCGTCCTATGCGGACCTGATCGCCGAAGCCCGACAGGACTGGCACGTTGCCGTTGCTGCATCAGGAGCTGCAAGCAACAACGAACTGCAGGCCCGCGGGCGCAATCTGGATCTGCTGGAGCAGGACTTACGTCGTCAGCAAGCCCTGGATCCTGATCTGGTCAGCGCCCTGGCCACCGCCAAGGCGGAGGGCTACGACCGATGGCAACAGGCAAAGGTCAGGTCTGATTTCAGCCTGTTTGCGCCGGCCTTGACCCGCATGGTGTCCCTGCGTCAGGAGCAGGCCCGCCAGCTGGCGGAACCGCGCAGCTGCTGGGAGACCCTTGCCCAGCCCTTTGAGCCCGATCTCAGCCTGGAGCGACTTCAGCAGTTGTTTGCGCCCTTGCGCCAGCGGTTGCCGGAACTGCTGGATCAGCTGCGCAGCGGCCCGAGGCCCACGTCCCTCAGTTGGGATCTGCCTGCGGCGACTCAGCAGCAGCTCTGTGATCAGCTCCTGGAGGACTGGGGCCGGGATCCGGCGATCACCTGCGTGGCCGCATCCCCGCATCCGTTCTCGATCACCCTTGGCCCCCGCGACTTCCGAATCACCACCCGGGTGGTGGCTGGTCAGCCGCTCTCCTGTTTCCTGGCGACGGCGCATGAATGGGGGCATTCGCTCTATGAACAGGGGCTGCCCACCGCGAGCCACCAGTGGTTTGCCTGGCCCCTAGGGCAGGCCACGTCGATGGCCGTGCATGAAAGCCAGTCGCTGTTCTGGGAAAACCGGGTGGCCCGTAGCCTCCCCTTCGCTGAGCGCTGGTGGGAACGGTTCGCCGCGGCGGGTGCCCCGCTTGGGTCGGCCAGGGAGTTCTGGGGGGCGATGAATCCGATGGCGCCAGGCTGCAATCGCGTGGAAGCAGATGAACTCAGCTACGGACTACACATCCTGATCCGCACGGATCTGGAGCTGGCGCTGCTGGAGCAGGGGCTGGCAGTGGACGATCTGCCGCAGGAATGGAACCGTCGCTACGGGGACCTGCTTGGGGTCAAGCCTGCCGACGATGCTGAGGGGTGTTTGCAGGATGTGCACTGGAGCGAGGGATTGTTCGGTTACTTCCCCTCCTATCTGCTGGGTCATCTGATCAGTGCCCAGCTCAGCGAGGCGATGACCGCGGCGATCGGTGCCCCGGAAGACCACGTCGCCCGTGGCGATCTCGGCGGCATGCTCGCCTGGCTGCGTGAGCATGTGCATCCGATCGGCCGTGCCCTCAATGCGGAGCAGCTGGTGGAGCAGGTGAGTGGCCGTGCCCTGTCGGCCGAGCCGTTTCTCGCTTATCTCGAGGCGAAAATCGGCCGGCTGTCTCCGGCGCTGTCAGGGAGCACCTGATCAGAAGAAAAAGCGATGTGTCGCTGCTTACACGCGCCAGGTGTCTAGCGGTGGGGAGTCCCATCGCTGGCATGACCATGTCGATGAAACAACTGGAGACGTTCCTCTCCAAGGCTCAGAGCAACGACACGATTCGTCGTGAGGTGGAGAGCTGCGGCAGCGACAACACCTGCGTCGCCAAGGTGGCGCTTCGTCACGGTCACAAATTCTCCCCGGCCAACCTCAGCCGTTGGCAGCGGGAGCATCAGTGATCCAGATGGCTTTGGACCGTTTTGTGTCTGAGCCGCAACGGCAGCCACGACAGTGGCTGCCAGCCCTCTACAACGGATGAGTCCCGCCTGAGACCTGGCATGCCGCGATCCTTCAGCTGCGAGCTGGCCCAGGCCTTGGCCGTGATGCTGCTTGAGCTCGATGCGGAGCTCAGGGAATTTGCCCATCAACTGGATCGCTTGGACGAGTCGCCTTGCTCTGCGGTTGTGACAGGCGAGAGAGAGTTGTTGCCCCCCCGCTGATGCAGGCTCCGGAGTCTTTGCTGATTCGCCTACGGCAGACGGCTGATTGCCAGACGGGCCGCCGTTTGGTGTTGTTGCTCAGCCAGCTCGGTGACTTTGATTCGATGGAGTACGCCCAGGCCCTGGTGCCAGTGCTACCCAGGCTCAGGGATGCCGGCATCAGCCTTCTGGCGATCGCCATCGGAGATGAGGCGGGCGCCGAGAGGTTCTGTGCGTTCACTGGCTTCCCGTCCACGGCGCTGGAGGTGGTGCCTGATGCCCAGCTGCATCGTTCCCTGGGGCTGTATGCAGGTCTCAGGACGCCGGGTGGACCGTGGCCAGGGCTTTTGCTGATGTGTGCCGGCCTCGGGTCACCAGGCACTCTGGCTGAGGTGCTGCGGGGTTACGTCGGTGATCGTCGTGCGGCCCAGCGTTTCACCGACGACGCCGTGATCGATACGGGGGTGCTTCCTGCTTTCCCGGCGTCTTTGTTTCAGCGCGCTGGAGGCAGCGGTTTTCAGCGCCCCTTTGAACTGGCCACCCTGCGGTTGCGCAACATGAATGAGGTGCTGCGCCACTGGCGCACCTATGTGCCGGATGACGCCTTCATCACCCAGCGGGGCGGCACCTTCCTGATTGATTCCGACGACAGCCTGCTCTACTGCCATCGCGATCGCGGCATCCTCGGCTTCTCGGAGACCATGCATGAACCGTTGGCGTTTCTCGAACCTTGGCTCTCGCAGGCGTGAGCGTCGTATCGCAACGCAGTGATGCGCCAGTGACTGGTGGGCCGCCTCCCTGGAGACCGTTGTTGCGCGCTGCCCGCGAGCGGGAGGGGCGTGCCCCCGGGGGCGGATGGCTGCAGCTGGCCACATTGGCCAGTGATGGCACCCCCCGGGTGCGCACCCTGGTGTTCCGGGGGTGGTCGGCCCCTGCCCAGCTCGATTTGCTCACGGATGCCCGCAGCGAGAAGCCGCAGGATCTGATTCAGCAGCCACGGGTGGAGCTCTGTTGGCTCTTTCGCAAGGCTCGGGAGCAGTTCCGACTGCGGGGGACTGCCCGGGTCATCGGGGCCGCAGAAGCGATCGAAGCCCTCGAGCAGCACTGGCAGGGGATGTCGCCCCAGGGGAGGGCGGTGTGGGGCTGGCCCGCTCCCGGGGCCTCGTTCGTGCCGGAGGGACCCTGGCCCGAGCAACTGCCTGATGGCAGCCCACTGCCGGAGGCGTTTCGATTGCTGCAGGTGGTGATCGATCGCGTCGAGCAGCTGGATCTCAAGCCACATCCTCACCTGCGCCGCTGCTGGGAGCAGGGGCAGGGTTGGCGGGAGCAGCGGCTCAATCCCTGAGCGTCCAGAGAGCAAGTCCGCCGCCGCGTCCCCTTGCCGTCAGTGAACCGTTGCGGTCGCGATGAATCAGGGCGAAGAAAGGCTCCTTCTGGGCTGTCGGGGCGGGCAGGTGCCGCTCGATCAGGACCTGCTTTCCCAGGGAGAGGCAGAGGGTCGTGAAGTGGAAGCGCAGCAAAGGACGAGCCCCGATCAGTTGCCCGGGGCCTCGGAAGCGCAGTTCCAGGGCGCCCAGATTCACCGCATTGCTGAGGCTTAATTGGCCATCGGTATCGATGGCGATCTCCAGGCGAGCTTGAAGCTGTCGAAGCAGCCAACCGCTCATGCCGTTGGCCTCACCGGTTGTGCGGGGCCAGACGGTTTGAAGCTGCCAGCAGCCCACGAGTTCCGTGGTCGTGATGCCGCTTCCATGGCGGCGTGCCCCCTGCTCGAGTTCCAGGAGTTCCTTTCGATCCGGGGCGTGCATGGGTCAGCCGAGATTGAGATACCAGCGCAGGGCTGCCAGCACCTGACCGGCGGGGCCAACGCCACTGAGTCGCTCGCCAATCAAAGCCGCAACGAAGCCCAGCATCGCCACGCGCCCGTTGAGGCGTTCAACGCCCACGAGGGCCTGAGTGTTCCAGGGGCGCCGCGTCGTGAGGCTCTCCCCGAAGGCCTCCAGGGGTTCGTAGCGGTAGTCGGAATCGTCCGGCATGGGGGTCAGCAGAGGGTGGCTGAGCTTATTCAGCCTTACCTGCACTGGAGTCGGCCTGGCTGAACTTCCAGAAACTGATGCTGGCCAGGGCGCCGCCGATGCTTAGGACGATGACAAGAAAGGATTCCGTGCTCATGTCAAGAAAACGTTTCGTTTCTTGATGCATCCTGGCGCGCCGGAGTGTCGGTTGTGGTGCCGCCTGCTGCCTAAGTACTTCTGCTCAATCGTCCGCGAGCACCACCCGGCGTCCACGGCAGGCGTGGACGCCTCCTTACGTTTTGTAAACCTGCTTGTTTTCTTGTGTTGCGCACTCTGCTGACGCGCCCGTTTCTTGCCGACTTCGGCCTGTTGGTGCTGAGGGTTTTCACCGGCTCACTGCTGATCCATCACGGCTACGAAAAGCTGGCCAATATCGACAACTTTGCTGACGCCTTTGTGCGGCCGCTTCACCTCCCTTTCCCGATCACCCTCTCTTATCTGGCGGCGTTCTCCGAGATCGCCGGAAGCTGGCTTCTGATCACGGGATTCCTCACCCGTTTCGGGGCGCTGGCGATTCTGGGCACGATCAGTGTTGCGATCTACCACGCGATCGTGATCAACGGTTTCAACATCTATTTGCTGGAGCTGCTCGGCCTCTATTTCGCCAGTGCCGCTGCTGTGCTGGCCGTGGGCCCCGGACGCTTCGCTGTCGATGAACTGATCGTGCGGCGATTGGCTCCTGAACTCAGCCAACAGCAGACCCGCTTGGAGGCCTCCTTTGCTGCCAGCTCTCAACCCGATGTGGAAACCGTGGGGTCTGCCAGCTGAGCTGGGTCTCCTTGAATGAGGAGGCCTTTGGCTGCCGGGAGCTGGCTTGATGTGTGGTCGCTATGCCTTGAGCACAGCCCTGCCCAACTTGCCGGTTCCCTTGCTGGAGCGTCTTGATGGGGACCATCGCCGTCATTACGCCCCAAGGGATCTGATCCGCCCGGGTGAACCGCTGCTGGCCCTGCGCCGCGAGGAGGGCAAGGACCAAGCCGCCCTGATGCTCTGGGGGTTGATCCCCTCCTGGGTCAAGGACCCATCCACCGGCCCAAGGCCGTTCAATGCCCGAGCCGAAACCGTTGCCGAAAAGGCCAGCTTCCGTGGGGCCTGGCGACACCGGCGCTGCCTGTTGCCGGCCAGCTGCTTTTTTGAGAAGGGCCAGCAGATCGCCCGGGATGACGGTCAGCCCTTCTGGATCGCGGGCCTTTGGGAGCGCTGGCTCGGTGCGGATGGCAGTGAGGTGGACACCTGCACCGTGCTCACCACCGAGGCCAACGCCTTGATCCGCCCCCTCCACGACCGGATGCCGGTGCTCATTCCCGCAGGACTGGAGGAGGCCTGGATGGCTCCGAGCGATGGTGCCGAGCTGCGTGCCCTCGAGCCCTTGCTGCTGGGGTGGGATCCAGTCGGCTGGCAGGTCCGACCGCTCACACCGTTGCGCGCTCCCGCTGAGGCGCCGGTCCAGGGCTCATTGTTCTGAGCTGGGGCCGCTTCCGTTGAACAGATCCCGCCAGCGCAGCTCCTGATCCTGGGCCTCTGGAGTCCCCTCGAGCGGGAACATCGGCAGGAAGTCCTTGTCGGCAGTGGGGGTATAGGGGCCTTGCTTGAGTTCGAACATCACCGTGTCGGGTTCCAGGGCCACCAGGGTGTGGAACTGGTTCTCCGCCAGCTCCACACCCCGTAGGGAGCCCTTGGCGCTCAGCCGTTCCTGCCTCAACACATGGCCCTGAGCATCCAAGACCAGTAGGCCGAGCGCCCCCTGAAGCACCAGGAAGCATTCGAACCCGGTGCCCGCTTCGGCTCGTACGTGGCGGTGGGGGCGCACGTAGGTGCCAGGCTGGAGTGCATTGAGAAACCTCTGCACCAGGTCGCTCTCCCGGTGAAGGTTGTGGTTGAGTCGCAGGCGTTCGCGCTGGCGCGCTTCGGTGGCAACCGCATCGAGCAGGTGCTGGTCGATGCGTTTCAGCTGCACCTGCCAGCGCTGCAGCAACTGCTCCACCCGCCCCTGCAGCTGGACGATCGGGTCGGCATCAGCCTCCCCCTCGCCCAGGTCCTTCACGCTCCAGAACGTGATCTGTTCCTCCCAGTCAGGGCACTGGGCCTGCACCATGGGGCGGTGGGCTTCGGCATCCACGGCGATGACGCAGCTGGCCTGCTCGAGTTCCTGGCGGCTCACCTGATGCGGCAGGGCCAGATCCGCTGGATCCAGCTCCAATCCGCGCTCCCGCAGGGCCGCCAGAGCCTCCTTGGCCATCGGTCCGACGTTGCCGCTGTCAGGCCTCACCCCCAGGCCGGCTGAGCAGGCCTGGACTTGGTCATCAAGTCCGAGCTGACGTGCCCTGTGGTTGAACCACTGCTCCGCAAAGCGACTGCGGAAGTAGTTGCCCGTGCAGAGAAACAGAACGAGGTCCATCGAGGAGTCAGAGGGGGCCGGGGTCGGGTTGGCTGCTGATCACGCCCTGCTCCAAGGGCAGCAGCTCTTCGTCGTCGCCGGCACGGCTGCGCACCGGAGCACTGAAGCCGCGCGCGCGGGCGTTCTTCACTTCAAAGGGGCCTGGGGTGCCGGTGGGCACGGCCAGACGCAAGGCGAAGGGATGGGAACCAGGTTCCACATCGCCGATGGACCCCACCCGTGTGCGGTTCTGCAGGACCGGCTCGCCGCTGCTGTCGAGGATGCGCGCGTAGACGTCGGTATCGACCACGGGACGGCGGCCGGGGTTCTCAACGGTGCCCGTGAGCACGTAGCAGCTCGCTCCCTCCGGGCTGCTGATGCTGCCGCGGTTGCTGGCGCTTGTCGCTCCCGGCTGGGCTCCGGGATCGGCGGCGTCGCAGGGGGCAAGCTCCACGGCGCTGAGTTTCAGGTCGGCGGCCCAGGCCGTTGAAGGGCCCAGAAGCAATGCCGTGACCAGGAGAAGGGCGAAAAACAGACGCGAAACCATGGGAGCCAACTCAGGCAGGCGCAAGGCCCTGAAGAAGGACGTATTCATACGCGGCGACCCCGGCCAGTGCCAGCAGGATGGTCACCACCAGCAACTTGCCGTTCATCGTGAAGCGCGCCTGACGAATACCCCACCGATGATGGACGGGATCGTCCTGCCCTGCAGAGTCATGCCATACGGACCACGACCATCACGGGGAGTGACTTGAAGCCAAGGGTGCGCACCGGACTTCTGATTGTTTTGGCGCTGGGGTTGTTCACCCACTGCGCATCGAGAACGCGGGTGCGCGTCCGTTATCGATTGATTCCTGTGCAGCCGCAGCCGCAGCCGCAGCCTGAGCTCAAGCAGAGATCTCCGCGCCAACCGCTGCCACTGCCCTCCCGGGGCAGCCGTCTGATCTGAGCGGATCAGCTGAGCTCAGGCTCGATCCGGATCCAGAGGTAGGCCCTGCAGACCGAGAGCGAGTTGCCGGGCGGCGAGAAGGCCTGGATAGAGCAGGTTGGCGCGGCGGCTGTCGCGGAAGAGTCCGTGCAGCAACTGAAGCAGTGGGTCAGTCGGCGTCAGCTGGCGGCAGAGCACAGCGATCGCTTCACTGCCATGCCAGACCCGTGCACCATCCATCAGCACGGCGCCTTTGTTGAGGTCGTGGCCCTGCTCGCGGAGCTGCCGTCGCAGCCCGTGATCAGCGCGGCCATCGCGGATCACCAGATCGGGGATGCCGCCGAGCAGTTCACTGCGCAGGGCGAAATGACGGCAGAACGGGCAGCCGCCGTCATACACAAGGGTGAGAGGCATCGGATCATTCTCGCTGCTTCCGAGGCTGATTCGCAGCCGGGTAGGTTGATGCGATTGATTGTTGTGAAGGGATGTCTGACAAGGCCCTGCTGAAGGAAGTGGCTCAGGAGCTCTGGGCCAGCGTGAAAAAGCTTCGCCCCGGCTTGCCCCGTGATTCCCGCTTGGAGCTCACCCTCAAGGCGCTGATGACCATCGGTGATCTCGCCGATCAGATTCAGGCTGCGGTGATTGTGGGTCTGGTGGCGGAGATGGAACCTCCCGAAGATGAGCCGAAGGGCGAGGACGTGACCACTACCCCCGGGGGTGACGCGACCGTGGAGCAGACCCCGGATGGGCGCCGGGTGGTGCGTCGCCGCTCCAGTACGGCCGGCTGACGCCCCTCAGCCGGATTGCCCCTCCAGCAGCGCCATGCCGCGTCGGTGAATCTCCTTGGCGTAGTCGGTCCAGGTGCCCTGCCCCCAGTAACGGAAGCAGCTGGTTTCCAGCAGCAGCAGATGCAGGAGGGCCTCCTGGTAGTCGGCGCGTCGGCTGATTGTTGGATCCTGATCGCGCAGTGGATCGAAGCGGGCGTGAAAGCGGGCGCTGAGTTCCTGCATCGGCTCCAGAACGTTGTCGTATCCCTGCACCCAGCTGAGATCGTTGGTCCATGAGGATCCCTCCATCGCAAAGGAGGGATCGGCCTGCTGCAGTCGCTCGATCGCAGCCTGCACAGCTGCCGGCGTCGGGGCCGATCCCACCGCCTCCCAGAGCCGGCTCTGACCTACGGCCTGAATGGTTGGGAATGCACTGGTGTCGATTCCGGCGGCATCCAGCTGCGCCAGATACTCCGTGCCGTTGAGGGCGATGCAGCCGTTTCCGTTCTCACGGAGACGGCGATGGGCCTGCCGGAAGGCTTCGGGAAACTCGTTCATCATCACGCCCCCGTTCTCACCATCGGCAATCTGTGTCACCAGGGCGGGCACCGTTTTGGTGCCGAGGGGGAGGCGATCAAGCCCCAGTGCCTCGTAGCAGGGCTGCATCTGACCCACGAGCTTGGTGTCGGAGCCCTGGGTCTTGATCAGCGCTGTGATCGCAATCTCCTCGCCGCAAGCATTGCGGGCCACCAGGCGATTGGGCAGCAGGCACTGCTCCCTGCTCAGGGGGGAACCGCTGAGGGTTTCCACGCTGTGCTCCTGAACCAGCAGCCACTGATAACCGCTCTCCCGGAGAGCGGTGATGAAGCTGAACAGGGTGTCGGGATGGTTGGGCAGATGCATTTCCGGTGGCGAGAAACCCCGGACCCTCTGCAGCGCCTCATCACCGAACATCGCCGCAAACTGATGCTGCCAGGCGCTGATCTGCAGCTTCAGATCCGGGATCGGCGTGGAGGGGGCCACTGCATGGCTCCAGAAGCTCCCGAGAAACTCAACATGGCGCTGCATCTGCGGGTCGCAGGCCAGGAATCGGAGCGCGCCCGTGATGTCCTCACGCCCCATCTGGGTGGCACCCCAGAGCAGGTTGCCGGAGTAATCGAGCATGATCCGCGGCTCGCAGCCCTCACCGATCAGCTCGGGAATCAGCTCGGCCATTCGCCGGTAGCAATGGGCAAACGGCTCGGCGTTGTGGTTATCCCCCTCGCCGGGGTGATCCAACATGTATTGCAGGTGGGAGATCAGTGCTCCATCGGGCCCGGCAGGGATCGTGGGCTGATGCATGTGCAGCGCACAGGCAAAGGCGGAGCTACTCGACGCCAGCGGTCGCTCTGAGGAGGTGAGTGGTCTGAGCGCGGGCTGTTCCATCAGGGCCCGGAGCTCGTCTTCGCGGCCGGCGATCGGCGGTGGAGCACTGGTGGTGATCAAGGTGGCAGCTGCTCCGTTTGTTCAAAGCATGGTCCAGGCTGGCTGCGATGACCATTCACGAAGGAGGCCGCCCCTCCCGGATGGAAGAGACGGCCTACGTCGCTCGTTTGTTCATCAGTTTCCTGTCATCGACTGAACTGAACGCGAATCAGAAAGAAACTCCGTTGCGAAGGACAGTGTGTGAAGCGAAAGGAAACAGGAAGCGTCTGGCTGGTGGCGCCTGGGGCCATGGTTCCAGGTGAGGGGCTTTTGACTCCGAAGGGCACCTGTGGCGGTGCGGTGTGGAGGGTCGTTCAGGCGTTGATGACCTGATGAGGTGACGAGCCCTTCTTTGGGTGTGAAAACTGTTGGAGCAGGGGCCAGAAAGTCAGCTTGCTTCTAGGAGTTGCTCAGGTGGAGTGTCTGCCGTCATCCGGTTCCTCCGATCTCGATGCACTCAGTCTTGGTTGCCTGGAACACATCGGCAATCGGTGTAAAGGCGCATTGCCTCACGACTGGCGCTGACCGAGATTGAATCTGGCGTGCCCGCGGCAGAGTGAGGGCAAAAGCGCTGCTGCCATGAAGCAACTTCCTGGGCGAAGCCGGCCGCGATGGCTGCGGCGACTGAGTGCCATGCTCGCCTGGATTGTGGCTGCGACCGTGGCTGCGATCTGGCTGGTCACCTTGCTGCCGGTCCTCCTGGTGGTGGGACTCGTTGCAGCGCTTCTTTTGATCCCCGTGTTGCGTGAGCTGCGTGCGGAGTTGGAGCGGATGGAACGGGTCCAGCAAGGGCCTCCGCCTCCCTTGCAGGACGTCACCCCATGGCATCGAAAGGCCTGGAATCGCTGGCGAGAGCGCTGACTCCTCAGGCCACCTCCGGTGCCCAACCCGCCTGTTGCTGCCAGGTGGGGGCCCAGAACGAACAGGTGCGGGTGAGATGGTCTCCCTGGGGCAATAGACGCTGGCGAAGTCCGCAGGCGAGCAGCGTTCGGCAGTGCTGATCGCAGCTGTAGCGAAAGTGTTGGCAGGTGATGCAGACGCTGGCGCAGCGGCTGATGCGCAGCTCGCCCTGCTCAATGAAGCCCCAGTCCTCCATGGTCCTCGGAATCAGTACGCATGTACTAAGTCTGGGAGTTGGTGTTGTGCAAGGGAGAAAGGGTTAAGGCTGATCGCTGCCTGTAGGGTCTGCCTCGACTGCATGGAAGGCCTCTGAATCCGCTCGAGCAGTTTCTTCAGCGGCTGGCGCGCGATCCGCAGTTGCGGCGGCAGGTGCAGGAGGCGATCACTGCGGATCAGGTGGCCATGCTCGCCCAGGAGTTGGGTTATGCCGTTTCGGGGAGCGACCTTCTGCGCCTTTCAGGGCGATCCGTGGCCGGCGTGCGGGTGACGCGGGTGGACCATCCCGGGGAGTATCCAGGGCGTTACTACTGACCGCAGTGCGGAGACCCTGTGGCCTCCCTGCTTCACAGCAAGGTCAAGAAATCGCACGGTTCTCGTCAGCGGAGGGAGAACCGCTCGAAGCTGCATCCATGGGATTGATGCACTGCCCTCTCTGCCTCGGCCTCGCGATCGTTTCGGCGCTTCGCTTCTCGGCTCATGTCGTCCTGCTGCTGCAATTGGAATTGCTGCGCACGGATGGGGTGGATCATCCGGCCAGCCTGTTGGGCACGGTGTTTGAGCTGTAAGGGTGTTTGAGCTGTAAGGGCGTTTGAGCTCTAGTCCGGTTTGTCGCGCTCCTGAACGCGCTTCTGAAACTGCTGCACGTGGCGACGTTGGCGGGCGATGGGGACGCCGATCAACAGCGCGACGAGGCCGAGTAACAGGAGGGTGAACAGCAGTTGTCCGAGCGATGCCTGAGGAAACACTGCGTTCGAGAGTTGCTCCACCGCATGGCCGATCGGATTCGGCGTCGCTCCCCCTGCACTTGCCATCGATCCCGTGCTGCCGAACGTCATTGCCTTGATACCGCAGCCTGAGTTGCAGCTGGTCACAACCCTCCCCCATTTGGGGGAGATCTTCGGGCTCTGTGCCATCGACAGTGAGGGCCCAAGCGAAGACCGATGCCTCGTCTGCCGTTGATGACCGCTGCAGCGGCCCTGCTTCAGGTGCTAATCGGCCTGGAGGGTGCAGCGATGGCGGAGATGGTTGCCGTGCCGGTGCCAAGCCCCTACAGCTACGACGATGCCTCCGTGCGACCGATTGTGCTCAGCGGTCGTCGTGATCGATATCTGGAATTCGTCGGCCACACGGTGATCGAGTGGCCAGCCATCCCCGCTCGACTGAATCAAGGCAACCCCGGCACGGTGCGCTGCGAGCGCAACCGGTGTTGGCGTGATGGCTATGTGGCTCCGAGCCTCACGGGTGGGATGCCCGCGGGGTCGACCCGCTCCTTTTTCACCTATCACCTCGACTGTCAGGACCGCACCTTTGACCGCCTCGGTGATGTGCGCATCCCCCGCTCAGTTCCGAAGGGTTGGCAGCCCGTGACCAACGACCCCACGGCCCTGGCAGTGGCCAACCGCTTTTGTCCAGGGCATGCTGGCTGGCATTGAGGCTCAGGGCACGCGTGGACCCACCATCCATTCCGCCCTTACCGCCTGTGGAGATTCGCCGGCAGAGCCCTCAGCAATCCGGGATACCCATCGAGGAGTTCTCTCTGCAGATTGACGGCCGCAGCATGGACTGCGGCGTCGCAGAGCTGGGTTCCGGCAACCGGGCGCCCTATGCCTACAACCCCATGAATGGCAGTTCTTCTGGTGAGCTTCAGATGCATGCCGCCCGCTGTCGCCTGAGTTTCTAGGGCCAGCACGGCGGGTTCGGCCTCAGGGACACCACTCCTGATGCACCACATCCAGTTGCTGGGGGCTGAGGGTGAGCAGCTGAATGTGGAAGGACTCGATCAGAGGTTGTTGCTCGTCCGCTGCGTCGGCCACGTCCGCGGCCACCCGACCGGCATAGGCCTCGAGGATCTCCTGGATCATGTGGTGTTCCGGGAAGGCCATGGTGCCGCCGGACATGGGCGGTTGGGATCGGGCGCCCCATCGTCACCTCAAACGGCCATGGGGTGTGTGTCGGCGTTGAGTTCCTGACGGTTCATTGTCCGAGGAGCTCCCTAGCCTTTCTGGGTTGAATCCAGCGAGGGTCATGCGTCGCTCCACTGGTCACGCCCTGCTGAGCGCGGCCCTGATCGCCGGGGTTGGCAGCGCCATCGCCTACCAGGCGAGTGGCTATGTGATCGGGCTGATCTATGGCGGGGCGATGCGCGCCTATCGGCTTGGTGCTGAATCCAACAAACAGCCCGTCACCGATCAGGCTTCAGGGGAGCCGGATAAGCCCAAAGACTGGGCTCGCGACAACTTTTATCTGGGTCGCTGGAAGGCCAACAGCACGGCCGGACGCGCCGTCGTGGATGTGCTGTCGGTGGAGCCGAATCGGATCCGCTGGGGGACGCCAGCGAATGGAATCTGCGAAAGCGACTACAGCGTGAAGATTCTGCCCTGGGGCCGCAACGGCGCTTTCCCGGATCAGTTGGTGCCCCCCAATGAGCCCAGCGACCTGGTGTTTGGCGTTGCGCGCCTCATCCTGTTTCCGAAACCCTGTCCAACCGGTGACGCCGTGGTGCAGTTGGCGGTTCCTCTGGATGGCAGCAATCGGCTGGCGATGAACACCTACGACAGCAACGGAAAGCTCACGGATCAGTATCCCGATCTCACGCTTTTGCGCTGAATCTTCTTGCGCTCAATCTTCTTGCGCCGAACCCTCAGCTCAGGGGCGGCAGGGTGAGCCAGCACAGCACCACGCTCACGGTTGTGAATCCCACCACGCTGAGCGGCCAGAGTTCATCGAGGGTGTGCAGGCGGTGGGCAAGCGCCTGTCGCTGTGGCCCCTCGGGCATGGCCTCGAGTTCGTTGTAGCGGCGTCCGATCCAGATCACGAGCACGAAGGCCAGCAGGGTGACCACGTAGGCCACCACATACACCTGATCGAGGAAGGTGAGAAAGGGCAGTTGGGGCAGTTCATCCCGGTAGGTCTGCTGCAGGAACACCAGGGTGAGCAGCACGGTCACGGGAATACCGGCGCGTGCATCCTGCTCATCAGCACGCACCTTGAACACCAGCAGCACCATCGCCATCACCACGAGCAGCGGCAGGATCAGGCGCCAGAACGCCGACCAGGAGGAGGTGCCGAAGGCGATGTCGTACACCAGGGTGCTGTAGGCCGCTGCTGGTCCGCCGAGGCCGAAGTTGGTGGCGTATTGATGGCGATATTCCGCAATGGACCAGCCCCGTTTCAGCCAGCCGATGATTCCTGAGAACAGGCCGACACCGCTGTTCTTCACATCCGGCACAAAGCGCAGATTGGCGTACTCGAACACCCCGTCAACGTCATCGGCCTCCAGCACCAGCGGCAGGCTCACAGTGGTGAAGGGAAAACGTCGGAAACTGGCGCGATCGATGTAGAAGCGTCCGAGGTAGGAGAAGAGCTGGTAATAACTGCCATCGTCGAGACGTTCTGGGTCGCCGATCGGTTTGAGTCCCGGATCGGCATCGGAGAGCAGCTGATTGAGCAGGATCACGCGATCCTCAAGTCCAAGCTGCTGCTGCTCGAGGTAGCGCTGCAGCGGCTCCTGCCAGCGCAGCCAGATGTAGCCGTTTGACGCGAAGCTGGGAACGCTCAGGTCGAGGTCGTAGGTATTGGTGGCGTAGACCCCGACCGTGACGCGATAGGTCGCGGCAGCGGCGTTCTCCGCATCCTGCTGCAACTCCCGTTCTGACATTCGATCGCTACGCAGGGAGCTCCAGCCGTCGCGCCGCTGCTGCTCCAAGCGGATGCTGCTGCGGTGGGGCAGGGCGCTGAGCTGCAGGCGATCGGCGTCGGCATCGCGCTGAAGATCAAGCTGGCTGATCCCCGAGACCGCCAGCATCGCCGCCAGCAGCAGGGCCACAGCGGCCATCAGATTCCAGCGCTTGGTTCGGCGCAGCGGCATGGCGTTGATCGAATGTCTCCATGATGGCCACCCCTGCAAAGCCCATAAACTGAGCGCCCTAAAAGGGTTCTGATGGTGGTGTTAGGGCGCCGGGCCATTCTCGAGGCGATGGATCACGGCCAGATCACGATCTCCCCGTTCACGGCCGAGCATGTGGGACCGGCCTCTGTGGATCTCACCCTGGCCAGCACCTTCCGGGTGTTCCGCAAGGTGCATGAAGTGATTGAGGTGCGCGAACACACCGATTACCGCAGCTTTACCGACAAGCTGGAGGTCCCTGAGGGGCAGCATTTCCTGATCATGCCGGGCGAGACGGTGCTGGGTATCACGCGCGAGCGTCTCAAGCTCGGCCCGGGGCTTTGCGGTTGGCTGGAGGGGCGGAGTCGGTTTGCACGCCTCGGATTGATGGTGCACATCAGTGCACCGTTCATGGGGCCAGGCATCGACAGCCACCAGGTGCTGGAGATGAGTAATTTCGGGCCGGCGCCCTTGGCGGTCACCCCGGGCACGCCCATCTGTCAGTTCATCTTCCAGCGCATGGAGGGCGATGAACACTATGCGGGGCGTTTCGCTGGCCAGAGCGAGCAGAGCTTTTAGGAGCTGGGCCGCGGCTTCAGTCGGACCGCTGCTCCTGCTGCCGGAGGGTTTCATAGGCCTTCCAGAGCCCATCCACTTCGGCGCAGTGCGACTGGCGATCGCAGACCCGGTAGCGGCCGTTTCCGACGGCATCAATGGTGGACCCGCGGGAGGTGGCACAAATGCGGCTGATGAACGCCATTGGAATCGTGCGGATGGATTCGGTTTAGGCCTGCCTGTGATCCTTCCGTCAGGGGAATTTCATTTCGACATCTCTCCGGCGGGATGAAATTCGCCTGTGCCACAACAACGGATGAGGGTGCGCTCCGGAGGCGTGATGCGTGGGTCCTATGAGGTTTGCCTGTTGTCGGCGGCTGGTGAACAGAGAGTGCGGGTGCGGGCTTCCAGCCGCAGTGATGCCTGCCGGGTTACGGCGGCCGATCATCCCGGTCGCAGCTTCGTGGTGATTGGACTGATCAGAGATGGGGCGATCCCCCAGGATGGGAGTGGCAAGCCAGTGTTTTGAGGGTGGATGGCAGCGTGTCTGGTTACAGGTGCCAACCGGGGCATTGGTCTGGAGTATTGCCGGCAGTTACAGGCACGAGGTGATCAGGTGATTGCGGTCTGCCGCGAGCCCTCTCCGGAGCTGGAGGCCCTGGGGGTGCGAATTGAAGCGGGGCTGGATCTGGCCGAGTCTGGGACCCCCGCTGAACTGGTTGCTCGCCTGCAGGGACAGCGTCTCGATGTGGTGATTCTCAATGCCGGCATCCTGCAGTCGATGGGGCTGGAGGATCTCGATCCGGAGGGGATCCGCCGTCAGTTCGAGCTGAATGCCCTGGCGCCGTTGCTCCTGGCGCAGGCGCTGCTGGATCAGATGCCGCGGGGGGCCAAGCTGGCGTTGATGACCAGTCGTATGGGTTCGATCGCCGATAACAGCTCCGGGGGCTCCTACGGCTACCGGATGTCGAAGGTGGCCTTGAACATTGCCGGCAAATCGCTGGCGATTGACCTCCAACCCCGCGGTATTGCAGTCGCGATCCTGCATCCTGGCCTCGTACGCACCCGCATGATCAACTTCAATCCCAATGGCATAGCCCCGGAGCAGGCGGTCGAGGGGTTGCTGGCGCGCATCGATGCGCTCACCCTGGAAACCAGCGGCAGCTTCTGGCACTCCAATGGTGAGCTGCTGCCCTGGTGAGCGCACCCCATGGGATTTGATCCGCGCCAGTGGTCGACCTCTCGATCGCGCGCTCAGGACCAGGGGGCTGATCCCCGTGTCACCGTCAATCTCACGGCACTGCTCGCGGAGAATGAGGCCCTGCGCCGGGAGGTGCGACGGCTGCAGCGGGAGCTTGAGCGGCAGAGGCGTCAGCAGTGGGTGCAGTCCCCGCGATGGCAGGAGCCTTCCGCCAGTCCGCCGCCGCGGGTGAGTGCTGACCAGGTGCGTCGCTGGGGCGAGGCCATGGCCCAGCAAGCGGGCTGGACTGACCTGCGTCAGAGCGGCCTGGAGGCTCTGGTGGATCGACTCAACCGCAGCAGCTTCCACCCGCAGCTCAGTCTCCAGCAGCGCCTTGACCGGCTGGTGAGCGGCCTGGGCACCGATCTGCTGTCGGCGGTGGGGCGCAGGGCCACCAAAAAGGGCATGGCCGTGCTGGCCGCCTTCGCGCTCTATGGCGTGCGGGCCAGTGAGTGGCTGGATGAGGATCCGGCCCGGGTGGTGGCGGAGCTACGGCAGCGGCTGCGTCCGAACAGCAGCCGGCGCACCCGCACGGATCAACGAAGTACGGATCAACGCAGCACGGATCAACGCAGCAGTGATCGCCGGCAGAGCAGCGCCCAGGCCTGGACCTCCAGTTCGGATGCTCTGGCGGTGCTCGGCCTCCAGGACGGTGCGTCTCAGGAGGCGATCAAGCAGGCGTTTCGGCGCCTGGTGAAACAGCACCATCCGGATATGGGTGGCTCGGCAGAGGCCTTCCGGCGCATCAGCGAGGCCTACCAATCACTGATGACGTAGCGGCCTGGACCTGGCCGGCAAATCAGCTGAGAATCTGCTGTCTCATCACTGGAATCCTTGGCGGTGCCAGCTTGAAACCATGAGCATGTCTCTTCAGTTGGTGGTTGCCCGAGGTACGGCCCGGAGTTTCCTCAGTGGAAACGCTGCCGCTGGCTACGGCGATGTGATTCTGTTGAGACGCTTGCTGCTCGCTGAGGGGGATCAACTGCTGGCTGCCGACCTGCTGTTGATGGCAATCGCGATGAATCCGACACCGGCAGAGATCGCCGCCTTTGGACAGGCCCTCTGAGCAAACTTGCCGTTAGGCGAATCAGAACATCGCCATCGCAATCACCTTGGTTGGTTTTCAAGCGCAAAGACGTGGCGTAATTGGTACTGTGTTGGTCTGTGGAAGAGTGCTCTGAAGTTGACATGATGATATGGAAATTGTGCTGCGATTGGCTCAGGGTATGGTTGCATTGGTTCAGTCGCTTTTATGCGAACTAGTTGAATGCTTCTTCTGGGTGCTCGCATTGGGAGTGCTGTAATTCTGTGTTTGGATTTTTATCGTTATTTCTCATTGTCTCTAGCTTTCCAGTATTCTCATTCTAATCCACTCTCAATCCACCCATTGTAAAGCGGCAACGAGCATTGCTGAAGGCTTGAGCACTCCATTGGTTTCCTGTGCAAGGTCTAAGCAATTGTTGACGATCATGAAAGCCTCTCCTCCTGCTGGTCCTAAAGCGTATGCAGCGGGAATCCAAACCCCAGCAGAATTGGCAGCAGCAAGAAGGAGTCTGCTGACGCTGGGAACTGCTGTTGGCTGTACATAGACAAGAGCCTGTGCCTCTCCTTGCGCATTCACGCTGCGGTAGAAGCTTTCTCCAAGGCCCTCAACCGGTTCCAGAGTGTTTAAAAACGAGTCGGAACCGTAGGCAGCACAATTCGGTCCGTCATCTGCGCAGCTCTGGGTTCGCCCATCGGTCCGCACTGCAATTTCTGCGCGTTTCCATCGTGCTGGTAGGCGGGTGGGCGCCTTGGCGAGCCGCTTTTCCAGCTCCGTTGGCTTGAGGCGGTTGAGTGCCTGGCTTTCGGCTTGATCAATCAGGATGGTGAGGGTTTGTTGTGCTGTGAGAAAAGCTTGAGCATTTTCAGTGGGATCAGGAACCTTGAAGTGCCCCTTGGCATCACGGAATGATGGCAACAAATTGGCGATTCCGTTCTTGTTGCTTAGTTGTTGCTCCAGGCCTGTCGATGCGAGAGCAGAGGCCGGTAGGCAGGCTGAAAAAAGGATCAGAAAGGTGAGGCCTAGTGCGTAAAATTTTTGGAGTATTTTGAACCAGTAGGATTGTCTTGATTCTTGTTGGAGTCTGCAGGTATTCATTGGACTAGTTTTCCTCGTTTTGCGTGTCATCATACTTGAAGGATTCACAGTGACTCCGTTTGTTGCGCAACCTCCGATACCTGTTTGAGCGCGTTTCGTTATTGAATCTCTTGTTTGTGCTGGGTGCCGTTCCCGGGCCAGTTATGGCTCAGGTTGTTCCGCCAACGAGTAATCCTGCAGCTTCTCAGACCGCTCCGGGAACGGGTGAATTGGGGCGATTGCTGGGGCTACCTGCAGATGGAGCGCTTCGGATTAGTGGTGTTTGGGTGGGGAACGCCTCGGGGCAGTGGTCAGGAGGACTCTCCAGATCCACCGATGAAGCACAGGAACTGCTGGTGGAGGCAAGCCTGGATCTGGGCAAGGCAATTGGTCTGGAGAACACCTGGATCTGGGTTCAGGGACTGCAGGTGAATGCCACGTCCAACGCCGGAAAGGCCAGTGGCAGTGTTCAGGGCAGCAATAGCCTTGTGGCTGCGCCACCCCTGGACCGCACCGAGCTGTTCGAGTACGCCATCCGCAAGGACTTTTTTGAGGGGCGCCTGCGGGTTGTTGCCGGCAAGCAGTCGGCCAGCACTGTGTTCGCCAATATCAATCGCCCCGACGCCACCGACGATCCCCGCTACGAAGTCTCCAGCCTCACCAGTCTGGCCTTCACACCGGTGTATTCCATGCCGACGCTTCTGGGTCGGCTGCCCGGCTACACCAATTCAGCGCTTGGCCTGAGGTTCACCCTTCAGCCGGGATGGTTTGACAACCGCTCGTACTTGAGTGCCGGTGTGTTTGATGGACGGGGAGGACTTGGTGCTGCCTCCGTGCAGACGGGGTTGACGTCCCCGTCGCTCAGCGGTCCACTGTTCAACATCATGGAGGTGGGAAGCGGCTGGGTCGTTGGCGATGCCCGTAAGCCCGGCTCCTTCGGCGTGGGTGTGTGGTCTCAGGGGGGTGAGTCGTTGCTGTGCAATCCTCTTGACCCTCAGCAGTGCATCAGCGACTTGGGCGCCTGGGGACTGTATGTGCTATTGGATCAGCGTCTCTCCAGTTTTCGAGCGGACCAAGACAGCAGCGGCATCAATGCATTCTTCAGCGCTGGTTGGTCGCCATCCATCACGAATCAGATGAATGCGTCGATCACCGGAGGATTCACGTTGCAGGGCCCTCTTGAGGCGCGTCCGAACGACAGCCTTGGCGTGGGTCTTTCATGGGCTCGCCTCAACACCCGCGGCTTTCTCTCCGAGGCTTTTAACTCTCATGAATTGATGCTGCAGGGATATGCCCAGATCGCTCTGGCCGAGGCCCTCTTCCTTCAGCCCACCATCACGCTGTTGCCCCGTGTGGGGCTCAAAGATGCAGGGGATGACTCCTTGAGTGGACTGCTGCAGCTCACCATGTTGTTTTGACAGCCACGTTGTTTTGACAGCAACCGTGAGGGGCTTGCTATCGAGAGGTTGGCGGTACTGAAGGGATCGCTCGATGGAGCTTCACCAGGGTGAGACGGCCTATGAAGATGCGTTGGCCGCAGTGTTCAACGGTGATGCCGCTGGCTACGGCGATGTGATCCTGTTGAGACGCTTGCTGCTCGCTGAGGGGGATCATCTGCTGGCGGCCGACCTGCTGTTGATGGCTTTGGACAGGCCCTCTGAGCAAACCTGCCGTTAGGCGAATCAGAACATCGCCATCGCAATCACCTTGCTCAGCTTGGACTGCTCGAGCCCGTTGAGATCTTCAAGGCTAATCAGATTGTGCTTGAGCATGTCTGCGAGATGGAAAAGGATGGTGCTGAATTCAAAATCTGAACGTCCTTCATATTGATACCTCGCGCTGCTCAGGAAATCATGCAATCTCCAGATCGATTCTGCGGTGTCTAGTTGGGATGACTCGCGCTGAAGAGTGTTGATTAGGCTTGTGATCAAGCGTTGTTTGCCAAGCTCAAAAGCTTGACTGGCAATGTATTGGTCAGTGAGAGTCCAGTCTGAAGCCGACATGATTGTGTGGGAGGGATCTTGAGCTCAGTGCTGGGTGCTGCTGGATTGGACCGAGTTGCTGGCCCGCAGTTCTGCTAATTGATGCCATGGTGTATGGGGTGATTGATGGTGCTCAAAGTGGTAGCCGAAGTGATAACAGGCCGCGAGAGATAATGCCGGATGAAGATTGAGACTGCGGGCTCCATGTTTGTCGGTTGTGTCATCTCCGGGTCGATGGGGAAGCCAGATGCCGACGATAAATAGCTGCCAGGAGCTGAGGATCAGCGGGATCACGCAAAACAGAATCAGTGAGGCCATTGCCTGCTGGTGATGGTTCACCATGAGGAGGTAAAGGCTGAACCAGAGCAGTGTCAGTTTGAGGAATTGTTTGGGCTCAAGGTAGTGGGAGAGGAAGTGTGCGTACCATTCGAGGATGGCGTCTTTGTCAGGTTCGCAGTAGTCGGGATCGTCGCTCGATTCCGGTTGAAGGTGGTGTTGCATATGGTTGAGGCGGCAGGATTCAAAATGAAGGCCTGCATAGGCCAGCAAGCAGTAGTTGCCGATCCGTCTGTTGAGGCTTGGTTGGCCGGGTGTCAGGCTGCCGTGCATGGCGTCATGGGCCAGGATGAATAAACCGGTTTGTAGGAATGTTCTTAAGAGCACAAAGACCGTTGTGATCACGGGATTGAAGTGATCCGCTGTTAGGAAAACCGCCATGATGAGAGATAGGAGCCAGGCGGATCCAATCAGTAGGGTCCATCGCAATCCAGGACCTGGTCTTGTGATTGGATTACTTGTCACCGAGTTTGTGTAGTTCTTCCGGTGATTCGAGTAAATCGATGGCAGCAAAGTAGATTTTGTTGTTCTGATCTAGAAGGAAGCGCCAGGCCACATTCAAGCCAACCTCCTTGCCAAACCAAGGGGTTTCAACCTTTCCGGTCACCTTGATCTGATTGAAGCCTCCCTCCGCTGGTTCGCTGAATCCTCCCCTGGGTAGTAGCTTCAGGTTCTGGCAATCACGCTTGAAGAAGCGAAGAATTGCTTCACGGCCAATAATCGGCTTTTGAAAGGGAGGTTGCAGGGCCGCGTCATCCAGAAAAAGATCGATCAGTTGATCGAAGTCATTAGCGTTCAGGAGCTGCATGTAGCTCAGGACGGTTTGGTTGAGCACTCCAGGAATCAGAATGCTCTCGCGTTGTTCAAGCGGGGTCGGGGCAACAATGGGTTCGGCGATCACGTTGTCGTCATCAATGTTTGGGTCGAATCCCATGTCAACAACGAAGTTGCGAAGCAGGGTGATCTGCTGACCTTGCTCAACGCTCTTAACGGCCTCAAGAACCGAGGATGCATTGGCTGAAAGCTTGTATCCGGTTGGGATCGGTGCAACTTTGCCCTGACGCATTAATTCACCCAGTTCATACCAGAATCCGAGTTTGACGTTCACAGACCAGTAGGCGTAGCGCGTTGAGATTGGTGCATGCACTTTCGCAGCCAGATCGCACATCACCTTGGTTTGCTCCTCATGACTCATGGCAAGGATTTCATTGAGGGTGGGCTTGGCTAACTCCATCCGTGCGGCGCCAGGTGCTGCCACGGTGATGGTTTGACCCATTTCCAGATAGGCAAACCAGATCAATGCCAGTTGGTCTTCAGGGCTGAGCAACCTGAAGCGTGCTGTGATCGCTGGAACGGCATCAGCCGTGCGGGTTTCTGGGAAAATCTGACGTGCTTTGTCGAGAGTGAACATCAGCCACAGACAGCTCATTTCAAGCTATGGCGATCCCTGCGTGGCTGTGCTTTTGACCGTTGACTCGCAGCTGAATTGCAGCGTGAGCCTTTGCCTTTCTTGAGCAATTGCTGTGATCGAAGGCTGTCTGATTACGACGAACAGCTGTAGTGGGAGAGGCCGCCGGTATTGAACAAGTCCCGGGGCCTGAGGCGGTCGTAGCGGGCAGCACGTTCTGCTGAGAGATCCTCGTAGGGAGTGCTGAACACCTCCTGCAGCTCCTGGATCAGGCTGTGGTCTCCCTGTTCCGCTTGCTCGTAGGCAGGGGCGATCAACCACTCGCGCCAGGTGACGGCGGGATTCACGCGACGCATCGCGGCCGACGTTGCCTCCAGGGTGCTGTTGGCATGGAGTTGTGTGCGCCACTGCTGCAGCCAGCTCTCCCACTGCTGATCGAGCTCACTGGAGCTCGGCACATAGAAGCTGGGGTGCAGATCGGAGGCCTGCTCAGGAATGGCAGACAGCAGCCGGAAACTGCGGGTGTAGTCAGCTCGGGAGGCCATCAGCAGCTGCAGCAGCTTGCTCACCAGCTCTTCGTCGTAGATGGCGAGACCGAGCTTGCGGGCCCACATCGCTTCGAGTTCCTGCTGCATCACGGCGGCGAAGCCTTCGTGGATCGCATCGAGCTCCGTCAGGGCTTCACGGTTGCCTTCGAGCAGCGGCCGCAGGGATCGCCAGAACATCCCGTAATTCACTTCGGCCGCCGCAGGTTGGTTGAAGAAGGAGAAGTGCTCACCCCCTCCGGTCCAGGGTTGGAAGCGCGGATCGAACAGTTCGCAGAAGCCGAAGGGGCCGTAGTCGAGGGTGTAGCCCCCGGCGGCGCAGTTGTCGCTGTTGAAGTTCCCTTGGCAGTAGCCGACGCGCATCCAGTCGGCGACCAGTCGCGTGAGCCTGGCCCGGAAGTGTCGGGCCAGCTCCAGCAGTTGCTCTGAGAACGGCAGCGCTGGATCGATCTCGGCCCGGTAGTTGCGCTCGATCAGGTGCTCCACGATCAACTGCAGTTCGGCCATGGCCTCGGGGTGGGCCTGGCTGCGGGCGCGGCGGGCGAACAGCTCGAGCTGCCCCACGCGCAGGAAGGACGGTGCCACCCGGGTGCTGATCGCTGCGGGGTTGTCGACCATCACATCCGGCTCGAAGGAGCGTGACTGGGGGCTGTACCAGGGCCGGCGCACGGTTTCGGCGCGCGACATGTAAAGGGTGAGCGAGCGGGAGCTGGGCACACCGAGGGCGTGCATGAACTCCTGGGCCAGGAACTCACGCACACTGGAGCGCAGCACCGCACGGCCGTCGGCGCCGCGGCAGTAGGGGGTGGGGCCGCCACCCTTGAGCTGCATCTCCCAGCGCCGGTCTACGTAGACGCCCTCCACGATCGACAGGGCCCTGCCATCGCCGTAGCCGTTGCCGGTGCCGAAAGGACACTGCTGGATGTATTCAGTGCCGTAGATCGAGAGGGCATAGCCCGTCGCCCAGCCCCAGGGACGCATCGCTCCTGTGGCCACTGAGGCATCCCCGGAAAACAGTCGGCGGAACCGAGCGTCGTGCGCCAAGGCATCGCTGAGTCCTAGCTCGGCGAAGAGCCCCTGGCTGTGGGCCACGTACTCGGGTTCAGGAAGGGGGGTGGGCGTGACCGGTACGTAATGGCCTGAACGTACCTGGCGAGGCCGGTGATCGTTGCCGTCGCTGGTGGCCTCGGGATCCGGACGTAGGGCCTCCAGCAGCGAGTAATCCACCCGCTCGGCGAATTGGCTGAAGTCGGTGATCACCTCGGCGCTGCTCTCGTCTCGCGTTGGCATGGGCCCGACTTCCGTGTTGGTCGATGCTATGGAGTGAGACTGAGACCAGTTGTTTCCTCTTGGCGATGTCAAAAGCACGCGACATGATCAATGCCCATCTGATGCCGGTGCTGGGGATCATCGCCACGGCCAGTGCGGTGTCGATTGCCGTGTCTCTGCGCCCGATTGCGGAACAGTCGGCTCGCTGGAACACCTGTTATCTCGACAGCATCCGTTGGTATCAGGCCAATAAGCCCGACTGGACCGTGCAGGACCAGGAGGTGTTTGCCTCCAACTTCTGCAACGGCGGAATCCCCGTCAAGCCTGGCCCTGGATTCCAGAAGGCGCCTTGAGGGCTGTTCAGGGAAGGAATGGTTCCCAGAAGGCGTAACGGGCTGGAGGCATCAGTGGCCCTTGCCCCACCGGGTCGTTCCAGATCACAACGTTTCCCGAAGGCTTGCCGTTGAACTGGGGATGCCCCCATCCCTGGAGGGGATCCTTGGCAAACCCGGCCCAGGCTGTGGTCATGGCATCGGCCAGCTTCCACTCCGCTGGGGTCGGGCCTGGGTCTTTGACCGGCACCGTGGCTCCGAGGGCGTTCTTCTCCACGAAGGTCGACCAAACGAAAGGAATCTCATCGGTATGGCAGACCATGTCTGAGTTCACGCTGCAGCGCAGCAGGCCGTTGAAGTCGAAGTTGGCCTGATACACGAAGTGGTATCCGTAGCTCGGCACACCAGCAGTCGCTTGCTGCTTGAAGGCCCGGCCTGCAGCTCTGAGGTTGGCGGCGGCCACGAAATAGTCGGTCTGCAGTCGGGCCAGGGCAATGCTGGCTGGGGTGAGTCCGCCACCGGGGCGGGGGGTGTAGTTGGAGGGGGAATAGAGGCGTTGGCCCTGTTCGCTGTAGCGGAGGATCTGCTCAGCCTGAGCAGGACTGAAGGCTTTGTTGAGGAGTTGCCGGTAGTCCTCTGGGGTCAGGGTATTGGGGCCAGCCAGGAAGAAGGCGCCCTCATCACGGTTCACCCCGAAGACGTAAGGCCTGGGGGTAACCCCTTGGCTGTAGCCGAGATCCGGTTGATCCAGCACCGGCTCCACCTGGACGATCGGCGTCCAGGCCACCATTCCGGTGCTCAGGACCTCGGTGACCAGGCCGGGCATACCTCCTGCGGGGAGCGTCAGCAGTTCTGCCTGGGCGATCGCTTCTGTGCTGAGACTGCGTAGCCAGGGCCCATCGGCGGCGCAGTTCTCATTGGCATAACTGCGGCAGAGCAACTCCACGAAGCGGCTGCCGGTGGTGGCGGCCGTCTGGGCGGAGTTGTACTGCATGCCCATGATGTTCGATTCCATCACTGCGGCCCTGAACAGCTCATTGCTGGAGGGAATGGAGAACAGATGCAGGCCCACCGACATGGCGCCGGCACTCTCTCCGAACAGGGTGATCTGCTCTGGGTTTCCGCCGAATGCGGCAATGTTCTGTTTCACCCAGCGCATGGCCAGCTGCTGGTCCTGGATGCCGAAGTTGCCTTGGATGCCGGCATCGTTCTCGGTGTAACGCAGGAAGCCGAGGGGGCCGAGGCGATAGTTGGTGGTCACCACAATCACGCCTTTGTTAGCCAGCGCGGTGCCATTGAGTTCCACTGGGCTCTGGGAGGCCAGAAAGCCGCCGCCCGGGATGTACACCATCACCGGCAGCGGCTCAGAGCTGGCATTGCTCGGTTTGTAGATGTTGAGCGTGAGGCAGTCTTCCGAGCCTGAAAAACCCTTGAGGGCAGCGGAGGGCTGGATACAAGCCTCACCGAAGCGGGTGGCCTGGAAGGTGCTGCCGCCCAGGTTTGCTTTGGCGACTGGCGCGGTCCAGCGCCGTTCGCCGGTCGGCGGTTCCGCAAAGGGAATCCCCAGGTAGGCATGGGCGCTCTGGCCCTGGGGATTGCTGATCAGGCGACCGCAGAGGCGACCGCGATCCGCGGGGAGCGTCACAGTGGCGACGGAGGGGTCGCAGACGTTGGAGGGGTTTGCGCTGTTCTGCGCCTTCGGGTCGGGCTGACCGGTGCAGGCCGCCAAAATGGTGGCCAACAGCCCCCCGCTCAGCAGTGTGTAGAGAGGACGAACTGCGGTTGGCATCGCGCCGGTTTGGACCACTCCAACATTGTGTGGTCGTTACGGCTGATGTGGGGGCTTCCCCAGAGGGACGGCTGGGATCTATGACTGTGGGTAGGAAAGCTCCTCACAGGGCTTTTCTCCTCACACCCTCCGAGAGGCTGCCGAAAGGGGCCTCTTTTTTGTGGGTCGCGGTTGACGCTGTGGGCAGATAAAACAAAACCCCGCCGAAGGCAGGGGTTCCGAAAACGCTTCAGGAGTGTGACCTTGTTTCCACCTTGAAGCGTTTTTTCTCCTCACGACGGAATACTACCCGGATGAACTGGCACAGTGCCAGTTGTCTTTGGACCAGAACGTCAGCTGCCACAGGGGGTGGTCGGGCTGAGCCTGGCCAGCATGGGTCCATTCAGGTTGTTGCTTCGGGATGGGTCGCCGTATTCCCTTTGCGCTGTTTGCTCTCGCTCTGCTGCTGGTGGGCTGCGGCGGGCGGGATGGTGCAAAGCCAGGCGGTGGCTCGGGCAGCGCTGAACGGCTGGACGGACCGATCCGGATTGCGATCGATCTGAACGATCCGGCCCAAAGCAAAGGCACGTTGGTGCGTGGCAAGCAGCCCACCAGTTTTCAAGTGGGCTACGGCCGTTATGGCGTCACCTGTGCCGGCACCCGATTCGAGGAGGGCTACACACCGCTGGGGCGCTTCAAGGTGAATGCGATTCTGAGCCAGGACCAGTTCGTGATGGCCCCGCAACTCATCAAGCAATCGGGCAAGAGCGAAGCCGAGCTCAAGACGATGCTGTTCAACAACATGAGCGCGATCGACTTCAGTGGCGATGGCGAAGTGGGGGAATACGGCATCGGTTACATCAGCCTGGAGCCGATCGACAGCGTGAAGCAGCCGTTTCGATTCAACGAGTACGACGGCAAATTCCGCTGGTACAGCTTTGCGATCCACGGCAGCAACAACGAGGCGCGTGTCGGCGAGAAGGTCACCGGCGGCTGCCTGAATGTGAAGGAGCCGATCCTCAAAACCCTGCTCCAAACCGTGAAGTTGGGGGATGAAGTGGTTGTGACGGCCAACGGCCCCTGCACACCCTGAGCACGCCGCCTTCGGGCCGCCGCACGGATCTGCCTAGCCTCAAGCACCGTCTGGTTCAGATGACCATTCCCTTCGGCGAGCCCGAACCGAGTGATCGGCTGCTCAACCGATCGGTGGCGTCCACCCGGCTGAAAGCCTGGCTGAACACGCGTTTGCGTCAGCTGGCCTCGGCGCAGCGCATTCAGGATGCGCGGGCTCTGCGCAGGGAGTTTTCGCTCGAGTGATGGCCATGACGGAACAATCCAGGCCTTCCCACGTGGTGGTAATCGGCGCAGGCTGGGCTGGCTGGGGAGCGGCCAAGGCCCTCGGCGAAGCCGGAGTGCGTGTGACCCTGCTGGATGGGATGGCGGATCCCACCGGCAGCACGCCGCTCACCACCGTCACCGGTAAGCCGTTTGAAGCCGGCAACCGTGGCTTCTGGAGGGACTACCCCAACATCAATGCCCTCACCGCCGAGCTCGGCCTCAGCGATGTGTTCACCGAATTCACCACCAGTGCCTTCTGGTCGCCCGATGGTCTGGAGGCCACGGCGCCGGTGTTCGGGGATGCGCCCCAGTGGCCGAGTCCTTTGGGACAGGTGGCAGCAACGCTCACCAACTTCAAGCGCCTGCCGATCGCCGATCGGTTGAGCATCGCCGGTCTGCTGATCGCCATGCTGGATCTGCAGCGCAGCGAGCAGGTGTTCCGGCGCTACGACGCGATCAGCGCCCAGGCCCTGTTCGAGAAGCTGGGCATCAGCGAGCGCATGATCCACGACTTCCTGCGGCCGATCCTGCTGGTGGGACTGTTCAAGCCGCCCGAAGAGCTCTCGGCGGCGGTGACGATGGAGCTGCTCTACTACTACGCCCTCGCGCATCAGGATTCATTTGATGTGCGTTGGATCAAGAGCAAGAGCATTGCCGAACAGTTGATGGCCCCCCTGGCCCGAAGGCTCGTAGAGCACCACGGCCTGAGGGTGCTGGGGGGCACGCTGGCCACGGGATTGAACCTCACGCCCGATGGATCGGCGGTTGCTTCGGTGGCAACCCGTGCGGTTGAAACGGGTGAGCAGGGGCTGATTGAAGCGGTGGATGCGGTGGTTCTGGCCGTGGGCGCCAAGGGGATGGGCGCGTTGATGACGGCCTCGCCGGCCTGTGCTGCTGCCGTTCCGGAGCTGGTCGAGGCCGGCAGGCTTGGTGCCATTGATGTGGTGTCGGTGCGTCTGTGGCTCGATGCCTATGTGGAGGTTGCCGATCCCGCCAATGTGTTCTCCCGTTTTGAGGCGTTGCGGGGAGCCGGTGGCACCTTCTTCATGCTCGATCAGCTGCAGAAGGGGGAGGAAGCAGCCCTGTGGGGCGGGGAGCAACCCCAGGGATCGGTGATTGCCAGCGACTTCTACAACGCTTCGGCCATCGCGGCCCTCAGCGATCAGGAGATCGTGGCGTTGTTGATGCGGGAGCTGTTGCCGGTGGCCAATCCCGCCTTTCACACCGCCACGGTGCTGGAGGCGGAGGTGCGGCGCTATCCGGCGTCGGTGTCGCTGTTTGCACCGGGGAGCTTCAAGCAGCGGCCGCCCCTGGAAACGGCGCTGCCATCGATCGTGTGCGCCGGCGACTGGGTGCGGATGGGCAGCCGCGAGCATGGCGCCAAGGGGCTGTGTCAGGAGCGGGCCTATGTGTGCGGTCTGGAAGCCGCCAATTCCCTGATTCGCCGTCGGGTCGTCACCACTCCCACCGCTTCGGCCAGGGAACACCCCGTGCGTCCGATCCGCGCTGATGAACCGCAGGTGCTGATCGGTCGCGCCTTGAATGCTCTGGTGATGAATCCGGCGGAAGCTCTGGGTCTGCGCTGGCCGTGGTTGCCATGAAACGACTTCTGATCACGGGCGGCAGTTCGGGCATCGGCCTGGAAGCGGCTCGGCGTCTTGCGCGCAGCGGCCATCAGCTCACTCTGTTCTGTCGCACGGCCGAGCGAGCCGAGCAGACGGAGCAGCAGCTGCTTGCTGCCGGAGCGACGTCCAGTCAGCTCGCCTGCATCGCCGTTGATCTGGCGGATCTGGCCAGGGTGGACAGGGCCTGTCGACAACTGCTGGATCAGGGCCAACCCCTGGATGGCCTGGTGCTGAATGCCGGCCAGCAACGCACAGGCGCGGCGGCACCGCTGTTCACACCCCAGGGGATTGAAATCACCTTCGCTGTGAATCAGCTGGCCCACCAGTTGATCGCCACTCGGCTGCTGCCGCTGTTGCAAGCGGGGACGCAGCCAAGGCTGGTGATCACGGCTTCGGAGGTGCACAACCCCGCCAGCGGCGGAGGGCGTGTGGGCCAACCGGCTGACCTGGGGGATCTGGCGGGGCTTCGGGCTGGTGCCGGCTTCGTGATGCTCGATGGCAGTGATCGCTTCGATGGCGACAAGGCCTACAAAGACAGCAAGCTCTGCAATGTGCTGCTGGGGCGTGAGCTCGATCGGCAATTGGAGGGCTCCATGCCGGTGATCAGCTGGAGCCCTGGGTTGGTGATTCCCCGCAGCAGCGAAGGCTTCTTCCGCTTCAACCGCCAGAACAACCCTCTGGGGATGGCGTTGTTTGCGCTGGTGGCACGGGATCTGCTGCGTCTCACCGAATCGGTGCCGACGGCCGGTCGGTTGCTGGCTGATCTGGCCACCGATGCTGCCTTTTCGAGCCCTGGCTTCAGCTACTGGAGCAACCAACTGGTGCGCCCTGGCATGCATCGCTTTGAGGCCACGGCCACGAGTGCGGCGGGCGCCGATCACGAGCTGGCGGCTGCCTTATGGCGCCTGTCAGAGGCTTTGATTCACAGTGCGCTCGCTTGATCCCCGCGGCCTGAATCAGCGAACGCCGATGCCATGGGATCGGGCCCAGGCGTAGCCGAGAAACGCCACCACGTTGAACCCGATCACAAAGGCCCAGAGGCGCCAGGGTTGTTGAGGCTTGTCCATCAGGGCGGAAGGAGTTGCTTGCTTGGAGTTTGAAGCAGGCGCCTCAGGGGGCGCTCACCTCGATCTTGTTGCCGTAGCCACCGATCTCCTCCAGCTGGAAGGAGTGATGGCCGCTCATCGCCCAGCGGGTGCCGGTGCTGTCGACCATCTCCTGCCGATCAGTTGTGGCAGGCCCCACCGGGGTGAGGGTGTAGATGGGTTGGTCGGCATGGGAGAACTCAAGGCGGAAGCCGCCCTTCGCCGTAGGTGTGGTCTTACAGGTGGAGGCGACTGTGTTGAGCCAGCACTGGAGGGGGTAGGCCTTGGAGACCTTGGGGGCTGTTTTCGGAGCCGGCTTGCCGCCCTGATAAATGCTGAGGGTGTAGTCCCCTTCCCTGGTCAACCGGATCCGCTCGATTGAATTGTCGCGCTGGAAGGTCTTGCCCTGCTCAGCTGCCGGGAACAGAAACGACCAGCGTGTGGAGGTGACCTGCACCGTCCCCTGGGATTGCCGGAACTCGCAGTCGAACTCTTCCGCCGGAATGGTGTGGTCGTGCCGGGAGAGAACGCAGAAGGATTTCACGATCTCGGCCTTGGCTGGAACCACCAGGGAGCCGGCGATCAGAGCTGATGTGAGACAAATGCTGCGGAGCATCGGGCCCAGTGCAGGGGGAGATGGCCCAGTCATAGGTGCCGCAGCTGCTATCAGGCAGAACTCAGCCAAGATGGTGGCCAGTTGGAACAAAGGGTTCGATCGTGCGCGCCTCACTGTCTCTGCTGCTCGCCTCTGCCGTCGTGCCCCTGCTGCCGCTGCCGGCTCCAGCGGCGGAGGTGTGCAGCTCATCTCAAAGCACGGTGGCTGAAACCGGTTGTGTGATCGCCGCGCTGAAAACGATGGACCAAACCCTGGAGAAGGCCCTCGCCCGGGTGGCCAAGGAAGCCAAAGAGGTGCCCAGTGAGGTGTTTCAGACGCTTTGGCGCGACAACCTGACCGGGTTCTACAAAACCAGTGCCGATCCAAAAGCACAGGCCTCTGCCTTCCGGGCTGAACGCCGCAAGATTTGCGCCTATGCCAAGTCGATGGCGTTCCAGGGCACGGGCTATGGCATTTTCACCACGCGCTGCGAGTTGGCGCTGACCCAGACCCTTCTGGATCAGCTGAAGCCTTGAGCACCAGCCGACCCGGCTTCCACTTGTGAGCGGAATTCAGGTGAAGGGGAAGGATCGCTTCCAGCAGCTTTCTGGCCCTCTGAGCCTTGGGCTGTTTGTTCTGTTGAGGGGAAGCGACAGCACCCTCCTCAAGTGGCTTCAGCTCCGCGGCGCCTCGATCGCCATGGACGAGGGCATCGAAGTGATCAGCTTCTGCAATGTGTTCTTCTTCTCCACCTTGGTGAGTGGCGTGGGTCTGGTGCTGCTGGATCGCCGCACCAGTTGTGAACGATTCAAGCTGCTCACTGTTCAGGAGAAGCAGCTGCTTGCCTGGCAGACAGTGCTCGGTTTTTTTCTTGCCCCTGTGGCGTACTACCTCGCGCTTGAGTCGCTGGGTGTAGTGCAGCAGACCCTGGTGTTCTCACTCACGGTGCCGGCGAGTGCACTTCTGGCCTCCTGGTCGTTGGGGGAACGCCTGCCGCGAACGTTTCCTCTCAGCGTGGGGCTGATCATGGTTGGTTTGCTGGTGGCTGCTGCAGCCGGTGGCTCAGCGACGTTCGAGGGTGGAGGGTTGTCTCTGTCTGGAGTCGCTTGGGCCTTGGTGGGTGTGGTGGCTTTCGCCTTCAGCGGGCTTTCGGCACGCAGGATTCAGCAGCACGGCTTACCTCCAGGGCTCTCGGTGGGCCTTTGCAGCCTGGTGGCCTCCATCGCGTTTGCTGTGATTGCTCTGGCGCTGTATGGACCCAGCCATTTCATGGATCTCAGCCGATGGTGGGTGCTGGGAGTGATCGGTGGTTATGCCTGCCTGATCACCCTGGGGAGTCAGTGGACGCTTGCGCGCGCTTACGGATCGCTGGGCGTGGTGACGGTCACGTTCTGGGCCACCCTCACGCTGGTGGTGTCTTTGATTGCCGCGCACTGGGTGTTGGCCGAACCACTCGGCTGGCCGCAAGGGCTGGCGGCAGCGCTGATCTTGATTGCTGTTTTGATTCAGCAGGTGTCTGGCCGTCGGCGGATCGGCGCTGGATAGATCCGGTCAGATTCTTCTTCAGGTTCAGTCACCCTTCCGCCGTCGGCTCGGAGTTGGCTGGTGGTAGGTCAACAGGCATCGCGTCTGTCTGACCGCCTCACACACACTCAAGCGTCATGACCTTTTTCGCGTTTCAGCACCGTTGGCTGCGGCCAGTGGCTGTCTGCTGCCTTGGCGTTTCCGCAACCATCAGCGCCCTGCTCCCCCCGATGGCCGAGGCGCGCCCCTGGTGGAGGAGCCATGCAGGCCAAAGCAACGGCCCTAGCTACAGCAATGGCTATGGCAATGGCTATGGAACACCAGTGAACAACGGTTATCAGGCCTACGGCACGCCATCACTCACACCGGAGCAACAGGTGCAGCGCTGCAATCTCGGTCGCCTGATCGGTGGGCTCGGTGGTGGTGCTGCGGCCTACGCCATGTCTCGGGATGACGGCCGCTCCTGGGCGATTCCCCTCGGGGCACTGCTCGGCTCCCAGGTGGGTTGCAACACTGCGGCAGGACGCGGGCCGCTGCCCTGGTGAGCTGGGGGCAGCCCATGCAGTTGCGGTTGCGCTGATGCACGAAGCGGAAGCCATCCTGTCCGCCCGGTTGGCTCCGCTCTCTGACAATGTGGTGTCGATTGCAAGGCTGTCTCAGTGTCGAATTGCATCACGCTTGGCGAAGTTTCTGCTCTCGCAAAGGATTGGTTTTGTGGAGTCGCATCCGATGAATGCGCAAGCAGTATCGCCAGGCTTTTCTTGTATCCCGATGCGCGAATTCATGCGCCTGATGGACAAGCTTTCTCTCTCGAGGAGCACCGTTTACTGCATCAACAATGGATCGACGAATCGCATCAGCTCGGTGATTTCGCTCTCACTACCCTGTGCGAGGACCCCTGCCGTATTCATGCATCGGGCACGGTGTATTGGCAGGCCCGCTATCGCGAAAGCCCTGCTTCTGGCTCGGGTGTGATTAAGGCTGTGGTTGGGGAGGATTGGGTGATTGAGAGGAGAGCGGATGGCACACTTTGTTTTGTCTTGTATTGGACGAAGTTTTTTCATCCATTACCTGACTCGGCGTCCATCCGTCTCGATCAGTGATCCTGCGCTCTTCAATCCCTCACTCCAGGACCCTGGCCGGCCCGGTGCACACCCAGGTGCGGCTGATGCCTTTCGCTGCGAGGAAGGGGGCGTCGTAAAAGCTGGGGCGACCTTGTGGGTTGTCGCTGTTCTGAATCCGCCACTGCTCGCGCTCGCAGCTCACGGTCACGGTGAGGCTGCCGCCCCCCTGCTTGTTGATCCGCAGCAAGCGCACCCCGTCGTAGAGGCCTAGGGGCTTGGCACCAAGCTGTTTGAGCAGGATTGCTAAGGCCTGCTGGGGCTCAGCGGCCATGGCCTTACCGGCACTGCTCGCCGTGATGGCGTTGACCCCGCCGACGAGGAGTGCTGAACCCATCACCAGTGCAATGCGGATCATGTAGTGCGTAACGCTGTGGCAGTCCATCATCATCCGTTGAGCCACTTCATCGCCCATGCGTTGTTCGTTTCTTTCTGGGCTCGCATCGATGCTGCTGCCGTTGCTGAGTGCAGCGGCTTCGGCAGCGCCGATCCCGGTGGTGCCGATTCAATTCGCAAGGGGATCCAGTTGCGGCACTTACGCGGGAGCAGCGCCGGTTGAGCTGACGCTGCAACTGGCTGGCGCGCAGGACTGGAGGATTGACCCACGCCTTGATCCACGGCCCGATGCGGTTCCTTTGCAGGTGATGGTGATCTATCCGGGCGAGGAGGCCGATGGCATGGCCGAACCCGCGGGCTATCGGCGGATCAGAACGCCCCGTGCCGGCCTGTACCGCTACAGGGTGCTCAACGGTGATGCTGTGGATGTGCGCTTTTGCGTGTTCTGAGTTGCTTCAACGCAGCAGCAGCCACATGGCCAGGGCTCCCAGACCCACCCCTTTGCCGAACTGCGCCCAGGTCAACCCGTAGGTATCCAGCCCGAAGGTGCGCATCATCCAATTGAGCACTTCCTTGTGCTTGCGAATCACGAATGCGCTATCGGCCGTATTCAGCTGTTGAACACGTTTGAGCTTCAGTTCTGCCAGCTTGGCCATGGGCGTGCTTTCTTTGCAGGTCTGCTGGATCAATGCCCGGGCTGTCTCACGGAGAAGCTCTACGTATGAACTCCTTGAGCAAGGCGCGATTGAGGCGGTCATCGCATCCGACAACCATCTGCGGATAGATCGTGCCGTCCTTGTAGGGGGCGTAGGCATAGCTGCAGAGCGCCTTGGTGGCCTCGTGCCACTGCTCCATCAATCGCTTGCCCACCTTCTGGCGCAACTGGGTGTCCGACTGCTCCCATGACTTTTCAGCGCAGTAGCGCATCTGCGGAGTGGTTGCGCCGGGGCACTGGATCCGCGCTGGTTGGGCGGCGGCTGGTTGGGGAACGAGTGCCAGGGCGCCAATGATCAACAGCTGTCTCATCTGTTCCGGTGCCTTCGCTCCTGTGGGCCAACTCTGGCTGCCCTGATCCTGCTCGGCATCCCCATCCCCCATTCGGGGGATGGCCCCCACGACCCTTGGCGGTCGTTGGTTAGAAGAGCGCCCATGACCCAGTTCGAGCGCAATCAGATCCGCGCCAAGCTCCACCGTCTGGAGCTGGATGAGCGCTTCATTGAGCGCTACCTCGCCAAGCTCGATCGCAACGGTGAGTGTTATGCGATCGCCTGCCGCACGATCGATCGCTGGGAGAAGCCGGATCCCTCCGCCACCGTGCTGCAGGCACTGATCTGTGGCTTGCTTGCCGCTGCCGCTGGCGCCTGGCTGGCCCTGGTGGCTTAAGCCGCCTCGGCCTTTAAGGTTTCATCCGATACAGATCCCGCCTGAGCGGCCTGCCTGCGCCATGAAAGCTTCCAAGGTTGTCGACTTCCTCGGCCGTGTGCTGATGGCCGCCGTGTTTGCAAATGCTCTACCCGGCAAGCTCACCGATTTCGCCGGCACCGCTGGCTTCATCGCCTCTAAGGGCATTCCTGCTCCCCTGGCTGCTTTCCTGCTGGTGTGCGCGATCGCTGTGCTGATTGTGGGGGCGATTCTGCTGGTGTTTGGTGAAACCACCGTGCTCGGTGCCTCCTTGCTGCTGGTGTTCTTGGTGCCCACCACGCTGATCTTTCACACCTTCCCCATCGATCAGGGCTTTGTCATGAACCTGGCTCTGATCGGCGGGTTGATCCTCGCGATCACCCGCGGCAACGCCGGCGCCGCCCCCAGCTTCAGCAATCTGCGCGCCAGATCGGAACAGTGGCGCGGTTGATGGCTATCAATGGGTTGCCTGCTGCAATCCCATGACTGTCGGCGACATTGTTCGCATCATCATTGCTTTCATCCTTCCGCCCCTGGCGGTGGCGACTCAGGTGGGGCTCACCGGTGCGTTCTGGCTCAATCTGATTTTCTGGTTGCTCAGTTTCGGGGGGCTGGGGCTTCCTCTGCTGGCGATCATGTGGCCTGTGGCTGTGATTCACGCGATCTACATCTGCGTGACCCGCAAGTGAGATCGGCGTCTCGCGCTGGGATCTGTGAGTCGTGTTCTGAGATACGTGTGAGGTTTGCGGTGCCGCCTAGGTTCCAGCGGCAGGTCCTTCCGTAGATCCATGCAGCTCTATTTCGTGATCGGCACGATCCCCGATATCGACAGCCAGCTCGATGTTTACAGGGAATTCATCAACTACTTCGAAGCAGGGTGCCTCAACGATTGTTTCGAGGGTTTTGAGCTGATTCAGCGGGCTCACCTCCCTGGCCAGGGCCAGGTGGTGGCTTTGATGAAGGCCCGTGGCACGGAGGAGCTCTTCCGCCATCTCGCCCCCTGGCGAGCCCAGTTCGGCGTCGAGATGGAAATCACTCCGGCGATCAGTGATGCCGAGGTGGTGGCCAGTCACAAAGTGCTGTTCGCATCGATGGACGACTGAATCAGTCTCCGGCTTGCAAGCCAGGGTTTCAATGGCCCTGGTGGCAACCCTGAGGTTCCAGGTCGATGGCGCTCCTTCCCCGCTGGCACTACATGACCGACCAGAGCAAGGCTCTGGTGAAGCGCACCGCCGTGAGCCTGCTCGTGTTGCTCATCGCGGCCACCCTGCTGCGGGGGCTGCTGCCCTGGGTGCTTCTGGCTGTGATCGTGTGGTTTGTGTGGAGCTGGCTGAGCCGTCGTTGAGCTTGCGTCTCGGCCTGTGTCGTGATGCTGTTGCCCAGATCTCACGAAGCAGGCAGGCTCAACTTGAGCACGCTGGTTCTCCGGATGGACCTGCCGCCCTTGGTGGAGGAGCTCAGCGCCAGGGAGCTGGAGGTGGCTGCTGCCGTGGCCCGCGGGCTCTCCAACAAAGAGATCGGTGATCTGTATGGCATCTCGCCGGAAACGGTGAAAACCCATGTGAGCAACGCCTCCGACAAGCTCGGCGCCAGCGATCGCACCCAGCTGGCGGTGCTGGCCCTCCTCTACGGCCTGATTGATCCGTTGGGGTGATGATGATCAGCTGCAGCCGCAGCTGACGCTGCCTTTTGTGCAATGGCTCTCGATCAGTTGAAGGCGTTCCTTGTGCGCATGCAAGACGATGCGCAGATCAAGCAGACCGTGCTGGCCGCCTCCACCGCTGACGATGTCGCCAAGATCGCTGCCGGGCTTGGTTATGAGTTCTCCGGTGATGAACTGCTGCGCTTCTCCGGCCAGAAGGTGGGCCGGGTCACCGTCTCCAAGCAGGAAACCCCCGGCGAATACAACTGAGTCCCCTGCGGAGGGTTGACGCTTCTGGAATCGTCACATCAGGGCGTGCTCTCTGATACAGCGCCGATCGTCGGCCGGGCCAAAGCTGATCGTCTCTCTTGGCGCCACCGCGCATGTCAGCTCCGCGCCGCTACAGGCTGATTGATGCCGCCCTGCAGCCCCATCCCCACTTCGATGATGAATATGCCTCGCTGCCGGAGGCCCTGGATGCAGCGATTCACTGGAGCCTGTTGCTCGCCTTTGATCCGATCCAGTCATCCATCGGCGTTGAGGTGAGCACCGATTCCGGCGGCTGGCGCACGCTTCAGCTGCCCTCCAGCGCCAAAGCTCTCACTCTCTAGTCCGGAAGATCCAGGGGCGGGTGATGCCCTGCTGGCTCCAGATCCCCAGTCGTTGGCGTTGGGCCTGCCGCTCTGCCTCCAGATAGGCCTTGCGATCACAACGCTTCAGGTAGCGGTGGAAAACAAATGCCTGGCCCTGTTGAACCATCGCCAGATTGATGTTGCGCCCTTCAGAGCTGAACAGTTCCGCCACGCTGCGGCCATAGCGATCCTTCGTTTGCACCCGGACGCTGAGCTCGCTGCCCACGGGGACGAGTCGCACCAGTGCTGCTTTGGATCGCGCGCCGTAGGGAGCCTGGGCCCGTTCCGGTGCATCGATGCACGCCAGGCGAAGGGTGAGTGTGCGGCCGGCTTCGCTCACGCGCAGCGTGTCTCCATCGCCGATCGACAGCACACGCGCCCTCTGGATCACGATCGGAGTGGTGGCCAGAACCACAGCCAGCACCTCAGTCAGCACTGGGGTTGCCATCACCCACTGATGCGTCTGGCATCAATGATCCGCGCCAGCTCGAGCATGTAGCCCGCTGTGCACCAGCGGCCATAGTTGCGAGCCCGGTTTTCCAGGTCGGAGCGGATCTCAGCGGTTTCCGCCATCAGCAGATCCAGCTCACCCTGCGGGAGCTCGTAGAGCTCCTGAAGTTCCACCTCCCGATCGAGTAGGTGACTCCGGAACCACTTCTGTGTTGTGTCCTGGGGTGGGGTGTCGCGTGGCATGCCTGCATTGCCTTGATGGGCAAAGGCCGCCCCCTCCGTTGGGAAGGGACGGCCTTGTTCGCGTTCTGTGCGAAGCGACTGGCTGTTGGCGCCTGGGGCCAGGGGATCCAGAGGTGGGGTTGATGAAGCTCCGGGGCACCTACTCCGTGGAACACGGTTGGGGCGGTGCAATGGAGTGTCGATCGACGTGGCGCACAGTCGTTGCCTGCCGAAGGACCAACCTCACGGATGGGTGGAAACTGTTGGAGCAGGGGCCGGAAAGTCAGGCTGCTTCTCGGTTTTGCTCCGGTGGAGTGTCGGCCGTCATGGGCTCCTCCGATCTCGATGCACACAGTGTTGGTGTTCCCGGCGACCAGGGCAATCGGTGTTAAGGCGCATTGCCTCCAGGGGCGGAAGCGCCGAAAGTCAGAACGGCGTGCCCATGGAGCGCCCAGCCATCGCCCGGATCTTGCTGCGGTAGCGCCGGTCCTGGGTGTTCATCAGGTGATCCCACAGCGTGAAGTAGAGGCCGTAATGCCTGTTCTGATGTTTGTGGTGGATCGAATGGTGCGCTGGTCCAATGATCCAGGCGCCCAGCCAGTGATGCGGAAACCGCCGCGGCAGCACCTCAGGGCTCAGGTGATTCACCATGGCCCAGGCGGTCATGGTGGTGAGCACGGCCAGAACAGTGGCGAGATGGAGCGGCACCAGCACCACCACGATCACCAGCAGCAGGGAATGCACGAGCGATTCGATCGGGTCCAGCGCAAAGGAGGTCCAGGGCGATGGCTGCTTGGAGCGATGGTGGCCTCGATGCGTCCACCCATACAGCGTCGGCTGATGAAAGAGTCGATGCACGAAATAGAACACCGTGTCCTGCACAAGCAGAACAATCAGATAGCTGATCGGGATGTAGAGCCAGCCATGCTCCCCTGGATCCAGATAAATCCTGGTCAGGCCCATGGCATGGAGTTTGATCGCACCTGCCAGGACAACAGCAAAAACGGCTGTGGAGAGAATGCCCAGCCTTGTATCTCCTTTGACATCAGTATTCAGCGGTGGACTCGGTTGGCGTAGAGGCCAGCGAAGCAGAGCTGCTGCAAGGAGAGTGCGAAGATTGATCGTTGCAAATAAGGCGGCGGTGTCGATCCACAAAGACTTGCCAAAGGCATCGCTCAACTGCAGAACAAAATTGACGCCGCCAGGCTGCATGATACTTCGCGATCAGTTGCCTGAAAGGTAGATATTGACTTGGTTTGATTGATGCTCAGCGGGCTTTTGCCCCGTCTTTGCGGCAGAGCAGCAGCGCCTCAGCGCTGCCCCAACAGTTCATCCCAGCTGATCAGTTGACCGTTGCTGATGCGCTGTTGGGTTTGCTGTCGTTTCTGACGGGGACCGCTTGATGGGCGGCTCGCGGATTCATGCGCAGGCAACGGCTTAGGGCCGCGCCTGGGAGCGGTGTGTTGTTTCATCGTGGTTCACCTGTTAGGCGGTATCTGGATCGCGCTGAATGGAATGAATATTCAGGCTCACTTGGCGTACGAGCGTCTTTAGGTGCTCGTTTCACATCTCCACCATCGCACAGATCCAATCGGCCCGGGTTCGGTCAGGTTGTTCGGTTGCACGCCAGCACTCACCAAAGCTCCGGATTGTTCAGGGCGCCTTCGATGCGTGAACCGCTCCGCACGCCCTTCAGCACACCAGGCGTCAGCGCACGGGCAAACCAGCAGTCACCATGCTCCGTGGGTTGGGGGGTGCTCACCTGGTGGGGTGTGGAAAAGCGCCGGGCGTAGTGCAGGGGATTGCCCAGCACGAACATCGCATCGGCTTCCAGGGCCTCTTCCGCTCGGTTCATCAATTCGCTCGCGAGCCCCTGGCGCTGCCAAGCGGGGAGCACGGCCAGCGGTGCCATCACAAACGTCTTGAGCTGGGGCGCTGCAATCAGTGTGAGCGGGGTGTAGCAGGCATGGGCCACCACGGCCCCGTCCCGTTCCAGTGTGAAGCTGGGGCGTCCTTCTTGGATCAACGTCTCCGCCAGGTCGGCAATGCTGCGCGCTTCGTCGGGGCCATAGAGCGGTTCCCGGGAGAACGCCTCAAGGTGAAGAGTGCGTATCTCCTCGATCAAAGCTCGATCCGACGATGACCGGGAGTCCAAGGGTCTGACGTCTTTCGACCTTGTCTAGCGATGGCTCCCGTGCGGCGGCCATCCGTGCTCCAGCCCTACGCTGCACCGGCTGCCATGGAGCGACTTTTTGATGAAGGCGATCTTCAACGGAACCGTGATCGCCGAGAGCGATGACATCGTCATGGTTGATGGGAACCCCTATTTCCCCCGCTCCTCCATGCGTGAGGAGTACTTCCGGGAATCCAGTCTCACAACGGTCTGTGGCTGGAAAGGAACCGCCCGCTACTGGGATGTGGTGGTCGGAGACCAATCGGTCGCCAATGTTGTTTGGGCCTACGACACCCCCAAGCCCGACGCCGAATCGATCCGTGAGCGGTTCGCGTTTTATCGCGGCAAAGGGGTGGAGGTCAGCTGACGCGACCGTTCCTGGAGGCCTTCACTTGCCCTCCGGTAACGGGCAGGGCATCAGAGGCAGGGTCTCGCCTTTGGGGTGGAGCCACTCCTCGAATTCCTGGTGAACCGCCTCAGCATCAGCCAGTCGATCGCGGCTGGTGAGCACCCTGCTGCGTTGTCGGCTGTAATCCACAGCGCCTTCGATCAGTTCGATCGCCTGTTCGGTGGTCATGGGGATAAGGCATTTGCCAGCCATGCTTGGTCCCTTGCACCAGTCCGGTCGTCGCGATGGCGACAGTGCGGCTCGTTTTTCAGCGTTCCAGCACCGCCGAGTGCAACTGGCTGAGCAGGCGGGCGGCCAGACCCCTTGAAATGCGGCGTGCCACCAACAATTGGCAGATCCAATCAAATAACGGAGGGTTGCTGGGGTTCTGCAGCAGGTGATCGCGAAGGTCCAGCAGTGCCTCCTGGTGCCGACACCCCCGCAGAGCATCGATCAGGGTGTCTTCCGGGGCCCTGGTGCTTGGCGCGGCGGTGATTGTCATGGAAGCGTTCAGACGCTGTTTCGTTCTGGCACCGATGAGCGGTCTGTTGCAACAACCGCTCGAGATCGCAGTCTTTCTGCTGCTGAACAGCCTTCCTGCTGCTGAACAGTCTTCCTCCCCAAGCATTGCCCTTCACATCTGCAGCACCAGCCAAGCCAGGCCGCAACCCACCACCAGGGAGATCACGCCAACGATGGCCTTCCAGAAGCGGGGATCACTGGGTTGGAAGACCATCGGTTGGGTGATTCAGCACAGCTCCAGTTTCAGATAAGCGTCGTCCAGTTCTCGCATCTCTTCGAGGTTTTCGTGGAACCAGCAGCCATACATCAGATGGATGATCCGGCCGGTGTCCATGTCGCGATCGGCGACTTCCTGCCAGAGCCGGTGGGCCAGCTCCTGATCCGCGAGCACAAACTGCGCTTCCACCAACCCCTGCACCATCTGGAAGTACGACTGACGGTCATTGCGAAGCCGGCATTCCTCGCTGCCAGTTGCTGCCGGCATCGAAGCCGGTGATTTCAGCTGGGTGCGCGTCATCGACAACCTCCTTGCTGCGATCAAGCTCATCAACACTGTTGATCGCGGCGCGATCCGCGGCAATCAGTATTCATGCGCACTCTTTGGTGCTGGCTGACTTGGCGCTGTCTGATTGGGAGCGGCCTGAACTCAGGGGATCAGGTTCATGCCAAGGAAACCGCGGCCCAGGCCGGAGCGTTTGTCCTGCAGAAAGGTGACCGCCAGTTCGAAATCCATCAGCCCGGCGGCTTCGATCGTCTCCAGGGGTAATTGCCCCTGGCTGCGCTGGGCGTAATTGCTGTAGATCTCCTCTTTACGAGCTGAGAGAAAACTCACCAGCTCGCGCAGGATGAAGTCTCTCCATTCGTCTTTGTCCTGCTGACGCACCTCAGGAGCAGTCATCGCGATGATTCAGGCCTGATCGGCACCCTAGAGACAACGCACCGATGCTCACCGCTCTCGATACGCCCACCATCAGTCTCCTGTTGTTTGGTGCTTGTTTCGCGGCCCTGCAGGTGTGGTGGATCGCCTCCCTGTTGCAGCGCAACCGTCGCCGCCGTGCGGGTGAGCCGATGAGCAGCCGTGAGTTCCGCGCTGAGTTGGAGCGCATCTTCCGGCGAGAGGCCTGAAGCTTCCAGCCTGAAGCTTCCAGCCTGAATCGTGGCAGCATCTCCCCCATCGCTGCTCCCCTGTCATGCCTTTGATCAACGTGCGCACTTCGTTGCCTGCCGTCAAAGACGGCTCGGCGCTGTTGCAGGAGCTGTCGACGGCGCTGGCCGAGCAGACCGGCAAGCCGGAGGCTTATGTGATGACCCTGCTGGAGACCGGCGTGCCCATGACCTTCGCCGGTAGCGCTGACCCCTGTGCCTATGTGGAGGTCAAGTCGATCGGTGCCCTGCGGCCGCCGGCGATGACCGCCGCATTTTGTGAGCTCATCCAGAGCCGCACGGGTATTCCCGCCAATCGCATCTACATCGGCTTTGACGATGTGCAAGCCAGCTGCTGGGGCTGGAATGGTTCAACCTTCGGTTGAATTCCGATGCCTGTGTTCAACGCCTGTCCTCAACGTTTGCGTTGACGGCGGTTGGCCTTGCGGGTGCCGCCGTAGCGGTAGCCGGGCTGTCGGCTGATTGGTTCCCAGCATTCAGGGCAGGTGAGTCGCCACTCAGGCCGTGCATCGCTGCGCACGCGGTAGTGGAGGGGGCCTGCCTTGCCGCAGCAGTCGCACTGGGGCAAGTGACGCGTCAGCAGATAGCTCTCCTCATCTGCCGTGGAGAGTCGCCCCAGGGCTGCATTGCGATGGGGGTACCGGCCGAAACGCAGGAGAAGCTCCCTGTTCTTTCGCGCCACGGCGGCAGTTGCAGGATCGCTGAAGCGCTCGAGCAACGGAATCCCCTCCTCCAGGTCAGCGAGGGTTTCGCTGTGCAGAAAGGGCATCAACCAGAACTGTCGTCGCGGGCGGGATGCTTCGTCTGACAACCAGCCGCAGGTCAGCGCCTGACGGCTCAAGGCCAGGGCCGCTGCATCGCCACTGAAGGCCTCGGGCTGATCCCGATACAGCTGTCGACTGAACTGATCCAACAGCAGCACCAAGGCAAGCCCGCTGTCCGGCTCCTCTCCCCATGCCGTCAGTTGGCCGGCAAGGGCCTCCATGGTCAGGGGGCCAAAGCGGCTGCGAACCTCCCCATCAAAGGCATCGCTTTGTTGGAACCACTGACGGGGCCGGCAGTCTTCAAACCAGAACCGAAGCACAGCGGCAGCGGCCTGCTGGTTGTTCACCCCTGGTTGCGACGCACCCGCTTCACGGCCAGCCCCGCTTCAGTCGCCGTGATCGCTGCGAGCAGCACCAGGCCGATCAGGCCCACAAGCTGGTTCTGAGCCTCAGCACTGGCCTCAGCGTTTTGGCCCAGAACGGCTCCGGCAATGAACCAAGTGCTGGCCAGGATCGAGGTGATCCAATAGGCCTTCCAGCGTCGTTGGTAGAGATAGCCGGCTCCAAGGCCAGGAATCACGTTGAGCAGAGCGGCCACCCAACCGGAGGAGGCGGCCAGGATCTGTTCGCGGCTTGGAGAGGCTGTTGCCTGGTTGGAGGAGTCGTTCATCACTTGCTGCGAGTTGCGGCGTAGGCCACGGCGCCACCGGCGATCAGGGTGAGCAGGCCCGTGCTCAGCAGAAATCCGGTGAGCATGAACAGGCCGAGCAGGGAGCCGAGCAGTGACATCTTCACGCGCAGCAGTTTCGACTTGATCAGAAGCACGAGCAGCAGCATCACCGTGGCCTTCAGGCCGGCGATCTTCGCTGCACTGATCGGACAAAACGGACTGAAGGGGAGCATTGCTGGAAAGGCCACACTGTCACTCTGTCGCGCCCTTGAGCACGCTGTGGATTGCTCCCTGCTGAATCGCTGCTGTTGCGCCGTGTTGACGCTTGCGCTCACCCTGCTACTGATGCTGGCGATTCCGAGCCCGGTGTCCGCCGACTGGATCTGCGAGGGCGATCGGCTCAGTGTTGAGACGATTGATCTGGGCCGGGAGGCCATGGGGGCTCTGGCCGACTCGATTCCCAACACGGCTGCGGGCACCTTGCCTGGTGATGGCGTTCTCATTCATTGGCGGGGCGTCACCCTGCAGCTACCCCGCACCAACAACGCCGGTGCCCCCAGTTACACCGATGGTCGCTGGTGGTGGAGGGCCGAGGACCCCGATCATCCTGAGTTCCGCCAGCGGCGTGGTGGGGTTGAGACCTACCGCTGCGAACCCTGGGCCTGAGCTCCGGTTCGGATCGACCAGAAGACCCGTTAGGCTCCGCCTGTCTCATGGTTGGACCCATGCTCCGCAGTCTGTTTGGCGTGCTGATGGCCGCGGTGCTTTGGGTGCAGGTGCCCCAGTGGAGCAACGACTGGTCCCATTGCGCTGTGGATGTGCCGGATGCCGATTGCCACTGGTATGTGGTCGCGCCTGACAACACGTTTGGTGAGGGGTTCGACTGGGCCACGGCGCCTTGGTTCGACGTCAACGGTCTCCATGACATCGCCCAGCTCCAGCACACCGTGGATGCGATCCAGGCTCAAGCGATCCAGCCCTGATCATGAGCTGAGGGATCGCCCCTTCCAGGTCCACCCCTGACCGGTGAGGCTGCGCCAGACCGATGTCGGTGCCAAGCCGGCCACGATCAGACCGCCGGCGCCCATCAGCCACCAATGCTTCAGCGGTAGGGCGAATCTCTTCAGGCTCCAGAGCCTCAACCCCAGCTGCAGGCCGATACCCACCAGGCCCACAACGGTGATGGCCTGCCAACAGGTCTGTAGAGGGCCAGCCGGCAGGAGTCGATCCATCACCAGGGCGCCCGGAACCACCAGCCAGGGCGTGCTGAACATCAGCAGAACCACACCGCCGGCACTGAGGGCTTTGAGGATGCTTCCATCGAGGCCAAGAAACCAGTTTTTGCTCCACCCCTCCCAGAGGGCGCTGAAGCTGGAATACATGTGCAGCTCCACGGCATCAAGCCCCAGGCGGTAACGCAGCCGATAGCCCCCATGCTTGATGCGGCGGGCGAGTGCCAGGTCTTCCACCACTTCTGCGGCAAGGGCACGGTGGCCTCCGATCGCCTCATAGGCCTCCCGTCGGAAGAGCATGAAGGGCCCGGCGGCAAAGGCCACGCTGGAGTCGGGTTCATTGGTTTCTTGAATCGGAAACCCCAGGCCCAGCAGGCTGGCCATGATGGGCTGGACCATCCACTCCGCCAGGCAGCTGCAGACCAGGCGGGGCGCAAGGCTGAACAAATCCGCCTCCTCTCTGATCGCCTGATGCAGGGCGCGGCGGATGGCGTCAGGGGCTAGGCGCACATCGGCATCGATGAACAGCACCCAGCCACTGGAGACCTCATGCATCGCCTGGCTGCAGGCCCAGTTCTTGCCCACCCAGCGCTCGCCTTCTGGCCGCGGGCCCGCTGCGATCACCTGGCCTTCAGGGTTTTCGCCCGAGCTCTTGCACTCGAGTTGGCTCATTTCTGCCCTGGCGATCGCCAGGGTTGCATCGCTCGACTCATCATCCACGACCAGAACCTTCCACTGTTGGCAGGGAGACGCGCTGGTCAGCACAGTTCTCAGGCAGGCTTCAATGTTGGCGGCTTCGTTGAAAGCCGGAATCACCACTGTGAGGCTGGTGTCGATCGGATCGCCGCCGTAATCCGTGGATTCGGCATCCAGTTCCGGTGCCGTTGCAAAAGTGCGCTGCAGGCCAATCAGTAACGTCACCAGCCCCAGTGCGGCGGCCGAGGCCGAGATCAAAAAGAATGCGGTGATCAGCCAGCTGGCGTCCATTGCTGAGGCGTCAAACCTCAAGAATCCTGCTGCATCGTCCTTTGCCTAGCTGCTTGCTTCTGATTTCCTAACCTTGGGTTAGCAGCAGTCCAAGACCAGGTGTTGGCGGTTGTGCTCATGATTGAGCAATGATGAAGTTGCACATGAGGCATGGCCATGCGTTGTCTTTCCACGCTCGACCCCTACACGGTTCGCTACAAAAACTTTGACGGCCATAAATTGGAAACCTGCTTTTATGCCAGTGATGCCTTTGAGGCTCGTTTGCTGGCGATTGAGTTCAACGCATATATCCGCAACCGTCCCCAATGCATTGATGCCGTGATCCGCGAAGTGCGGCGTTCTGCTTGATCATTGATGCGCTGCATGAATTCCTTGGTGCATGAGTGCATGTGCATCATTGTGCATTTCTTTGGGCCGTTATGGTGATGGTTTCAATCAGTCTGAATGCCTCGGCTCACGCTGACTCTTGATGATCGGCAGCACAAAGCCCTCAGGCTTTTAGCACTGCAGAGAGATCGAACAATGCTCTCCTTGATCAAGGATGCACTTGGGGAATATCTCGAGCGAGAGGGAGGCTTTGAATTGAGAATTCGCTCTTCTGCCGATGGTGGTGATTTGAACTCAGCACCAACTGATTCCGCCAGCGACTGATTCCGCCCCAGACGCCTGGAGATTCGCCAGCATGGTGCAGTCGACTGCGCGCTGCATCGCTCCATGCCTTGGCGTTCCCTGGTGGTGCTGTCCATCCTTTTGAGCGTGTCCTCGTTGCCGCCCGGTCCGGCAGCTGAAGCCAGCGGTTACACACTGGTGTTTCAACGCTCCAAGGGGGCTCTCCCCTCAGGGCATCGACGCTGGCTTCTGCAGGTGCGTCGGGCAGGTCAGACCCTGGCGAGTTGGACAGCGGTGAGTGGCACTCGCCAGGCTCAGACATCCGACCGGCGTTGGTCTCCCGGCAATGGAGCACCTCTCCCGGTGGGCACCTACAACGTGGGGCAGCCTGAGCGTTGGGAAGGCTCCTGGTGGATTGACCTCAACCCTCGCTTCTCCACGACCCGCAGCGCCCTTGGGATTCACACTTGCCTGCCGGGAAGTGGTTGTATCTGCCTGCCAAGTCGGGCCGATACAGAGGCTGTGGCTCGCTGGATCAACAAGACTGGGCTCAGCCGGCTGCAAGTGCTGAACTGAAATCCGAGTGGGGTTCAGACCAGGCGCACGCTGCCCGTTTCCACCAGGCGCAACAGGGTGGTCTTGAGCTTCTGCTCCTGTTCGTCAAGGTTCTGCTGCAGCAGAACGGCCCTGTATTCGTCTGTGCTGATCCTGTTGTGGAGTCGCGCGGCGAGATACATCTCGACCATGGAAGCAGCTTTGATCGCCCGACGACCCTAGGGGGAGGACGATGCGATCTGTGGTTCGTAGGATGCGCCGCGCCGATCCTCCCTGCCCATGGCCAACCTTGACCAGGCCCCGAGCCGCAGCATGCCCAACCTGCTGCATGTGCTGCCGGCCTTCGCCGATGAGGCGGAGCTCCGCCTGAACACGATCGTGGAGCTCAACTCCAACACGATCAACAAGTATGAGCTGATCACTGAGACCGGTCATCTGAAGCTGGACCGTGTCGGCTACTCCTCCCTGGCCTACCCCTTCGCCTACGGCTGCATTCCCCGTACCTGGGACGAGGACGGCGATCCCCTCGATATTGAGATCGTCAACGTGACCGAGCCTCTGATCCCTGGATCCGTGGTGGAAGCTCGCATCATCGGCATCATGACCTTTGATGATGGCGGTGAGGTGGACGACAAGGTGATCGCCGTGCTGGCCGATGACAAGCGCATGGATCACATCAAGAGCTTCGAGGATCTCGGCGAGCACTGGAAGAAGGAAACCACCTACTACTGGGAGCATTACAAGGATCTCAAGAAGCCTGGCACCTGCAGGGTTAATGGCTTTTTCGGTACCGAGAAGGCCGTGGAGATCATCAAGAGCTGCGAGGCTCGTTACATGGCCGAGATCGATCCCAAGTTGGTCGACTGAGCCTGAAGCGTTCCGTGGCGCTGTTGAGGGCGGGGGAGACCCCGCCTTTTTTATTGGCTTCGCGGAAGGGCTGCTTTTTCTCTGAGCGATGTTTACGTTGAGACCAAAGGGTCTCAACGATTCAATGTCTACCCGCTCTGTGCCTCTTCCTCGACCGGTCGTGCTCGGTGCCCTGCTGGGGCTGGCCCTTCCGGTGTGCTCGGCTGCTGCCGCGGTCGCAGCGCCCCAGCTCGGGCCTGGCCCCCTCGCCGTGTTGCCGGCAGCTCCCACCACCCGGATTGAGCTGGATCTGCGGACGCGGCGCATCAGCGTGATCCGCAACGGTGAGCGCCTCGGCCCCTGGCCCGTGGCGATTGGTGACCCGAAAACGCCAACGCCGGCTGGGGTCTTCCAGGTGGAAAACAAGCGGGTCAATCCCCAGTATCAGAGCACCAAGTCAGGCAAGGTGAATCCCGTCACTGGACCTGCCAGCCCCCTCGGCCACCGCTGGATCGGTTTTCTCCAACATGGCCCGAATCAGTTCGGAATCCATGGCACCCCCTGGCCCCATTGGGTGAAGATCCGCGCCGCGGTCTCCAATGGCTGCGTTCGCATGCTCAACGCTCACGTGCAGCAGCTCTATGACCTGGTCGATGTTGGAACGCCGGTGGTGATCACGCGCTGAGCATCAACTGCTCACGCCATGCTGAAGAAGCACCGGGAAGCCGGAGCTCAGGCCGCTGAACAGCATCTGCACGGCGATCGCCGTAAGCAGCAGACCCATGATCTTGGTGAGCACCTGCAGCGCTGAACTGCTGATCTTTGAAGACAGCATCTCGCCGGCGTCGAAGATCAAATACACCACCACGGTGAGCAGCAGCACCACCAGGCTTAGGCCCAGCTTGCCGCCCATGCTCGCGGCCGCAGGGTCAGCGATCACCACGGTGAGGGTGCCAGGGCCCGCCAGCAGAGGGATGCCCAAGGGCACGATTCCCTTGACGGCGGAGTCTTGGTCGCGTTCCACCGAGGCGGGGTCGTGGTGCACTTTGGATGGCTCGGACCGCAGCATTGAGAGGCCGATCAGCACAACGATCAGGCCGCCGGCTACCTGAAAGGCCGGTCTGCTGATTCCAAAAAAGCCCAGCAGGTCATTCCCCAGCCAGGTGGCCAGCAGTAGGGCGATCAGGAAGGTGACGGCACTGCTGCGTGCAATGGCCCGGTCTTTGCGCTTATTCCCATCCGTGAAGGACAGGTAGATCGGCAGGTTGCCGATCGGATTGGAGATGGTGAAAATTCCGACCGCTGTGTGCAGCAGAGACATCAAGTCAGGCTTCGGGACGCACCGAAGCAAAAATCTCTTTCAGGATCTCTCCTGCGCCGCGGGATTTCAAGTCGTCGGCAAGACCTTTGCCAATGTCCTCGGCGCTGCTCACCGCTCCGCGACGCTCATCACGGATCAGGCGTAGGCCATCAAGGCTGGCCACCATGCCGGTGAGGATCAGCTCGTCACCCTCGATGCAGGTGTTCACGCCAATCGGCACCTGACAGCCGCCTTCGAGTTCACGCAGAAAAGCTCGCTCCGCCAGACAGCGGGAGGCGGTTGGACCGTGTTCCAGCACCTTGATCAGCTCCAGCACCTCCGGCTTGCCTTCCACGCATTCGATCCCAAGGGCGCCTTGGCCAACGGCATGAAGGGAGATGGCGCTGGGGATGATCTGGTGAATGCGATCCCCGAAGCCGAGCCGGCTGAGGCCAGCTGCAGCAAGGATGAGGCAGTCGTAGTCGCCGGCATCCAGTTTTTCCAGACGGGTGATCACGTTGCCGCGCACATCCTTGAACTCAAGGTGCGGGTAGTGATGGCGCAGTTGAGCCAGGCGGCGAAGGGAGCTGGTGCCCACCACGGATCCCTCCGGCAAGGTCTCCAGCTTGTAGTCGGCATTTTTGGCGTTCACCACCAAGGCGTCGGCGGGATCCTCCCGTTCAGTGATGCAGCCCAGCATCAGGCCTTCCGGCAGGTTGGTGGGTAGATCCTTGAGTGAGTGCACGGCGATCTCGGCGCGCCCCACCAGCATCTGAGCTTCTAGCTCCTTCGTGAACAGACCCTTGTCGCCAATCTTGGCCAGGGCGACATCCAGGATCTTGTCGCCCTGGGTGGCCATGGCTTCCACGGAGATCGCCAGACCAGGGTGGGCTTTCTCAAGCTCCGCCTTCACCCAATTGGTCTGCACCATGGCCAGCTGGCTGCGGCGGGAGGCGATGCGCAGGTGCTCGAGGGCCATGGATAAAGGATTGCAGCCGCTAAGACTACGCAGTCGGCCCTCCATTTAGGCCGCTGTTTGACAACGCATGAAGCACCAGTGGCCAGCGGCAGCTTTACGATTCGAGACAGTTGATCCGCTGTAATGCCGGGACCCGTGGTCAACGGAGTGCGTCATGACGCTGGCTCCACCGAGCCTGGAGCTCCAGCAGCACGTTCCTCGGCAGTCCCATCAGGTGCCGGGGAAGCCCAGGCCTTCCTTCCGGTGCTGGCGGAGGGAACGATCCGATTGCTCCTGCTCACCAGTGGTCAGCTGGTGATGGCCCGCCTTCGCCAGACCAGCGACGGTGATGGTGAGAGGGCCTACCAGCTCCTGAGGCCCCTGCTGGTGGAGGCGAAGACCGCAGCCAATGGCACCCAGGCCGGTTGCGGTTGGGTTCTCGCACCGTTTCTCGATGGCCTCACGGCTCAGAAGAATCTGGTGTTGTTCAAGGGAGCGATCGCGTCGATTCTTGAGCCTGAGCCTCGTTTGATTCAGGCCTACACCATCCGCACCAACCAGGAGTGCCCTCCGGCCGAGACCCCAGTGGAGCGGCTCAAGCGTGCTTTTCAGGAATTCACAGAGAGCATCGAGGGCTGAAGCGTCGCCGCAGCCCCCGACGCGTTGCTCGCTTACTTGATGTATTCCTTGAGCACGCCGTTGCGGTTGGGGTGGCGCAGTTTGCGCAGGGCCTTGGCTTCGATCTGGCGGATGCGTTCCCGGGTGACATCGAAGATCTGTCCGATCTCCTCAAGGGTCTTCATGCGACCGTCATCGAGGCCATAGCGAAGACGCAGAACATCTCGCTCCCGTGGGCTGAGGGTGGCCAGCACACCCTCCAGGTCTTCCCGGAGCAGGTTCTTGGCCACATCCTGTTCGGGGTTCTCAATGTCGGCTTCGATGAAGTCGCCCAGACGGGAATCCTCCTCCTTGCCGATTGGGGTTTCCAGAGAGATCGGAAGCTGAGCACTCTTGGCGATGAAGCGCAGTTTCTCGATCGTCATCTCCATGGATTCAGCAATCTCTTCTTCGGTCGGCTTGCGACCGAATTCCTGGCTGAGCACCTTGGTGGTTTTCTTGATGCGTGAGATGGTCTCGTAGAGGTGCACCGGAAGCCGGATGGTGCGGCTCTGGTCGGCGATGGCGCGGGTGATCGCCTGACGAATCCACCAGGTGGCGTAGGTGGAGAACTTGTAGCCCTTCTCGTGATCGAATTTTTCAGCGGCCCGGATCAAACCCAGGCTTCCCTCCTGAATCAGGTCCTGGAAGCTGAGGCCCCGGTTCATGTATTTCTTGGCAATCGACACCACCAAGCGCAGGTTGGACTGCACCATCTTTTCTTTGGCCCGTCGGCCAAGCATCAGCCGGCGGCGGAACTTGATCAGCGGCATCTCCACCAGGGCTGCCCATTCCTTGGTGTCAGGCAGGCGACCGTTGTCACTCTCAAATTGAGCTGCCAGCTCCTCAAGCAGCAACAGGTCGGCAATTTTCCGGGCCAGCTCGATTTCCTCATCCGGACGGAGCAGGCGGATGCGGCCGATCTCCTGGAGGTAAACCCGGATTGAGTCTTCGGTGTAGACCCCTTTGGGGCCAATCTTGATGCTGGCCAAGGCCTTGGCCTTGGCATCTTTTGCGGCGGATGCCTCGGCTGCATCACTGCCGGCCTTGGCATCAGCCTTGGCTGAAGGGGCAGCGCCGGCCGCGGCCAGGAGTGCATCAGCAGCGGCATCGAGATTGTTGCCTGCGGCGGCAGCCGCAGATTTGCTGCTGCTGCTTTTCGCCTTGGTTGTGGACTTGGCCGCCGTGCTCTTCGCAGCAGTGCTCTTGGCCTTGGTCGCCGTGCTCTTCGCAGCAGTGCTCTTGGCCTTGGTTGTCGCCTTGGCCGCGGGTTTCACGTCCTTCGCCTTGCCGCTGGCGTTAGCCAGCATCACGATGGCGGGCTTCTTTTCGGCAGCGGCTTTTGCCGATTTGGCCGCAGCAGTTTTGGTCGCAGCAGGGCTCATGGCAGATGGGGAATCGAGGCGGACTACAGGAACGTCACAACATGAGTGTGGACGCGACACACTCACTGACAGCGATCTGTTTCAGTGCGCGCCGGTCTTTGCGTGACAGGTGCGAAGCTGAACAGAAATCGACAAGGTGATAACAGGATCGGGACCAAGGCAGGGCTGTCAGGGGCTTTCGCAGACCGGTCGGCCGTAGTGGAGGAGAACTCCTGGCTCGAGCTTCGTGTCTTCCCTCTGGACGGAACTCTGCACGGTTCCGACGACAGCTTATTGCTGTCCAACCTCCCTATCTTAAGAAAAACCTGTAGCCCCTGCAACCCCTACCCTGCAGGCCGCACCTGCTGGCCGTGCTGATGGTGGAGGTGGTGGATGTCTGGCTCGAGGCGGGGCGTGATGGTCGCTCGTTCACCTACGCCGACTCCCTTGGGCTAGGGGTTGCGCCTGGTGATCTGGTGCGTGTTCCCCTTCGCGGTCGCTCGATGCAGGGGCTGGTGATTGCCCGCCGTCTTGCAACCTCGACCGATGCCGATCTCGGCGAGTCCCTTCAGGCGGTGCAAGCGCTGCTTCAGCCCGCTGCCGTCGATCCCGCCTGGAGGGATTGGTTGGATGCGATGGCGATCCGTTGTCACACCAGCCCCTTCCGCATGCTGAAGGCGGCTCTGCCTCCGGGCTGGCTTGGCCAGCGGGTCCAGCCCTCCTCGGCGGGGCGTCGGATCTGGTGGGTGGAGGCGCTGCCCCTGTCTGACGTGGGCTTACCCCCTCGCCAGGCTGCACTGCATGCGTTGCTGCTCGAGAGGGGTGGCGAATGGCAGCGTCAGCTGCAGCAGGAAGGTTTTGGCTCCCAGCTCATGCAGGCCTTGGAGCGGCGCGGAGCTGCCCGTCGCGAGCTGCGCCTGGCTCCAGCTGTCACCGCTGCCGCGACACCGCCGGCTGCTCCATTGGATCCCGAGTTGCCCCAAGTTCTCACTGAGGAACAGCAGCGGGTGCTTGAAGCCTTTGCTCCGCAGCCCGCCGGTGGCGGCATGCTCCTGTGGGGGATCACCGGTTCCGGCAAGACCGAGGTGTATCTCCAGCTGGTGGCCCGCGAGCTCGCAGCTGGTCGCCATGCCCTGGTCCTCACGCCGGAGATCGGTCTGATTCCTCAACTGGTGGATCGCTGTCGCCGCCGTTTTGGCTCGTCGGTTCTGGAGTATCACAGCGGCTGCAGCGATCGGGAACGCGTCAGCGCCTGGCGTCGCACTCTCGACACCGCCACGCCTCTCGTGGTGGTGGGGACTCGTTCGGCCGTGTTCCTGCCCCTGGATCCTCTGGGCCTGATCGTGCTTGATGAGGAGCACGACAGCTCCTACAAGCAGGAGTCCCCCATGCCCTGCTATCACGCCCGTGACCTGGCCCTCGAGCGGGTGCGTCGACTGGGGGGACGGGTGTTGCTCGGTAGCGCCACCCCCTCCCTCGAAACCTGGATTCAGCTGGAACCCCGGGGACCGCTGGCCCTGGCCCGTCTCAGCCGGCGGATCTCCAGTCAGCCACTCCCGCCGGTGCATGTCATTGATATGCGTCAGGAACTGCAGGATGGCCATCGACGCCTCCTCAGCCGCCCACTGATGGATCGACTGGCGCTCTTGCCGGAGCGTGGAGAGCAGGCGGTGGTCTTGGTGCCTCGACGCGGCTACAGCAGTTTTCTCAGCTGCCGCAGCTGTGGTGAGGTGGTGCAATGTCCCCACTGTGATGTGGCGCTGACCGTCCATGGCCAGCGCCCAGGTCGCCAGTGGCTGCGCTGCCACTGGTGTGACCATCGCGCTGAGATCACCAGTGCCTGCGGTCACTGCGGCTCCCTGGCGTTTAAGCCTTTCGGGGCTGGAACCCAGAGGGTTCTTGAACGCCTCTCTGAGGAACTCGAGGGCTTGAGGCTGTTGCGTTTCGACCGTGACACCACCGGGGGGCGTGACGGTCATCGGCGCCTGTTGGAGCGTTTTGCAGCCGGCGAGGCGGATGTGCTGGTTGGCACGCAGATGCTTGCCAAGGGAATGGATCTGCCTCGCGTGACCCTGGCGGCCGTTCTGGCTGCCGATGGCTTGCTCCACCGGCCTGATCTGCGCGCCGGTGAGCAGGCGCTCCAGCTGCTCCTTCAGCTCGCCGGTCGGGCCGGGCGTGGGGAGCGACCCGGCCAGGTGTTGGTGCAGACCTACACGCCTGATCATCCCGTGATCCGACATCTCGTGGATGGACGCTATGAGCGTTTTCTTGAGGAAGAGGAAGTCGTACGCCGTGAGGCGGCCCTGGTGCCTTTCAGTCGGGCCTGTCTGCTGCGCCTCTCGGGTGTGTCGGCGTCGGCCACGGCCACGGCTGCCAGCGTGCTCGCCGAGCGGCTTCGACCCCTGTGTCAGGCCTCGGGTTGGCTGTTACTGGGACCAGCCCCAGCTCCCGTGGCCCGGGTGGCCGGACGCAGCCGCTGGCAGTTGCTCCTGCACGGTCCTTCCGGAACTGATCTGCCTCTGCCACCGGGATCGGCCCTTTGGGATGCCTTGCCTAGGGATGTGGCCCTTGCTGTTGATCCCGATCCCCTGCAGCTCTGAATCAGGACGGCAGCTCCGGGTAACCAAAGCCCAGATTCAGGCGCAGACGCTGGAGCAGCAGGGTCACCCCAAGCAGCACCACCACGACGAGGGCGCCGAGACCCAGCCGGCTCCAGCGCCAGATCCGCAGTGTCAGCCGGTTCACCTGACCTGCTTCAAGGGGCCAGAGCAGTGCGCCGTCGCCGATGGTGGGCTTCTGTGGGCTGCCCTGGCTGTGGCGGCCCGCTGCTGGTGGCGTCAGCCGTACGCGCAGTTCGGGCAGCGGCAGCCCCTTCAGCGCTTGTAGATCCAGGCTCAGTTCCAGCCGTTGCTGCACCCCGATCAACCAGTTGCGCTCCTTGAGCTCCAGCTGAGGCGCAGGCAGATCAAGGCCCGCCGCGGCGGCGGCGGCCGCCGCCGTGTTCTGCAGCAGCCGTTGCGCTTCGTCGCTGCGAAGCACGGGGGCCTGGAAGTGTTGTGAACCGCCCCGGGGCTGGGAGGCCGACCAGCGGGGGCTCAGTGCTTCCAGGCTTCGAGCGAAGCGGCCCTGCCAGGGAAGCGGCTGACTGCTGCCGCTGTCGATCGTCCATCCCAGCTGCACTCGGTCTGGACCGGGCAGACCGATGTCCGCCGTCAGGCGTCCGCATCCACTGAGCAGCACGGTCAGCCCGATGAACACCAGCAGCACCACGACAGCGAATCCAGGCGCGGCGGCTGTGGTGGGGCCGGTCGGCGGTGGCGGCGGCGGTGGTGGCCCCTGATTGCGGCGGCGACGGATGGGGCGGGGTCGTTCCCCCATCTGCGGCGCCATGTCGAGGGTTGGCAGTTGCATCGACCACCGCGCCGGCCGCTGCAGGCTTGGTGCCTCGAGCACCTCCAACAACTGTTTGGCACGGGTGCGCACCTCGTTGTCACGGCAGCGAGTCAGCAGGCGACAGGTGCTCAGTGCTTTCTCCTCCTGCCCCTGCCCCATCCAGGCCGTCACCATCAGCATCCGGATCTGGGCCCCGGCCGGATCCGTGATCGGGCAATCGGCCACCAGCGGCTCCAGCAGCTGCAGGCACAGGCCATAGTCCCCCCGTTCAAGGGCGGTTTCCGCCGGTGCTACGGGCGTGCTCATCGATCAACCGCGACCCAGCACCATCGTGCCGATTCCGGCATCGGTGAACACCTCCAGCAAGAGGGCATGGGGCACGCGTCCATCAAGGATGTGTGCTGCTGCAACCCCCTGGGCGAGGGCACGGATGCAGCACTCGGTTTTCGGTGTCATGCCTCCAGCCACGACGCCTTCGCTGATCAACTGTCTTGCCTCCGAGAGCCGCAGTTGGCGGATGAGGGAGTCGGGGTCGTCACGATCCCTGAGGATCCCTGGGGTGTCGGTGAGCAGGATCAGCTTCTCGGCTTCCAGTGCTGCGGCTAGCTCACCGGCGACAGTGTCGGCATTGATGTTGTGAGCACGGCCATCAGCGGTGGCGGCCACACTCGAGATCACCGGCACGTAGCCCTTCTCAAGCAGTGGTTCGAGCACATCGGGGTTGACCCGGGCCACATCTCCGACCAGTCCATGGCTGCCATTCCCCCAAGGGCGCGCTTCAACAAGCATTCCATCGCTGCCGCTGAGGCCAACGGCCCTGGCGCCAAGCCGGTTGAGGCCGTTGACGATCTGTTTGTTGACCCGTCCCACCAGCACCATCTCGACCACATCCATCGTGGCCGGATCCGTCACCCGCAGGCCGTCACGGAACTCAGCGGGAATCTCGAGACGTTTCAACCAGGTGTTGATCTCTGGCCCGCCGCCATGCACCACCACCGGCTGCACACCCACGCTGGTGAGCAGGGCGATATCCCGGAACACCGCTTCTTGCAATGCGGCATGGGCCATGGCAGCTCCGCCATACTTCACCACGATCCGCCGACCGGCGAAACGCTGGATGTAGGGAAGGGCTTCGCTGAGAACCGAAACCCTCAGGGCGTCGTCAGTGGCCATCGCGTCAGTTCACTGCTCTCCATGCTCGCCTGCCGCCGGCAGCAGGGTTAGGTCGATCCGATCACTCCCCAGAGGTGCGATCTTTGCTTGAAGGCCTTTGGCGAAAAAGCGTCCCAGACGTTCTTCCCGCTCCTGCCAGCGCTCCAGTGGCACGGCTCCAAGGGTGAAACGAAGTCTGAGGCCATAACCGCCATCACTGGCTAATTCCTCGATCTCCAGCAGCTGGGGCGGGGTGTCTTCATCCCAGAGTTTGAGGGCTTCCAGCGAAGATTCCAGATGGGCTTTCTGCCCGTAGCGCCAGCGGGTCACATCGCCGAGCAGCTTGCCCAGTTCCGGAGCGGCGGCTTCACGCTCTTGCCGAAAGGTGGTGGCTGGAATCACCCGGCGGGCTGGGGGCAGTTGGGATGACTTGAGTGCCAAGCCCCCCAGCAGGATCGGAATCCCGTAGAAGATTGTCGGCAGGCTGAGGTTGGCGTTCCCGCTGCCATAGGCGATGGCACCCACCACGGTGAGCACACCGCCAGCCACGGTGATCAGGTTGCCGGGAGAGATCAGGTTGGTCATCGGTGCACTCTGATGCAAAGGCCTGCCCTGGCGTGGCGCAGCCGGGCCCGGGGGCACGGAGAATGGGATGGTCATCGGCGGTTATGCCCCCATGGAGAGCTCCCCCCAACAGGACCCGGGCACGTCTGCTGATCTGGCCACCCTGATCGCCAAGCTCGACCAGGACAGGGCCTGGCTGCTCGAGCAGATCGATCGTGGACGCTGGGCCGAGCTGAGGCTTGATCTGGCGGCCTTGGAGCGGGAGCTGGGCCAGTTGCTGGTGAAGGCGGCGGAGCGTCTGGAGACGGATGGCGGCAGGTCCTGAGCGCTCACCTCACCGCCGGCTTCATGGCATTGGCTGTTCGGATAGGCCTCGCTGTTCCGGACAGACCGGCTGTTCAGAAAGATCGGGCTGTTCAGAAAGGTCTGGCTGTTTAGAAGGGAATGTCGTCGGTGTCAGGCACGAGCGGTGCGCTGTTCCAGGTGGCGGCTGCCTCCTGGGGTTGCGCTGGAGTTGGGGGTACCTGTTTGGGAGCAGGCGTCACAGGGCCGCTCGAGGCGGGGGCAGCCGAGCGGGGCGCTTGCTGCGCTGTGGTGGCTCCGGAGCCCACGGGATGGAGACGAGCAAGCGTGAATTCCGCACGCTTCTCCTTGGTGCCGTCCTGGCGGGCCACGGTGTTCATCCGCAGGCGCCCTTCAATCATCAGGCGCTGTCCTGGCTGAACTCGGTTCTGAAGGTCCTGGGCGAGGTTGCCCCAGCCCACCACCTTGATCTGGCCGGCCGGATCATCTGGACGCAGGCCGTCGAAACGCACCTCCATTTCCGCGATCGGGGTCTGGTTGTCCTGGGTGTAGCGAAGGGTGGGGGCCTCCAGCACCTCCACTTCGAGCACACAGTGGTTCATCGCCGTCCGACGCGTTGATGGAGTCGCCATCCTGATGCACGAACCGCGCAACCGCCAGGGCCATGTGTGGCTGCTTGCCGGCACCGGCGAAGGCCCTCTGATCGCCCGCACCCTGCTGGCCAAAGGCTGGCAGGTCAGCGTGAGTGTCGTCTCCTCCTCTGCTGCAACCGTTTACGACGGCCTGCCGCTGCGTCACCTCTGGATCGGTGCCCTGACCGGACCGCAGGCGATCCGGGGACTCTTCGAGCGCGAAGGGATTGATCGGGTTGTGGATGCCACCCATCCCTTTGCCACGCGGATTACGGCCCAGCTGCTGGAGGCCTGCGGCGGCGAGGGGCCAACGTTGTTTCGCTTCGAACGACCGATCGAGCCCCTTGCCGGTGCACGGCTGATCGAGGGCGTTGATGCACTCACAAGCTCCGCGGGAGGGCGTCGGATCCTTCTGGCTCTGGGTGCTCGGCACCTGCCGGCGGTCGTGGCAGCCCTCAAGCCCGGCGGGCATCACCTCCATGCCCGCGTGCTGCCCAGTCCTCTCGCCCTTCGCCAGGCCCTGGCGGCCGGACTTCATGCCCAGCGTCTGGCGGTGCACCGTCCGCAGCAGGAAGGGGATGGCGCCTCCCTGGAGGCAGCGCTCTGTCGCCACTGGGCGATCACGGATGTGCTCTGCCGACAGTCTGGGGGGATCACGGAGCGTGCCTGGCACCGGGTGACCCAGCAACAGGGGCTTCAGCTGTGGCTGCTGCGTCGCCCCCCTCTGCCGGAACAACTTGAAACCGTGCATAGCGTGGATCAGCTGCTCGATCGCCTGTGCTGAAGCTTGTTCTCACCACCGAAGCCGATGCCGCAAAAGCGGATGCGCTGGCCCAGGCCTTGGTGGAGCGGCGTCTGGCCGCTTGCGTCAGTCAGCATCCAATCCGCTCGTGCTACCGCTGGAACGGGGTGATCGAGCACAGCGAGGAAGTGCAGCTGCTGATCAAAACGACCGAGGCCGCTTGGCCGCAACTCCAGCCCGTGCTGTGTGAGCTGCACAGTTATGACACCCCCGAATTGCTCCACTGGACGGTGGAGGCCAGTGATGGGTATGGGGGGTGGGTGGTAGCGGAGCTGCTCAGCTGAGGTGCTGCCGCACGAGCTCGGGCAGGGATGCCTGGGAGCGGGGGCCGAGCTGGGTGACCACCTGACCGGCGCAAACAGACCCGATTCGGCCGCAGCTCTCAAGGTCGAGCCCCTGGGTGTAGCCGTGGAGGAATCCGCCGGCATAGAGGTCGCCTGCTCCAGTGGTGTCGACCAGGGTGCCCAGGCGATAAGCAGGAATGTCCCAACGCTGATCGCCGCTGAGCACGACGGAGCCCTGTTCACTGCGGGTCAGGGCCGCCACCTGGCAGCACCCCTTCACCTGTTCAAGGGCGCTCTCGAAACTGTCGGTGCCGTACAGCGAGGTGATTTCACTTTCGTTGGCGAACAGCACATCCACATGGCCATTCACGAGCTCAAGAAAGCTGTCGCGGTGACGATCCACGCAGAAGCCGTCGGAGAGGGAGAGGGCGACTTGTCCGCCGCTGTCCCGACAGGCTTCCGCTGCTGCGATGAAGGCGCGCTTGGCTGCTGGGCTGTCCCAGAGGTAGCCCTCCAGGTAGAGCACCTTGGCGTCACGGACCATGGAGAGATCCAGGTCTTCGGGTTCCAGTTGCACGGAAGCACCCAGGTAGGTGCACATCGTGCGCTGGGCATCGGGCGTCACCAGAATCAGACATCGGGCCGTGCTGGGGCCGTTGGTCGCTGCTGGGGTGTCAAAGCGGGTTCCGACAGCTCGGATGTCGTGGCTGAAGATTTCACCGAGCTGGTCATTGCGCACGCGACCGATGAATCCGGCCCGGCTTCCCAGTTGAGCGAGACCCGCCAGGGTGTTGGCGGCAGATCCACCGGAGGTCTCGAGGCCGGCGCCACTGGCCTGGTAGAGGATCTGAGCCTGCTCTTCATCCACGAGGGCCATCGCCCCCTTGGTGAGGCCATGGCTTTCCAGGAATGCATCGCCGGTCTGGACCAGCACATCCACAATCGCGTTGCCGATGCCCACCACATCCAGGGAAGCGGCGGAGTTGCTGAATCGGGATGAGGTCATTGGGTGATGGCGAACGCGTTACGCCGCAGTATCACCCTTCGCCGGATCGACTTAGGCGCTGAGCAGGGCCCGTTTGGGCCCATGGATTGGGTCTTCCACCACGATCGTCTGATCCCGACTGGCGCCGAGCGACACGATCGCGATCGGCACTTCCATCAGGTCGGCCAGGAAGCGCAAATAGGCCATCGCCTTCTCTGGCAGATCGTCCAGGCGCCGGCAGTCGGCGGTGGAACACTGCCAGCCCTGCAGGCTTTCAAAAATCGGCTTGCAACGGGAGAACTCCTCGGCGCAGCTAGGGAAGTAATCGATGCGCTCTCCATCCAGTTCGTAGGCCACACACACCTGGATCTCATCGAGCTCATCGAGCACGTCCAGCTTGGTGACGGCCAGACAGTCCAGACCGTTCACTTCAACGGCATAGCGGCCGATCACGCCGTCAAACCAGCCGCAGCGGCGACGACGGCCCGTGGTGGTGCCGAACTCGCCGCCACGCTCGGTCAGCTGGTCGTTGAGACTGCCACTCAGCTCTGTTGGGAATGGCCCTTCGCCAACACGGGTGGTGTAGGCCTTGGCCACGCCGATCACCCTGTCGATCAAGGTCGGGCCGACGCCGGCACCGATGCAGGCCCCGCCGGAGACCGGATTGGAGGAGGTGACGTAGGGGTAAGTGCCGTGGTCGAGATCCAGCAGTGTTCCCTGGGCCCCTTCGAACAGGATGTTTTTGCGGTTGCGGGCGGCGCTGTGAATCGCCCGGGTGCAGTCGACCACATGGGGAGCCAGACGCTGCCCATAGGCCAGGTATTCCTGGATCACTTCGTCGCCATCGACGGGGTCCATCCCGTAGATGGTTTCGAGCAGTTGGTTTTTCTCCCTGAGGGGCCCTTCGAGTCGGTCGCGGAGGCGCTGCTCGTCGAGCAGGTCAATCACCCGGATCCCGCTGCGTTGGGATTTGTCGGCGTAGGTGGGGCCGATGCCGCGTCCGGTGGTGCCAATCCTGCGATCACCACGCTGCTTCTCCATCGCCAGATCCAGCAGGCGGTGGTAGGGCATGGTCACGTGGGCGGTGGAGGCCAGCTGGAGGCCGGAGATGTCGATCCCGTTCTCGATGAGCATGTCGAGCTCCCCGAGCATCACCTTGGGGTCAACGACCGTTCCCGAACCGATCAAGCAGATGGTGTCGGGATAAAGGATTCCAGAAGGGATCAGGTGAAGCTTGAGCACCCGACCGTCCACGACGATCGTGTGGCCAGCGTTGACGCCGCCCTGATAACGGACGACAACATCGGCGGAGCGGCTCAGGAGATCGGTGATCTTTCCTTTTCCCTCGTCACCCCACTGAGCACCGATGACGACAACGTTGGCCAAAGACACTGCGGCCCGAAGCCGCCAATCTGCACAATCCGGCAGTTTCGCACTTCACCCTTCCTTACGTCAAAAATGCCCCTGAGTGCGTGACAGTTTCAGTTCGGATCAGCGCGATGTTGCATGCGGGCAGCTGAGCTTTCCTCAGCTGCCGCGCACAGCCGAACGCTCGGCCTTGGTCAGTTCTTTGCCGACCCGTTCCTTCAGGCTCTCGGGCAGTGGGCGGTTGGCGTAGGTGTTGTAGTGACCGGCCAGGGAATTCAGAGCGGTCTGCATCGTGGTGAAGGAGGCCAGGCCATTCACTTGGGGGCGTGGGCGGTACCGGGACATGTAGTCATTGATCAGACTCCGCGCTGCCAGTTCTGCATCAGGACGCTCGGCATCGTCCTGGCTCAGGGCGATCGTGGCCTGCAGGGTGTGTGCAACGGCCACCGTGTCCTCCACGTAATCCCCGGTCAGGCCGGACGCTGAAGCCCCGGAGCAGGCGGTCAGCAGCAGGGTGACGCTGAGGCAGGCCACCACGGTCCAGGCCATCGCCACCTTCAGCAGCTGTTGGGTGAGGCGATGCAGGGCGGAGAGCATGGAGGCGGATCCGATTCAGGCGACTGTACGAGTTGTGCCCCGAACCGTCAGCCCAGAGCGGATCGCGCTGATCACTTTCTCGAGGGCTTCTCCCTGGGGCAGCACCGCCGTGCTTCGGTTTTGGCGCTCCACGAGCTCAACCCGCCCATCGGCAGCATCGCGACCGACCACGAGGCGCCAGGGGATGCCGATCAGATCGGCATCCTTGAATTTCACCCCGGCCCGTTCGTTGCGGTCATCGAGCAGCGCATCGATGCCGGCCTCCAGGAGTTGGCTGTAGAGCTGCTCGCCGAGTTGGCGTTGCGTGTCGTCCTGCATGCTCGCCACCACCACGATCACTTGGAAGGGGGCGATGGCCAGGGGCCAGCAGATGCCCCCCTCGTCGTGGTGCTGCTCGACGGCGGCCTGCGCGAGGCGCGAGACGCCGATGCCGTAGCAGCCCATCCAGAAGGGTTCTTGCCCGCCATCCGCATTGGTGAAGGTGGCTTCCATGGCGGAGGAGTACTTGCGCCCCAACTGGAAGATGTGACCCACTTCGATGCCGCGCCGCTCGATCAGTTGCTGCGAAGGGTCCGAGAAACAGCGATCCCCTGCTCGGGCATTGCGCAGGTCCACTTGGATTGGTGCCGTCCCAAGATCGGCCCAGCTCCAGCCCCAGCGATGCCGGTCCGGCTCATTGGCGCCGCAGACGAAACGGTCCAGCTCAAGGGCTGTGGGGTCGGCGAAGCGAAGGAAGGAGTGAGCCCATGATTTGGCGCCCTGAAGGATCCCGTCCTCCAGATCCGGACCGAGAGCACCGAACGGCCAGGCCTGCAGCCCCTGGCTGCCGATCTGCTCCGGGCTCACGGGATTGAGATCCAGGACTCCTTCACCAAGGTGGGCCGCCAGGGCGTTGGTCAGCTTCACCTCATTGAGCTCCTGGTCACCACGAAGGCTGACCAGGAGCGGACGCATGGCCCCGGATTCCATCCGGGCAACCAGGGCAAGCACCTTGACCACCTGGCTCGGCTCAAGAGCCTGGTTTTGGCAGAGCGCCTCAATCGTGTGCTGGCCGGGTGTGTCGATCACACGACGCTCACCCGCTGGCAGGGCAACGGCATCGGGAGGAATCGAGACCGCCTTCTCAAGATTGGCGGCGTAGTTACCCGATTCGCTCATCAGGATCAGGTCTTCACCCGCTTCAGCCGTGACCATGAACTCCTGAGATGCGGCGCCGCCGATGGCGCCGCTGTCGGCATCCACGGCAACGGCTTGCAGGCCGCAGCGTTCGAAGATGCGCCGGTAGGCCCCATCCATGGCCTCGTAGCAGCTGCGCAGATCGGCTTCGTCTGCATGAAAGGAATAGGCATCTTTCATGATGAATTCACGCCCGCGCATCAAGCCGAAACGGGGTCGAATCTCATCCCTGAATTTGCTTTGAATTTGGTAAAGCGTGACTGGCAACTGCCGATAGGAGCGGAGCAGGTCTCCCGCGAGGGCGGTGACCACTTCTTCGTGGGTCGGCCCTAGGCCAAGACGGCGCCCCTGACGGTCCTCGAGGTTGAACATGATGCCCTCGCCGGCGGTGTAGCCCTGCCAGCGACCGCTGCGCTCCCAGAGCTCGGAGGGCTGGAGCTGCGGCAGCAGGGTCTCCAGTGCTCCGGTGGCGTCCATTTCCTCGCGCACGATGGAGCTGATCCTGCGCAGCACCCTCCACATCAGGGGCATGTAGGCATAGATGCCGGATCCGACCCGCCGGATGTAACCGCCTCGCAGGAGCAATTGATGCGAGGCGATCTCAGCGTCAGCGGGAACATCCCGCAGCGTCACCAGCATCAGGCAGGAGACGCGCATGGGAGGGGATGACGAGAAAGCGGGAAATTACCACCGCTTCAGTTAAGGGTCGATCGGCGAAGTGGCCCTGATCGAAGGAGGAATGGGTGACACTTGAGTCTCAACTGCTAACGTCCCTGAGACTTCAGTCGCCATCAGGCTTTCCCATGCTTTCTCGGTCGATCGACCCTGCTTCCGCTGCTGGCGGAGTCTCCGTCGAGACGACTGCAGATGTGGATGCGGTGATGGCCCGTTCCGACGCGCTCGTCGGTATCGAAGACGTTCAGAAATCCCTCAACAGATCCCGCGCGTCGGTGTATCGCTACACCAACACCGATCCCAGGAATCTCAACCCTCCGTTTAATCCCCGCAAGCTCAATCCCGAGTACCGCAGCGACCAAAAAGATCCCCTCCTCTTCCACCCCAACGAGGTGGCTCGCTTCGCTAAGGACGTCCTTCGCATCAAGGAGGTCACCGTTGAAGTGCTCAACTCGCCTTCAACCGCTACACAGCAATGTCTGGGGGCGATTCTCGAGGAGTTGCGTCTGATTCGTTCCCATCTCGAGGGCTTGCAGGACGCTCCTTCTGATCTTTCCGCTCGCCGTGAGCGTCAAGACCGCAGCGCCGCCTGATCGATCACCAGTCCTGCAGTCTGCTGGAGTCGATGCCATGATGAATTGGCTAGCCCTGCGTTGTTTGTGATGGAGGGCGGCTCTCCCGGATGAGAGATCGAGCCCCCCATGGTGCTCCTCCTCATTGGGATGTCCCCGATCACCCCTGCATGGACCCCGAACCTCCTCACGGTTCCCAACCCGACTCTTCCCCTCACGACGGCCTCGACCTTTCTGGACCGGTCCTCGTTCTTGCTGGTTTTGCCCTCGCAATCGTCAGTCTCGGTGTTCCGATGATTGCAGTGATTACGGACCGGCCCCTCAGAGGTGCTCTGCCCTCCACCGCTCAGGAGCGCAATGGATCTGCGATCCCTTCCCCCTTCTCCATCACCCGGGTTGGTGAACCTGGTGGTGGAGATTCCGGCGGGCAGCCGCAACAAATACGAGTATTTCGCTGACGCGGGAATCATGGCCCTGGATCGGGTGCTGCACTCCTCGGTGCGCTACCCGTTCGACTACGGATTCATTCCCAACACCCTGGCCGAAGACGGGTCTCCCCTCGATGCGATGGTGATCATGGAGGAGCCCACCTTTGCGGGTTGCCTGATCTGTGCCCGGCCGATCGGCGTGCTCGATATGCACGACACAGGCCATTACGACGGCAAGATCCTCTGCGTCCCCGTGGCTGACCCCCGTCAGCGAGGCATCACCAGCATCCGTCAGATCGCTGCGAACCAGTTGGAGGATGTGGCTGAATTTTTCCGGATTTACAAGAATCTCGAAGGCCGGGTGACCTCCATCGGTGGCTGGCGTGATGCCGATGCGGTCGCCCCGCTGCTGGAGACTTGTATCCGAGCCACCCAGGTCTGATCGGCGCGCGGTCCCTTCCTTGGTGACGTTCCGGGAACGTTCCGTTGCAGAGGCGCGGGTTGGTGCCGGGATGCTTGTAAGTTGGTGCGCGCCCAGCATGTGAACGACCCGTGCCCACCATCCGTTTCGAGCAGGAAGGCCAGCAGGTCGGTTGCATTGAAGGGGCCAATCTTCGAAAGGCCGCTCTCGACGCCGGCATCAACCCCTACAAGGGTTTGAACAACCTCAACAACTGCGGCGGTGTCGGCCAGTGCGGCACCTGTGTGGTGGAGGTTGTCGAGGGTGCCCAGAACCTCTCTCCCCGCTCTGATGTCGAGGAGGTCTATCTGGCCGACCGTCCAGCGAACTACCGCCTGAGCTGCCGCACCAGCGTCAACGGTGACGTCACCGTCCGTACCAGGCCCAGCGATGGGGTGGGTAAGGGTTCCAACAGCCTGCTCGGCGCCGTCAAGAACCTCCTCGGACGCTGATTCTCTGTGGCTGGCTTGCGGATCTGGAGCTACTCCAAATGTTCCACCTGTCGCAAAGCCCTGGCTTGGCTTGATCAGCGGGGTATTCCCTACGAGTGCGTCGACATCACCGTCAACCCACCCGAACGCGACAGGTTGGTCCGAGCTTTCCAGCACTTCGGTCGCCTTCAGCCGCTGTTTAACACCAGTGGTCAGAGCTACAGGGCCCTGGGAGCTGCCGCTGTTAAAGCCATGACGACTGAGCAGGCTCTTGATGCTCTGGCCGCAGACGGAAAGCTGATTAAGCGTCCCTTCCTTGAGAGCGAGGACGGCGCTTTCCTCGTTGGTTTCAACGAGGCCGTTTGGAACGAGACGTTTCAGGGTTGAAGCTGAGACCATCCAGTTCGGTGATCAGCTCATCAACGCCACCCTGGTCGCGGAGTTGCACAACACTGTTGCGCTTGAACTCTTCCAGGAACGAAGCCACCAGTTCCTGGCTGCGTTCCAGAACCGGACCTTGTTCCAGTGTGCGGGCCAGTTCCTCCCAGAAGCGATCGAGGGCCTTGATGGTTAGCTCCTCCATCTGTGCGTCTTTGCGGCCCAGGCGCTGACCGGTCTGCCGGGACAGATCCAGAAAGGCATCCACCATCCCTGCTGCGAGTTGGCGGCTGATCCCGCTCTCTGCTTGCTGTACGGCAGCCAGCTCACGCAGCGGAGAGGGCACCATCACATCATTCATGCTGCGCTGCAAGGCATGGCCGAATAGGGCGATCAGCTGTGGGCGCATGCCAGGTCCGACCTGGGTGAGCATCAGGGGGGCCCAGAGCCGCACCAGTTCCGCAAGCTCTCGTTCGCCGTTCTCTTCCACGGACTGGTGACTACAGAGTCCTCGGATCCGCTGAGGCAGCCGTGGTGATCGGATCAGTCCCTGGAGAGCATCGAGGATTCGCAGGGTGAGGACTTCAAACAGTTCCAGGGCCAGCACGGCGACCACCGCACGGCTCACCGCTGTCCGCAGGGGCTCCAGCTGGATGAGGCCGCTGCTCGAGAGCCTCTCGGTCACCGGAACAATCCGCAGCAGGCGCCAGAAGGGCAGAAGCAAAGGCAGGTCAATCCAGCGTCTTAGCAACGCATCTCTCCAGTGGATCGCTGGATAGCGCCGTTTGAGCCTCACCGCACGGATGAGGATGTCGAGCAGGAACAGCACCTGAAAAGGGGTGTCGATCCTCCAGGCGTGATCGATCGGCTGGCCGTTCTCGTCAATTCCCCGCCAATAATTGGTTGCGGCTAGGGGAAGGACGCGGGTGTTCCAGAAGGCACGCTCTTTCTCCCAGTCGCTCTGCTTGAGATAGGGATCGCTCAGCAGTCGTGCGGCGGCTTGTTTCGCTGAATCGAGGCCAGCGCGAGCCCTCAGATGGTTTTTCAGCTTCTCGAGCGTTCCTGCATTGCCCGATCCGATGAATGGGTTCTCATCGATCAGCTGGCTGTTGCGGACCACCATCTCAAGGCGCAGCTGTCGAGCCGCCGCGCTTTGGATCCCCTGCGACTCGGCAACCCGCTCCAACTGGCGGAACTGGGAGATGAAGGCCTGCGTGTCTCGGTGGGGTTCGATGCCCTTCACCCGGTCATAGGCCGGAGTGATGTCAGGCAGCCAGGGCAGGGGTAGGGCCAGGTTCACCGATGGCAGGGGGTACAGGGTCCGCTGTTGCCAGAAGGTGCGCAGTGGCACATAGGTCACGTCGAAGACCACCCAGGCCAAGTTGGCGGTGGCCACCAGTGCGATCAGTCGGTCCCAGCGCAGCCAGAAGCGGCCGGTGGCTGTGGGTTGCAACGCTTGCCAGCGGGGACGGACCATAGACCTGAATGCCTGAATTCAGCCTAGAAGCCGGCACCGGTCGCGCCTATCCTTCCGAATCAAACGAGACTTGCAGCGCCTTGGCTGACGAGCAGAGGGATCCAGAGCTTCAGGCGCAGCCCGATGCCCAGTCGGAGGCCAAGAAGAGCAACATTCATCCCTTCTGGGATTTCTGGGGGCCGGTGCTGTTCACCGTCGCTCTCTATCTAGGCATCAGGCACTACGTGGCCGAAGCCCGCTTCATTCCCTCGGGCTCCATGTTGCCAGGGCTCCAGATTCAGGATCGGCTCTTGGTGGAGAAGCTCACCTACCGCCGCCGATCCCCCCGTCGTGGCGAGATCGTCGTGTTCCACTCGCCCTATGCCTTCGACCCTGTCCTCAAGTCCAACGCCTCTCCATCCGGCCTGCGTTGCGCCCTGGCCAACCTGCCTCTCGTCGGCTTGATTCCCGGGGTCGGCGATGTGGCCTGTGACGCCTACATCAAGCGAGTGGTTGCCGTGGCAGGTGATCAGGTGGTGGTGAACCCCCGCGGGCAAGTGAGCGTCAATGGTGAAGCGGTACCAGAGCCCTATGTGAGCAATGACTGCCCGCTGGACGAGCAGGGAATGAGCCGTTGCCGCACCCTCAATGTGACCGTGCCGAAGGGGCATGTGCTTGTGCTTGGGGATAACCGCCGCAACAGCTGGGATGGCCGCTATTGGCCCGGTGGCCCTTTTCTGCCTGAAAAGGAGATCCTCGGGCGAGCGGTCTGGAGGTTCTGGCCCCTCAATCGCACCGGTTCCCTGGGCTCCTGAGGCCTGAGCTGGTCACCCGACCCTGAAGCATCAAACCCTGCCAGGGCTGATTGGCAGCTCGGGGTTGATCAGGGTCTCGGCGATCCATGCGCCAGCTGTGCTCCGGATCAAACAGGAGCCAGCGTCTGCTGCCAGCTTCCAGGCGCTCCTCCGGCTGGCCAAGAAGGCGTGAGGGGCCAAAACTCAGCACCTCCCAGAGCTGACGGATCGTCCAGCCCCGCTCCAGCACCAGGGTTTGCCAGAGCGCAGGCAGCACCAGCTGATGACCGGCCAGGCCTCGTTTTCGCTGGTCCGGTGGGAGCAGGCAGTCCTCCTCGTCGATCGGCACCGCATGCACCGCCACGGCCTGAATGACGCCGGCCCCTAGGGCTTGGATCAGGGCCTCCCGGTCCTCCGGGGCACCGAGGGATGGGGTCACGCTCCAGCCCATCTCCGTGGGGCTCAGCCGGCTGTGGTCGCTGACCAGATGCCACCAGCAAACACTCGCTTGCGGGCGGACGCTCGCAGCTGCAAGCTGGCTGACGCCCGCGGCGGTGGAGAGATTCATGAGCCGAAGCCGCCGCTGTGGAAACTGGCGCTGAAGGTCCAGCAGCTGTCCGAGCGGCAGCGTTTCGCTGGCGACAGGGTCGGGCGTCCATCCGGCTCGCAGGGTGGCGACCCCCTCTCGCACCAGGCCATCACCCTGGATGCCGGGATCGCGGGGTGCCAACAGGACTGGCGCCTCACCCATTTCACCAAGCACGAGTGCCCGCTGCAGCAGTGCGATCGGCGGGCAGGCATCGTCTTCGGCCAGGCCGCATGCACCCTGATCCAGCAGGTCGCCGTGGGCTGAGAGCTGCTCTCCACGGCCCTCGATGCTGAAGCCACCCCACAGGTGCACTCGCACATCGCTGTCCTCCTCGGCAAATCCATGCAGGCGCTCCACCCGGTCGCGCCACGAGTTGGCTCTGGGCAGCAGCGCCACCTGGCCGTAGCCCGCTCGCGCGGTGGCATGGAGCAGGCTAAGGAGCGTCTCGGCCGGTCCTGAGAAGGGGCGATCCAGCACCGAATGGGGGTCCACAAGGCAGGGGGCCAGGATCTGTCTCGGCCTTGGATCGGGCGCCACCCCGAGCGTGGAAGCCTGTTCCCGAGCCTCGTCATCGAAGGCCACGAGAACGCCGTCCTGGATCAGTGCGGCGCCACCATCATTGGGCTCCCGGTCACAACTGATCAGGAGCCGGACGGGATCCAGCAACAGGGTCTGGCGCATCAGCTCAGAGGGCTCCGGCGGCGGTGCGATCGAGAACGCCTCCCAGGTGGGAGGTGAGATTGAGGCAGGTCACCACTGCAGGCTGGCCCGGATCGACCGGCATGTCGACCACGGTCACACCACCGTTGCCCTGTTTCACCGCCCAAATGTCCCCGGGGCTGAGGCCGAGCAGCTGGCAGAGAATGGTCTTATTGACCGCGTCATGGGCAACCACAAGGGCGGTCTCCTCAGGCTCGAGGCTGTCGGCGATGGTGGACCAGGTTTTGACAGAGCGATCCCAAACGTCTTGGATTGTTTCCCCCTCCGGCATCTGAACCGTTTCCGGTGTGCGCTTCCACTCCTCGAGAAGGGCACCCCACTCCGCCTGGATTTCGGCTTCCAGCTTGCCCTCCCAGAGACCATGGCCGATCTCCACCAGGCCGCGGGTCACGGTGAGGGGTACACCTGGGTGGGAGCGCAGGATGCCCTCTGCGGTCTGACGGGGTCTGGACATGGAACTGCTGTAGGCCCGCTGCAGAGAGACGTCAGCAAGGAAGGCCCTGGCGGCCTCCGCCTGGGCGTGACCGTTCTGGTTGAGGGGGATGTCGATCTGTCCCTGGAAGCGACCTTCACGGTTCCAATTGGTTTCTCCGTGGCGAACCAGGACGAGGCGGGCGCCCTTGCCCTTCGCCGGCAGGGCCTGGCCGAGGTGGGAGGTGTTGTTCAGGCATTCGATCTGCACCTGATGGCCATCGGCCTTTGGCGTGAGGTTGAACACCGACAGGGAGGCATTGTCGATCTGAAGGCGTCGGAATCCCCGCTCCGGTTCCCCCAGGAGCACCAGGATCAGGCAGCGCAGGATGGCGTTGTGCCCCACCACGAGAACGGTTTCGTTCCCATCCACCGGGTGCTTCTCGAGCAGTCGGGTCAGGAAGTGGCGGGCCTGCTCCATTAATTCGGGCACAGGCCGGTAGCGACTGCCGTCCTTGCGGGTGAGTTCCAGTGTTTCTGGGTGCAGGCGCCACGCGCTGTAGGCCTCTGGATCTCTGGCAGCCCGCTCATCGGCCGTGAGACCACTCCAGGGCTCCAGGTCCACCTCCAGCAATCCCTCATCCAGCACAGGTTGGAGATCACCGCCCTTCGCGGCGAGCAGGCCTGCGGTGGTGGCTGCCGCTCGTTGGAGCGGGGAGCTGTAGACCGCATCGATCGGCACCTCCTTGAGGGCTTCGCCGGTCCGCCTCGCCTGCGCTTCTCCCTCGTTGGTGAGCTTGGACAGATCATCCCGTCCCTGGATCCGGCGTTCCACGTTGAAGCTGCTCAGGCCATGGCGAACGAGGAGAAGTCGCAGAGACACCGGATCAGGGGCGAAGGCGCGGCCATCGTATGGGCGGCCGGTGAGAATCAGTGCTAGTCGCCGCCGGCCGTTGACCACGCCCCCGCTCGGACGCACCACTCCCGTCAAGGGATTTCTGGCCGTTCTCTCTCTGCTTTTGGCAGTGACCGTGTGGGTGGTGGGCCTGTTGGATAGTCTCGGCCGCCCCTCAGTGGCGCCGGCCCTGTCCCTCCAGCAGCAGGAGATGGCTTTGCTGGCCGGATCCGCCTTGCCGGATCCCCTGCGCTCCCTCTTGGTCGGCACCGATCCGGCGGCCACCCTTCGGGATGCTCTACGTGAGATCCCTCTCGATCGACTGGACGATCGGCAGCGTCTTTTGCTGGCTTCCCTTGAGGGTGACTCAGACAAACGGCGACTTGTGCTGGCACCACCGCTCGGCAGTCCTGACCTGCAACCACTGCAGCGAGCTCTGGTGGATGACACCCAGTCCGCACAGTTGTCGGTGTCGGAGCGAGAACTGCTTGCGGACCCCAAGGCCGATCCACTCCTGCGGGAGTTGAGTTGTCTGGCGCTTGGTGGCACCACCGTTGATTGCCGGCAGCAGGCCATCGCCAGGGCCGTCGCCCGTCGTCTGGTCCTAGCGGAATTGCTGCCCTTGCTCGCTCTGGTGCTTGGTGCCGGCCTGCTGCTGCGTCATCTGTGGCTGCTCTGGCGGGGGGGGCTCAACCCTTGGCCAGCGCTCACGGCTCCGCCCCTGACGCTCGTTGACATGGTGCTCCTGGTGGCGGGTGGTTTCGTCGTGCTCGGGGAGGTGCTTCTGCCCCTGGTGGTGAGTCCGGTGACGGCGGCGCTGTCCCGGGGGTTGGCTCCTCCCCTCAGCCAGGCGGTGTCGGTGCTGTTTGGTTATGCCGCCCTGGCCCTGCCTCCTTTGTTGATCATCCGCCAGCAGCTCAAGGGTGTGGACCCGGCCACGAGGCCTGAGGGTGGTTGGCTGCAGTGGCGGCTTCGTCCTGCGGGGACGTCCCTGATCCAGGGGGGACGGGCCTGGCTCATGGTGATGCCACCGGTGGTGTTCACGGGTTGGCTGATGGGGCGTCTTCTCGGCGATCAGGGGGGCAGCAATCCCCTGCTCGAACTTGTGCTGCGCAGCCAGGATCCCCTTGCACTGATCTTGCTGGCCACCACGGCCATCGTGCTGGCTCCGCTGTTTGAGGAGACCGTCTTCCGGGGGGTGCTGCTGCCGGTGCTTGTGCGTTATCTCGGCCGCGGCTGGGGTGTGTTTCTCAGCGGTCTTGTTTTTGCAGTTGCGCATCTGAGCATCGGGGAGTTGCCCCCATTGCTCGTGCTTGGTCTGGGGTTGGCGTTGCTGCGTCTCAGCAGCGGTCGTCTGTTGCCCTGTGTGGTCATGCACGCCTTCTGGAACGGCGCCACTTTCCTCAATCTGATCCTGTTGGGTGGCTAGCCCAAATGCCCTGTGATGATCCGGTGTCTGCCGCTTGCAGCAGCCTGTCTCAGGTGTTTCACTGGCGCATTGGTTGGCAGCTGCCGTGACCGCCGTTCCCCAGCCCAGAGACATTGCCCATGAGCGCAGTCGCGCTAACGCGGCTTTTGAGCTGATTCAGGGCTCTATGTCAGCCCAGAGGGTGGCCCGGCGTTCCCCCTTGCTAGCCAGTTGTCATCGTGCAGCCGACGGGGGCTTGCTGGGCGTGTTCCTGGCTGTGGTCGTGCTGAGTGGCCTCACCCTTCATTGGCAGCACCGCTGGACCATGGCGTTCCGCCAGCTGGAGGTCACCCGCTCCCTGTCCCATCGCCTCACGGAATCCACGGCGATGCTCGAGCGACATCTCCTCGAAAAGGCGCGACTTCCCCGCACCTTGGTTCCCACCAAGGCATCGGATCTTGTCTATCTAGAGCGGCCCGCTGCTGCGAGTCAGCCACCGCTGAATCATCTGGCGATGATCGGTGCCTGGATGGACAGGCCCATCCATCAGGGGTACTGAGCTGATGCCGAGGGCGATGGCTGAGAGGACGCGCAGGCCGGCGCGTCCCCGCCAGCGGGTGATTCACCTTGAACCGGTTCCCGCAGGTCGGATGCGCATTGTCTATGCGTTGCTCTGCCTGGGATTGATCGGTCTGGCCGGGCGGATGGCCTGGTTGCAGGTGGTGCAGTCACGGGACCTTGAGGCTCGGGCGCGTTCCTTGCAGACCCAGCGCACCGATCCGCTCGGAACCCGGCGCCCAATCGTCGATCGTTCCGGTCGTCTTGTCGCTCTTGATGAGGAGCGCTTTCGCCTTTGGGCTCATCCCCGCTATTTCAATTTCCCCGGTGATGCCCCCCAGCGGGTGCGCCCGCCCCTTGAGGTGGCCCGTCGCCTCTCCGGCCTTCTGGCGGTGCCGATGGCTGAACTCGTGAAGCGAATCGGTGATCGTCCCTCGGGGATTCGTCTCGCCGAGGGCATTGATCCTGAAACCGCATCCGAGATCCGGCGGCTTGGCATTAGTGGCCTTGATCTTGAGGCCTACCCCTATCGCGTTTATCCGCAGGGTGACCTTTTCGCCAATGTGGTGGGCTTTCTCAATCTGGAGCGGGTTCCACAGGCTGGTCTGGAGCAGAGCCGGGATGAAGACCTGCGCCGTCATGAGCAGTCCCGAAGCCTGAGGCGCGGTGCTGACGGCACGCCCCTGCCCGACAGCCTCAGCCCCGGGGTCTTCTTTGGAGATGATCTGCGCTTGCAGCTCACCCTCGATGCTCGACTGCAGGAGCTGGCTGCCAAGGCACTGACGGCTCAGATCAAGAAATGGAAGGCCCGCAAGGGTGTTGCGATCGTGATGGATGTGCGCAACGGCGAGCTGCTTGCCCTTGCCTCCACCCCCACCTACAACCCCAACCGCTACTGGTCCTTCCCTGCGGCACGGTTCCGGGAATGGTCTGTGCAGGATCTCTACGAACCTGGTTCCACTTTCAAGCCCATCAATCTTGCGATCGCCCTTCAGGAGGGGGTGATCCAAGCCAACGGTCGAGTGAATGACACCGGTCAGCTTCAGATCGGTGGGTGGCCGATCTTCAACCATGACCGCCAGGGCAATGGCGTGATTGATTTCCCCACCGTGCTTCAGGTGTCGAGCAATGTCGGCATGGTGGAGGCCATGCGCAATCTCAAACCGTCCGTTTATTGGGATTGGCTTTACCGACTCGGCATCGAGAACCGTCCGGATACGGATCTCCCTGGTGCCCAGGCTGGCCAGTTGAAAGCGAAGGAGCTCTTCACAACCCAGCCGATTGAGCCTGCTACAGCCGCATTCGGCCAAGGATTCGCTCTCACGCCGTTGAAGCTCACTCAGCTCCATGCCCTGCTCGCCAATGGTGGTCGGCTGGTCAGTCCCCACATCACGCGTGGTCTTCGCGCCGGTGATGCCCTCGCCAGCTCGGGGCGTTCGTCTGGTCAGCAGTTGCTCCGACCGGAGGTCACCCGCACCGTGATGGCCTGGATGGAGTCGGTGGTGGATAAGGGCAGCGGCAAGGGAGCCAAAACCCCCGGCTACCGGATCGGAGGCAAAACCGGGACGGCTCAAAAAGCCCACAACGGTGTGTATATCCCTGGGGCTCGGATCTGCAGCTTCGTGGCCACCCTTCCCGTCAACGATCCCCGCTTCGTGGTGGTGGTGGTGGTGGATGAACCTCAGGGAGACAACGCCTATGGATCCACCGTTGCCGTGCCTGTGGCCAAGCAGATCATTGATGGCTTGCTGGTGTTGGAACAGATTCCGCCCCAGGTCGCGGTCAACGCAGCACCCGGGTAGCGCAGAGGGCTGTCAGTTCGAAAACCGCCGCTACGTTACGGGCATTGAGCCTGTTCTTTGCCCCATGGCTTCACTTCTCGAGCAGCTGTCCGCCATGACCGTTGTCGTGGCCGACACCGGTGATCTCGAGGCGATCCGTCGCTTCACCCCTCGGGATGCCACCACCAATCCGTCCCTGATCCTGGCAGCGGCGCAGATTCCCGCTTACCAGAGCCTCATTGATGAGGCCTTGCGCTGCTCACGCAAGCTGATTGGCGAGAACGCACCCGTGGAGGACGTGGTGCATGAGGCCCTCGATGAGATCAGCGTGATCTTCGGTAAGGAGATCCTCAAGATCGTGCCCGGCCGGGTGTCGACTGAGGTTGATGCTCGCCTCAGCTTCGATACTGAGGCCACCATTGCCAAGGGTCGCAAGCTGATTCGGCTCTACAACGATGCTGGGATCAGCAATGATCGCGTCCTGATCAAAATCGCCTCCACCTGGGAGGGGATTAAGGCCGCAGAAGTGCTGGAAAAAGAGGGCATTCATTGCAATCTCACCCTGCTGTTCGGTTTCGGTCAGGCCGTGGCCTGTGCCGAGGCAGGTGTCACCCTGATCTCCCCCTTTGTCGGGCGCATTCTCGACTGGTACAAGGCCGATACCGGTCGCGACTTCTATCCCGGTCCTGAGGATCCGGGCGTGCTGTCGGTGACGCGAATTTTTAACTACTTCAAGACCTACGGCTACAAAACCGAAGTCATGGGTGCGAGCTTCCGCAACATCGATGAGATTGTCGAATTGGCTGGTTGCGATCTGCTCACCATCTCACCCAAGCTTCTTGATCAGCTGCGTGAGAGTGATGCCTTACTCACCCGCAAGCTTGATGGCTCCAATCCGGTGAGCAGCGAAGAGCAGATCCATGTGGATCGTGATCGCTTTGATGAACTGATGCGTGCCGATCGCATGGCGACTGACAAGCTCGGTGAGGGCATCAAGGGCTTCAGCAAGGCCATCGAGACCCTCGAGCAGCAGCTGGCTCATCGTCTGGCCGAGCTGGAGGGGGGAGCGGCATTCCGTCATGCCGTTCAGGAGATCTTCATGCTCAATGACATGAATGGCGACGGTTCGATCACTCGTGACGAGTGGCTCGGTAGTGATGCTGTTTTCGATGCCCTCGATCAGGACCATGACGGTCGCCTCACTCCCGAGGACGTGCGTCAGGGCTTCGGGGCCGCACTCACCCTGGCCACGGCCTGAGATGAACGCTCTCGATACGATGCGAGCCCTTGCCGCCAAGGGTGAATCTCGCAGCTGCAACGCCGGGGATGTGATCTTTGCGGCCGGTGATTCGGGCACATCAATGTTTGGTGTGCTCGAGGGATCGGTCCGGCTGAATTGGCACACCGATGCCGGCAAGGAGGGCTACGAGCTGATCGAAGTGGGCCATGTGTTCGGTGCTGGTGCTCTCGTGATGAGCGACCATCGACGGCTCGGCACCGCCATCGCCGTGACGCCCTGTCGGCTTCTTGAGATGAATCGGGAGAAGTTCCTGTTCGCTGTGCAAGAGGCTCCGATGTTTGCGATCGAGTTGCTCGCTTCCGTCGATGAACGGCTGCGTGATCTCAAGCTCAAGGGCCAGGCCTGAGGGTGGGAAGCCGCTGAACAGAGCGCTCTGTTCCTAGGGTCATTTCCGGTGCTTTAAGGCTGATGCCGGATCACGACCGGCCCCTCCAGCTGGTCTGGTTCAAGCGTGATCTCCGCACGGTTGATCACTGGCCCCTGTTTGAGGCTTTGCAGCAGGGGCCAGTGCTTCCCCTCTACATCGTTGAGCCTGAGTTTTGGCGTCAGCCCGATGCTTCCGCCAGGCAGTGGGCCTTTTGCGCTGAAGCGCTTGCAGATCTGCGCCAGAGACTCGAGCAGCTCGGGCAACCGCTTGTGGTGCGTGTGGGGGATGCGATCTCTGTGCTTGAGCGGGCTCGGCAGCGCTTGGGTATTGCGGCTCTCTGGAGCCATGAGGAAACAGGCCATGCGCTGAGCTACGCCCGCGATCGGCGGGTGGCGGCCTGGGCTCGGGAGCATGGCATCCCCTGGAGGGAGATTCCCCAGTTCGGGGTGATCAGGGGGTTGCGACGGCGGCAGGGGTGGGCACAGCACTGGGAGACACGGATGAGGGCCGAGCTCGCTCCTGAGCCGCAGTCTCTGCTCCGGCTCGATGGCCTGGCTCCTGGAGCGATCCCCACATCCGCCGATCTGCAGCTGCGCTCCGATCCCTGTCCCCATCGTCAGATCGGCGGGCGTCGTGAAGGACAACAGACCCTGGACACCTTCCTGCGTCGTCGTGTGAACCGCTACGCCGGTGGCATCTCCAGCCCGCTCACCGCGTTCGAGGTCTGTTCCAGGCTTTCGCCCTATCTCACCTGGGGCTGTCTGTCCCTGCGGGAAGTGGTCCAGGCCAGTGCGCCGATTCAGGGACGCGGTGGAAGTCAGTTCCGCTCCCGCCTGCACTGGCATTGTCATTTCATCCAGAAGCTCGAAAGCGAGCCTGCGATCGAATTCCAAGACTTCCACCCCTTCATGCGCGGCATCCGTCCGTCGCACCCCGAGCGCTTGCAGGCCTGGGCGGAGGGGCGCACCGGTCTGCCGTTCGTGGATGCCTGCATGCGTGCGCTGATCGCCCATGGCTGGCTCAACTTCCGGATGCGGGCGATGTTGATGTCAGTGGCGAGTTACCACCTCTGGCTTCCGTGGCGAGAGAGCGGTCTGCACCTGGCCCGGTTGTTCGTGGACTACGAGCCTGGGATCCATTGGAGTCAGTGCCAGATGCAGTCGGGCAGCACCTCAATCAACACGATTCGCATCTACAACCCGATCAAGCAGGGGCTCGACCATGACCCGCACGGGGTCTTCATCCGTCGCTGGTGTCCAGAGCTGGCAGCAGTTCCTGATGTGGTGCTGCACGAACCCTGGCGGGGTAACCCTGACCATCCACGGCCGATCGTCGATCCAATGGTTGCGGCCCGGGAAGCGCGCGATCGCATCTGGGAGATTCGGCGCGCCTCCGGTTTCGATCAGCTTGCTGATGCAATCCAGGAGCGCCATGGATCGCGGCGTGCGGGGCTTCGGCCCTTGGGCAAACGTCGATCACGCCGGACCCTGGAGGGGGCAGGCGCTCAGCAGCTGACCCTGGATCTGGGGGCAGAGATTTAACCGCGCTGCAGCATCAGACGGCGGATCACCCGTTGGGCAATGTCGCCGTAGCCCATCTCCCCGGAGAGAATCTGGGCGATGCGCTGGGGAGCGGTTGGCCGCTTGATTCCCAGCTGGTAGCCCACCTTCGGGAAGCGGTAGAAGACCTGAGCAATCCGGCGACCCCAGGCCATGGAGTCTCCCCAGCGTCGCCGCATGCCGGCGCTGTAGCCGCTGAGATCGCGGTTCTCGCCTCGGAGCCAACCATCCAGATGGGTCGCCGCTTCACACCCGCTCATCAGCGCGGGCCGCAACCCCTCCGCCAGGAAGGGATCACAGAGAGAGGCCGCATCACCTACCGCCAGGATGGCCTCGCCGTGGAGGCGCTGATGGCCATTCCAGACCCGCAAGGAAGCCTGTTGGCGTAGCCCCGCATCCGCAGCGAAACCCAGATCCGGAAGCAGTTGCTTCAGGATCGCCTCGCTGTCGGTGTCCTGACGACCGATGAAGGTGCCGACCCCCACATTGACCCCATCACCGATCGGAAAAGCCCAGGCGAAGCCGTGGTGCACCAGGCCGAATTCGAACCGGGCCGAACCGGGTTGCAGCGCTCCGCGACCCTGAAGGCGCACAGAGGTGGTGCGTGCTGTGTGAAGGCTGGAGGGGCCCAGGCCGAAACGCGCCGGCCAGGGGGAGTTCGAACCATCGGCAATCACCACGGCTCGGCCGACACATTCCTGGCCGTCGTCACTGCGGACCAGCCAACGCTCATTCTTCCGCTCCAGCTCCTTCACTGACCAGCCCTGCAGAAGTTCAGCCCCCTGCGCTTGGGCCTGCTCCAGGAGAAGCTGATCGAGTCGTTCGCGGCGCACAATCCAGAACGGTGCCGAGCCAGGAAGGTTCGCTACCACAGGATCCTCCAGGCACCAACTGAAATCGACCCTGTTGATCACCTCCTCCACCGCCGGGGTGAGTGGGAAGGGGAACCATTGCTGCACGGACGCCGCCATGCCCCCGCCACAGGGTTTGACCCTGGGCGAGGGATCCCGTTCAAGAACGACCACCCGGTGTCCCGCGCTTGCCAGGTGGAAGGCCGCAGCACCGCCGGCTGCACCACCCCCCACGATCAGCACATCGGCATCGCTACGCCATGCAGAACCGGTCACAGGTGTCTGCTCACACCTTCAGGATGTCGGCTTCCTTCGTGGCGAGGTGCTTCTCGATCTCGGAGATGTAGCGGTCGGTGAGCTTCTGGATACCGTCCTGCTCGTCACGGCTCTGATCCTCCGAGAACTCACCCTCCTTTTCCAGCTTCTTCACCTTGTCGATGCCATCGCGGCGGATGTTGCGAAGGGCCACCTTCCCCTCCTCCGCATATTTGGAGGCCAGCTTGCAGAACTCCTTGCGCCGTTCTTCGGTGAGGGGCGGCACGTTGATGCGGATGATCTTGCCGTCGTTGTTGGGGGTGAAGCCCAGTTCGCTCATGGCGATCGCCTTCTCAATCGCGCCAAGGGCACCGATGTCGAAGGGTTGGATCTGGATTGTCTGGGAGTCGGGGGTGGAGAGGGTTGCCAGCGACTTCAGGGGGGTGTCGGCGCCGTAGTACTCGACGCTGATGCGGTCGAGCAGGGAGGGGTTGGCCCGCCCGGTGCGGATCGTGTTGAACATGCGCTGGGTGGATTCCACCGACTTCTGCATGCTGGCTTCGATCTCGTTCTGAGTCATGACGTTCTCTAGTTGCTGATGCGGGATCCGATCGGTTCACCGGCTACGGCCCTGCCGATGTTGCCGGGTTCAAACAGATTGAAGACCACAATCGGAATGTTGTTGTCTTTGCACAGGGCGATGGCGGTGCTGTCCATCACAGCCAGTTCCCCACTAAGGACCTGTTGAAAGGTGAGACTGTCGTAGCGCACGGCATCGCTGTGCTTCTCCGGATCCTTGTCGTAGACCCCGTCCACTTTGGTGGCCTTGAAGACAACGTCGGCGCTGATCTCTGCAGCCCGCAGGGCAGCGGTGGTGTCCGTGGTGAAAAAGGGGTTGCCGCAGCCGGCGCCGAACACCACGACGCGACCTTTCTCCAGATGCCGGATCGCCTTGCGGCGGATGTAAGGCTCGGCGACTTCCTGCATGCCGATAGCGGTTTGCACTCGGGTCGGAACACCGGCGCGTTCCAGGCCGTCCTGGAGTGTGATCGCGTTCATCACCGTGGCCAACATGCCGACGTAATCGGCAGTGGCTCGATCCATCCCAGCAGCTGAACCCTTGAGACCCCGAAAGATGTTGCCTCCGCCGACAACGATCGCCAGCTGGGTGCCACTGGCAACGACCCGTGCCACGTCCTCGGCGATCGATTGAACGATGGCGGGATCAATTCCATACCCCTGATCACCCATCAGCGCTTCGCCGCTGAGCTTGAGAAGGGCACGCGCGTAGGCCATGCATCCACCAGATCTTGCTGACAGTAGCAACAGCCACTCAACGTTTCTTTCCGTGGGGACTTCGCAACTGAAGTGGCCAGGGGCTGGTGCATCGCCCCTGGAATCGCTTCCATGGAGCAGTGTTGAGCAGTGCATGGCGGCGGAGCAGGAACCTCGCAGCGGTGTGATGGCCCGTCTCACCCTTTCCGCGCTCGATCGGGCCAGTCGCGATCCGGCCTGCTGGCGAGACCCAATCGTCCATCGGGCCTTGCTCGTGAGTGGTTTGTCTGTGCTCACCACCGCCTCCAGCCTTCTGGAGGCCGACCTCAACCGCTCCTGAACCTGGCGTCAGTATTCGATCCCTGCCTGGGCCTTGACGCCTTGTTCGCGGAATGGATGGCGCACCAGAGTCATTTCCGTTACGAGATCAGCCCTTTCAATGAGTCCTTGGGGTGCACCTCGGCCCGTCAGAGCTACATGGGTGAGGGTCGGTCTGGCATCCACGCCGGCCAGCACGTCCTCAAGGTCTAGGTAACCCAGTTTCAGGGCCACATTCACCTCATCGAGAATCACCAGCTGGTGCTCTTCGCTGCGCAGGTAGTCGAGTGACTGTCGCCAGGCTCCCTGCACCAGCTGCCGATCCCGTTCACGATCCTGGGTTTCCCAGGTGAATCCCTCCCCGAGGGCGTGCCAATTCAGGGCATCACCAAAGGTCTGTAGGGCTCGTGCTTCCCCAGGCTCCCAGCCACCCTTGATGAACTGCACAATGGCGACCCGATGGCCATGGCCGAGGGTGCGCAGAGCCAGGCCAAGGGCGGCTGTGGTCTTGCCTTTGCCATGACCTGTGAACACCATGACCAGACCCTTTTCAAGGGAGCGTTCCTGCACGCGTTGCTGTTGCACTTCCTGCCGTCGACGCATGCGCGCCTGGTAGGCCTCCGCATCGCGTTCAGGGGCGAGATCGCCCCCCATGCCGAGCTCTTCTGCGGATTGATCGAGCGTGTTGCCCTCGTTGGTGGCTCCAGAAGTCATGCCATCGCGTCCTGGTCTGTGAGCAGCATGGCTGCAGGATCGCGTTGCGCCACGATCCGTTGCAGCGCGTCGCCTGCGAGCGACTGCCAATCCACGCTTCGATAGCCGATTGTTGTCAGTTGGCGGGGTAAATCGTCCTCCAGGAGCGCCAGGGCCGTTTCGGTTTCAAACAGGGCGCAGAACAGCCTCTGGGGCAAGCGCAGCCATGGACCTGCCGCATGCAGGTCAACGATCACGATCCAGCCCCCCGGCTTCAGCAGCCGAAGGCTGCTGCGCAGGACCCTCTCCCGTTCCTGGCGACTGAATTCATGCAGCGCCAGGCTGATTTGGATGGCGTCGAAACTGGCCTCCGGCAGTGGCGGGTCTTCGGCAAGGCCTTCGACCCGCTTTAAGGCTGGGTGTCGCTGGGCCGCCAGTGCTAAGGCCCTGGGTGAAACGTCGAGCCCCGTCACCTGAAAGCCGGAGGCCAGCCAGGGGGAGGCCGCTTCACCACTCCCGCAGCAGAGGTCCAGCACGGTGGCCTCCTGGGGCAACCGCGGCTGCAGTGCTTCCAACCCAAGGGCACGCAGCCGAGGAACGCCTCCCGTCGCCAGCGCTGAAATCGCGGTAACACTGTCGTAGATCCAGCGGTGGCGGTAGGCGAGCTGACGTAGGGGTGAGGCCATGGATTCCAATCAGGCTCTGTGGCGCGCCAGGGCTGCATCCACCGCCTGCTGCTGGTCACGGCGGGTGATCCAGTGGTGGTAGGTGCGGGTGTGAATCGCCACGGAGTGGCCCATCATTCTTGCGGCGACTGTGTCGGGTAGGCCGATGTGAATGGTCCGAACCGCCCAGGCATGGCGCAGGTCATAGGGGGTGAAGGGCAGTTCGTAGCGCCGGAACTGTTCCGCCACTCGGCGTCCTACCTGTTGAAGGGTGGTGCGGCGTAGATCGGTGCAGACAGCTGGCAGTAGAGAGTCATCGCTGCCGAGGGGCTCCAGCCCGAAGCGCTCGACCCACTCAGGATGGAAGGGCCAGGCCTGATGTTCTCCCGTTTTGCTGGTGGGCAGCACGCGGATCACACGATCACCTCCTGGGGCGAGGGCTGAGAGATCGCAGAAAAACACCTCGTGATTGCGCAGGCCATAGGTGGCCATCAAGCCGAACACCAGTCGCCATCGGGGGTTGGGAATCTGCAGGCAGGTTTCGAGAATCTCCCCGTCAGTCGGCAGGCTGCGGAAGCGGGCCCGGTGCAGTCCGTAGCCACCGGCCTCTTCGCGCCAGTTCTGGGGGAGTGTGATGGCGCAGTGACGCGCTAGGGCGGCGAGGGCCGTGGCGCATTGCTGTCTGCTGCGGCTGCCCTCCTCGTAGCTCTCAAGGGTGGCCTTCAGCAATTCGGCACCCAGCGGTAACGGCCTGCTCTCCGCCAGCATCTGGAGCCGGCGCAGGTATGGGCGGTAGGCGGCCGTCCAGGTGCTGCGGCTGCCGGCAGCTGCCCGTCGTCGGATCGGATCGCGGAAAAAGGCGTCCTTAAAGCTGTTCAGTTGTCTGTTGAGTGATTGGCTGTTCAGCGATTGGCTGTCGAGCGATTGGCTGTTCAGCGAGTTCTGGTCTGAGCGTGCGTCGGGAGTTGCGGATTGGCGGGCAGGGCTTTGCCACTGGTCCCAGCGGAACTGGCTACGCCTCAGCTGCAGATCCACCATCTGCAGCAATCGTTCAGCCTCCTGCAGGTTCTCCTCAGCCGCGGAAAGTCCAAGGCTCAGCCGTTGCACCCGCAGCGTTGCTGAGTCCTTGCGGCAGGGCAGGGGACCGCGGAGATTCAGGCGTTGCCCCCGCTGTTCGATCCGCAGGCGGATGCCATGCGCCGCCAGGTCAGCGTTGATTGTTGTCAGTGCGCTGCTCAGATCCATCCGGTCCGGGTGACGCCTCCAGGCTTGGCTTTGATGCCACGTTGGCGTTGATGGGGGTTACGCTCAAGCCCCTTCTTGCCCCGCACATCCTCCATGGCCCGGGTCGGTGTCCTTCTTCTCAACCTCGGGGGACCCGAACGAATTCAGGATGTCGGTCCCTTCCTTTACAACCTGTTCGCCGATCCGGAGATCATCCGCTTGCCGATCCCGGCATTGCAGAAGCCTCTGGCCTGGTTGATCAGCACCCTCCGCAGCGGCAAGTCCCAGGAGGCCTATCGCTCGATTGGTGGCGGCTCTCCCCTGAGACGGATCACCGAGCAGCAGGCCCGTGAACTCCAGAGCGTGCTGCGTCAGCGGGGGATCGAAGCCACCACCTACGTAGCCATGCGCTACTGGCATCCGTTTACGGAATCCGCTGTGGCCGACCTCAAGGCCGATGGCATTGAGCAAGTGGTGGTGCTTCCCCTCTACCCCCATTTTTCGATCAGCACCAGCGGCTCCAGCTTCAGGGAGTTGCAACGGCTGCGTCAGCAGGATCCAGCCTTTCAGACCTTGCCGATCCGTTGCATTCGCAGTTGGTACGACCATCCCGGCTACGTGCGTGCGATGGCGGAATTGATCGCTGGTCAGGTGCGCGCCTCTGATTGTCCCGAGGCCGCCCATGTGTTCTTCAGCGCCCATGGTGTGCCGAAGAGCTACGTGGAGGAAGCGGGCGATCCCTATCAACGGGAGATCGAGGCCTGCACGGATTTGATCATGGCCGAGCTTGGCGCGATCCTCGGCTGGTCCAATCCCCATACCCTCGCCTACCAGAGCCGGGTTGGCCCCGTTGAGTGGCTCAAGCCCTACACCGAGGAGGCCCTTGAAGAGCTCGGCCATGCCGGTACCAGGGATCTGGTGGTGGTGCCCATCAGTTTCGTCAGTGAACACATCGAAACCCTCGAGGAGATCGATATCGAATACAGAGAGCTGGCGACGGAGGCCGGGGTGGTGAATTTCCGCCGTGTGCCTGCGCTCGATACCTACGCGCCTTTCATCGATGGATTGGCCGATCTGGTCTCCACCAGCCTTGAAGGGCCCGAGATCAACCTCGATCAGGCGGCAGAGCTGCCTACCAAGGTCAAGCTCTATCCGCAGGAGAAGTGGGAGTGGGGTTGGAACAACAGTTCAGAGGTCTGGAACGGCCGTCTCGCAATGATCGGTTTCTCGGCTTTCTTGCTGGAGTTGATCACCGGTCAAGGCCCTTTGCATGCCCTCGGCCTGCTCTGAAGCAGCCTTTCGCCCGGGCCCTTAATCTTGAGGGCTAGACCCGTGTGATGACGCAGTGACCCTGACCTCCGCTCCCTCGGTCTCCAGTGCGTCCGATGCAGCCGGCAGTCGCCGGGTCACCGGGGCAGAGGCCCTGATGGATGCCCTGCATCGCCATGGCGTTGACACAATTTTCGGTTACCCCGGCGGAGCGATCCTGCCGATTTACGACGCCTTGCATGTGGCGGAAAGCCAAGGCTGGGTGAAGCACATCCTTGTGCGTCATGAGCAGGCGGGCACCCATGCCGCCGATGCCTATGCCCGTGCCACCGGCAAGGTCGGGGTGTGTTTCGGAACCTCTGGGCCTGGCGCTACCAACCTGGTGACCGGCATTGCTACCGCCCAGATGGACTCGGTGCCGATGGTGGTGATCACTGGTCAGGTGCCCCGCGCGGCGATCGGCACAGACGCCTTCCAGGAAACAGATATTTTCGGGATCACCCTTCCGATCGTGAAGCACTCCTGGGTGGTGCGTGATCCCGCGGATCTCGGTTCGATCGTTGCTCAAGCGTTTCTGATCGCTGCCAGCGGCAGGCCCGGTCCCGTGTTGATTGACATCCCTAAGGACGTCGGCCAGGAGGAGTTTGATTACGTGCCCGTTGAGCCTGGCAGTGTGATTCCTGCCGGTTTCCGTCAGCCCGCTCCTCCTGAAGAGGCAGCGGTGGAAGCGGCGCTTGCCCTGATCGAGGAGGCCCGTCGGCCCCTTCTCTACGTCGGAGGTGGTGCGATCTCAGCCGGAGCTCACGCCAGTCTGCGGATGCTTGCCGAACGTTTTCAGCTGCCTGTCACCACCACGTTGATGGGCAAAGGGGCCTTTGACGAGAACCATCCCCTCTCGGTGGGCATGCTGGGCATGCACGGCACGGCCTATGCCAATTTCGCTGTGACGGAATGCGATCTGTTGATTGCCGTAGGCGCCCGGTTTGATGACCGTGTCACGGGCAAACTCGACACCTTCGCGCCCCGGGCGCGAGTTGTGCATTTCGAGATTGATCCTGCTGAGGTGGGCAAGAACCGCCCCGCCGATGTGGCCGTGCTCGGTGACCTTGGCCTGAGCCTCTCGCGTTTGGTGGATCTGAGCCTTCAGCGTCATGAGGAGCCGCGAACCGCTGCTTGGCTCGAGCGCATCGAGGCTTGGAAGCAGCGTTATCCGCTCACGGTTCCCCAGCCGGAAGGTCCGATCTATCCCCAGGAAGTGCTGTTGGCTGTGCGTGATCTTTCCAACGACGCCATCGTCACCACGGACGTGGGCCAGCATCAGATGTGGGCGGCCCAGTATCTGCGCAATGGGCCCCGCGGCTGGATCAGTAGTGCTGGTCTTGGCACCATGGGTTTTGGCATGCCTGCTGCGATCGGCGCTCAGATGGCCTGTCCCGAGCGTCAGGTGATCTGCATCGCTGGCGACGCCAGCATCCTGATGAACATTCAGGAGTTGGGAACGCTTGCGGCCTATGGCCTGCCAGTGAAGGTGGTGATCGTCAACAACCATTGGCAGGGAATGGTGCGCCAGTGGCAGGAGAGTTTTTACGAGGAGCGCTATTCGGCCTCCGACATGCTCAATGGCATGCCTGACTTCATTGCGCTGGCTTCCGCCTTCGGAGTGGGTGGCGTCAAGATCACCGAACGCACCCGCTTGCATGCAGACCTGGGCGAGGCCCTGCGTGCTCCTGGCCCGATGCTGATCGACGTGCATGTGCGCCGTGGCGAGAACTGCTATCCGATGGTTCCCCCTGGCAAGAGCAATGCTCAGATGGTCGGCTTGCCGGCCCATCCCGAGCTGGCCATGGATACAACCCGCAGCTGTGGCAACTGTGGTGCCACAACGGCCCATGAACATCGCTTCTGTCCATCCTGTGGGGCTTCGCTCTGATGGGGAGGGATTGGAAAGCCCGACTCCTCCATCTGGTCTGCGTGGTGGTGTTGCTCCTGACTCTGCCGTTGGCTGCTGCTGCCGCAGAAGTCCTGCAGGTGCGCAGCCCCTCGCTGCTGCAAATCGGTGACCGCAACCGCAATTACACCGTGCGTCTCGCTTGCCTGGAGGTGGATGCAGCTCAGGAGGCGGAGGCCATCGATTGGCTGCGTCAGGCCCTGCCTAGGCGCCGTCGTGTCAATCTTCGTCCCGTGGGTACTGAAGACGGAACCTTGCTCGCCCGTGTGACTCCGCTTGGTGCAGAACAGGATCTGTCGATGGCGATGGATCAGGCCGGTGTCGGGCATTTCACTTGCCCCTCTGAACCTCCCACTGTTGCCAGCCTCTGAGATGGAGCGCAATCGTGTTGCGGCAGGCGTGGTGATGGTGCCCTGTGTGCTGCTTGGGGCCGCGTTCTTGAGTACGGCGGTGTGGACAGAAGCGGCCGGGGAGAACCGACCTCTGGCAGCGGTGATCGGTGTTCTTCTGATGCTGGCAGGTCTGGCGTCCTTGCGTCTGCCAGCTGTGGCCGACGCGGATCTGCCCGATCCTGTGACAAAGCCGGACGGGGTTGAAGACTCTCCCTAGCTTGAAGTCTTCAGAACGCACCCCTCCCTGCCATGGCCGCCTCGCCGGAGGCTCCCGTTCAAGATTCTGCTGTTTCAGGGCCCCTCGGCCCTGATCGGGAGGAGCGGGTTCTTGGGACGTTCGGGTGGCGTCAGGGTCGCCGCTTGAGGCAGGGGGCCATCGTTTTGGCGACTCTGCTCGGTTGTCAGGCCATGGCAGCGGCGCAGATGCCGAGGGCCTCTGTGGCCGTGCTTCTGCCCACTGGGCCCGATCGGGCGAGGGTGTCTTTCCTCGATGGCTTTCAACTCGGACAGGATGCCGTGCGCTCCTGCGGTCTTAAGCCCCTCATCCCCGACTGGCGACCGTTTGCCTGGGATGGAGATCCGCTCGCCTTGTTCCCATCTGGGACGGTGCCATCGCTAGTGGTTGCTCCCTATGCGGCTGATCTGCGTGCCTTCAGCAAGCTGGCGGAGATCAGTGATGCTCGCGTCTTGCTGCCCCTGCAGAGAGGTGCCTCCCTTCAGAGATTGAAGGGCCTGGATGCCGGCGGTCGGCTCTGGCCGCTCGTACCTTCGCGGGAGGAGGATTACCGCGCCCTGGCCACCGATGCCTTGAAACGAGGCTGGAAGCGGCTTGTGGTGGTGCGTGACCCCACAACCCTGCAGGGCGAGGCTGCCGCCGCCTTTGTGGAGCTGTTCCAGGGCGATGGGGGGCAGGTGCTCTCGTACAACGAGACCCTGCTGCAGGATGTGGATCCTTCCCGTCCTGAACAGCTGTCGCAGTTGGCGCAGGATTTGGCCTGGCTGGCTCCTGATGCCATGGTGCTGGCGGCTCCTCCGGATGGTGCGCTTGCTCAGGCCCTGCGCCAAGCCCAGCGGCAGGGCGAGCTCGTCCCGGCACATCCCACCTGGATCTGGCTTTTGCCTGCGGATCAGGCGGCCAGGCTGCCATCTCAGGACTGGCCCCAGCTGGCTCTGAAGCGCCCGGCGGTGGGGCCTGCCTGGGCTGCCTTCGCCAATCGCTTTCAGCAGCGCTTTGGTCAGGAACCTGATCAGTTGGCCGCGGCTGGTTATGAGACAGCGCGTGTTCTTGCCCTCTCCACGCTGGCACCATCACCCGTCTCCAGCGAGGGAACCCGTGATCCCCTCGGCTGGATCGATCCGGATGCCGAGGTCAGCCCCCTGTGTGAAGCGATGGCGCGTCGTCGTGATGGACAAAGGGTGCGACTGGAGGGAGTGGCCAGCCGCTTTGATCTGCGTGCCGGTCAGGCCCCCTCAGGCCGTGCCATCACCCGCCTGATTGCGGCTCAGTAGGTTTGAAAAGGTTCGGCGGGCGACGCGCGTGTTGCGCTTGAGCGAAGTGCGGTTACCCCTCGACCATGGGGTTGAGGATCTCGAGGTTGCGATCCTGCGTCGGCTGCGGCTGCCGGCCGACCAGCTTCTTAGCCATCGGCTTGTCAAGCGCAGCATCGATGCCCGTCGTCGCGAGCGGATTCAGATCATCTACAGCGTCGATGTTGAGGTGCAGGATGAGCGTGCGCTGCTCCGGCGCCATCGCGGCGAAGCCCGTCTACGTCCTGCACCTGAGACTGATTACCGCGCCGTGGGCCTGGCGCCAGAGGGGTTCCCCAGCGCACAGGAGCAACGTCCGGTGGTGGTGGGGGCTGGTCCCTGCGGCTATTTCGCAGCATTGCTGCTGGCACAGATGGGCTTCAGGCCCTTGCTTCTCGAACGTGGTCAGCCCGTGCGGCAGCGCACCGCTGACACCTTCGGCTTCTGGCGCGGTGCCCTGCCTCTGAACCCTGAGTCGAACGTGCAGTTCGGCGAGGGGGGCGCTGGCACCTTCTCCGATGGAAAGCTCTACAGCCAGGTCAGTGATCCTGAGCATTACGGCCGCAAAGTGCTGGAGGAGCTAGTGGCCAGCGGTGCTAACCCAGAGATCCTCACCGTGCATCGCCCTCATATCGGCACCTTCAAGCTCGCCACGGTTGTGCGCGGGCTCCGATCCAGAATCGAGGCCCTGGGCGGGGAGGTGCGCTTCGGAGCCCTGGTTGAGGAGTTGCTTGTCGAACCGCTCCAGGCCGAGGCGGAGGGGCAGACCCAACGCCTGGTGGGGGTTCGATTGGCTGATGGCTCGGTTTTGGCTTGCCGGCATCTTGTTCTGGCACCTGGGCATTCCGCCCGCGATACCTTCGCGATGCTGGAGCGGGTGGGTGTGGCGATGGAGGCCAAACCGTTCGCGGTTGGTTTGCGCATCGAACATCCGCAGCCACTGATCGATCGCGCCCGCTGGGGGCAGCAGGCGGGGCATGCGCGCCTTGGTGCCGCGGAGTACAAGCTCGTGCATCACGCCAGCAATGGACGCTGTGTTTACAGCTTCTGCATGTGCCCCGGAGGCCTTGTGGTGGGTGCCACCAGCGAACCAGGCCGAGTGGTGACCAACGGGATGAGTCAGCACTCTCGGAATGAACGCAATGCCAACAGCGGTTTAGTGGTTCCTGTTCAGCCTGAGGATCTAGAGCCGTTTGAACGCTATTCAGGAGATCCACTGGCAGGCGTGGCCTTTCAGCGCGCACTCGAAGAACGGGCTTTCACCCTGGGTGGAGAGGACTACAGCGCTCCTGTGCAGCGTTTGGAGGACTTTCTCTCCGGCAGCCCATCCACAGCCCTAGGCCTGATCCAACCCTCGTATCAACCAGGAGTTCGCCCTGCCGATCTTCGTGATGCTCTTCCTGCGCCCATGATTGAGGCATTGCAGGAAGCGCTGCCTCGTTTCGCGACACGCCTTGAGGGCTATGACCATCCAGACGCCATTCTCACTGGAGTGGAAACCCGCACCTCCTCACCGGTGCGCTTGACCAGGGATCAGCGGGGAGAGTCAATCAACACCCAGGGGCTCATGCCGGCGGGAGAGGGCGCCGGTTATGCCGGTGGGATCCTTTCAGCGGCGATCGATGGAATCCGTGCAGCAGAAGCAGTGGCTCTTCGTTTGCTTGAGGTTCAGAGCGGCGCCTGAGCAACGATGCCGCTCCACTGCACAGCCTTCACCTGATCCCGTCGCCAGGAATGGAAGAGATCCGGCTCGCTAACCGTGCAGAGAGGGCAGACGCTGATTCGCTCAGGTCGTAGGCCATGGCCAATGAGTTGGGCGCGGGCCGCCTGACGGATGTCGAGCCGACAGCGACCCGGTTCTGGATCATCGCTGGCGATGCCCTCCTGAAGGTTGGGATCAACGGAGGCGATGACCTGATCCGCTACGGAATCCTCTACCTGATAACAAGCTCCACTCACTGCAGGACCAAGGGCCACTACCAGGTCGCTTTGACTGGCGCCGCGTTGCTCGAGGAGGGCCACTGCTTCGCCCAGGATTCCGCTCGCCACACCACGCCAGCCGGCATGGCAAGCCGCCGCATGGCCGGTGCCTGGATCTGCGAGCAGTACTGGGGTGCAGTCAGCACCACAAACCCAGAGGCTTTGCCCTCCCCTGTCGCTGACCAGTCCATCGGCCTCCGGCCAGGGAGGACCGCTGGCCGCCGAGGCTTCCAGCACCCGTGAGCCGTGCACCTGCTGGGGACGGTGCACGCTGACGCCGGCCGAGAGATAGGCCGCCAACACATCCGGGGCTCGGCCCTGCCAGCGCCTGGTGAAGAATCCATGCTCAAAGCCCTGGTCCTGCAGCAGGTCTGCGCTCAAGTAGTAGCCCCCGTAGCAGCCAACCCAGGTCCATCCGTTCAGGGTGTTGAAGCGGGTATCGGGCTGGGCGAGCGGATCGCGCTCCTGGCCTGCGCTCATGGCTCCGGCTGGTCCCGAAGCATCCAGAAGCCCTCAAACCGAGGGGTGTCAGGCGTGGCTTGCACGGCAATGAATTGCAGACCCTTGACCTGTTCACGGGCTGAAGCCAGCAGCTCGACCGTCTCAGCTGCCGCATCGGCACTGAGGTCGGTCACCAGCCAGGTGTCGTCTTGACCGGCATCCAACACCAGCTGTTGACCGTCGACTCGAAGGCGCACTGGTTCAAGCCCACCGAGCCATCCGGCCAGGGCGAGGGCACGGGAACGGCTGAACAGCCGCAGTCCCGGCACCGAAAGCTCTGGATCAAGGCTGTCGGAAATCGGCAGCAGGTCGCTGAATCCCAAAGGCCAGTCGGCGGCCTCCCTGAGGCTGCCCAGAGGCAGGCTGGCCCAGCTGAGTGCATCACCTCGAACCGCTTCAGGGAGAGGGACGGCCGGGGTGCTGACGGGCGCTGGTGGTGGAGCGAGGGGACCGCTCATGTAGCCCTCCTCGAGCGGATACACCTCTTGATCGCGCTGGGCCAGCCAGTCGATCAGTGCATAGGTGCGGCGGCTGGAGATCACATCCAGTTCCAGTTCGGCAGCGGCTCGCAGCACCATCGTGCGCATGGCACTGCGCCATGAACGCAGGCGCCGCGGTGGTGCCCATCCCTCCCTGCTGGCCTGTTCAAGCGCATCCCGCAGAGCGGCGGCCAGCCAGGTGGAGTTGACGTCTCCAGCGGGGCAGCGCCGTTCGAATCGAAAGGGCTCAGCTCCTGAGAGATCTGGTGTTCCGGTGATCAGGAGTTCCCAGCGTTTCTTCCCGTCGGGTTCGAGAATCGGCCTGGAATAGAAATCAAGCTCCCAATCGGCCTGACGGGCTGACTGAGAGCTCGCGGTCGCGTCGCTCGACGGGGGGTCGGCCGTGATCATCCGGCGGATTGTTCCTGCTGCCTGAGGACGTTACGAGCCCTGTTGGCCCTGTCGGCGGCTTCTGCCATCACTTTGTCTTTTTCGATGAGCAGCTCACCGGGCTGCCCTTCCAGCATGGCGGTGTTCAAGGCGATCCGCCCCCGTCCAGGGTCGAGTTCAGTAATCAGGGCCTTGACCGTGTCGCCCTGATCGAACACCTCGCGCAGGGAGCGCATGCTGCCTCCGGTCACCATCGACTGGTGCAACAGGCCACTGATACCCCCGAGATCCACGAAGAAGCCGTAGGGCTTGACCGCCACCACCGTGCCTTCCACCAGCTGACCGACCTCGAGTTCCGCAAAGCGGGCGGCGGTGGCTGCCCGCTTTTCAGAAAGCACCAGTTTCCTGGTTTCGGAATTGACTTCCAGGAAGGCGACGCCAAGGGTCTTGCCCACTAAGGCCTCGTGGTTTTCACCGTCCTGCAGCTGGGAGCGGGGAATAAAGCCGCGCAGACCCTCCAGGTCGCAGGTCACGCCGCCGCGGTTGAAACCGCTGACCTTCACCTGAACAACCTTCCCTTCCTTTTCGAGCTGCTTCACCTTGTCCCAGCTCTTGCGCAGGGCCAGCGCACGGCAGCTGATCGTGACCATGCCATCCGCATTCTGTTCGCGGGTGACCAGCACCTCCACTTCTAGTCCCTTGGGGAAGCGCTCCTTCAGGTTGGTGATCACCCCGAGCCCGCATTCACTCTTGGGCATAAATCCGGGTGCTTTACCTCCGATGTCCACGTAGACACCGTCGCTTTCCATCCCGATCACGATCCCGGTGACCACTTCTCCGGTGGTACCGACTGGTTCGTTCTCATCGAGTGCCGCGAGGAAGGCATCCTCATCGAAATCGAAATCATCCACGCTGCGGCTGGCGGCACGAGCAGCCGGCTGCTGCTGGCCGGCACCACCGCCTCGGCTCTGGTCTGCGGGGCCCAGAAGGTCTGCCATGGTCAGCCCCTCAAGTTCGGAGCTGTCGAAGCGGCTGTCGTCCTCAGAATCCCCAGCGACGGATCGCTGCGGCGGAGCTGGCCGGCTGGGGGCCTTGGGGTCCATTGGGCTGCCGGCGGCTGCGGCAGCTTGCTCGAGGGCTCTGGCACGCTCTTCGGCTGCCGCAGCCGCAGCCCTGGCTTCCTCGGCTTCCTTGAGCAGCCGCTCCTGCTCCTCCTTTTTGCTGATGTGCATCACCAGCTGGGGTTTGCGTGGTGCTTCCGCCGATGGCACTGCAGGTTTCGGCTGCTTGGGCTGCGGACTGCCGGATCCGGCCATGGGCCCTGGGGGGTGTCGATCGGACAGTCTGACAGGCAGGGTGGAGATTGAGCGCCGTCTTCAGTCGTGATGCTTTCTCCACTGAATCGTCTGGATGCGTTGAGCTGGCCTCAGGTGAAGGCCGCCCTGAATCGAGAAGGTTCCACGGTGGTTTGGCCCTTCGGCGCCTGTGAACAACACGGTCCTCAACTGCCTTTGACCACCGATGCGCTGTTCGCTGAACGAATCCTTCAGGTGGTCCTGGAGCAACTGCCTTCTGAGCTGCCCATCTGGGCTTTGCCTGTGCAGGCCATCGGGTTTTCTCCTGAGCACGCTGGCTTCCCAGGCACGCTCAGCCTTTCGGCCGATCTCCTGATCCGTCTGCTCGAGGAGGTGGGATCTCAGCTGGCCGATGCGGGAGCGCAGAGGTTGGTGTTGTTCAACGCCCATGGTGGGCAAATCGGTTTGCTTCAGGCGGCGGCTCGCAGCCTGCGGGCCCTTCGGCCTTCCCTGGCGGTGCTGCCCTGTTTCCTTTGGAGTGGCGTGGCGGGTCTGGAGGCCTTGCTTCCCGAGCAGGAGGCTCGGGAGGGGCTCCATGCCGGTTTGGCGGAGACAAGCCTGATGCTGGCGCTCGCTCCCCATCTGGTCGGCTCCGAACGGCCCGTTGATGGCCTCCATCACGATCCGTCGCTGCCGGCCACACCCCCTCCAGGTTGGAGTCTGGAGGGGCATGCCCCCTGTGCCTGGTTCACCAGGGAGCTCAGTGCAACCGGCGTCATCGGGGATAGCCGTCAGGCATCAGAGGCGCTGGGGAAGGCACTCGAGGAAGCCCTGGTTCGCCATTGGCTGGATCGCTTCCAGGCCTTGCTTGCCAGTGACTGGCCTCCGAGAGCGCAGGTCATCAGGTTGTGATCTCAGAACGCGGAAGCAGTCCAACTGCGGATGTGCTGGTTACAGTCGGTCCCATTGCTCATCACGAGAGACCCATGCCGACCCTCGAGACGTCTGAGGTCGCCGTCCTTGAAGACCAGTCAGGGTCCGCATCCCAGCTGCCCGACTTCACCAGCGCGGCCTACAAAGACGCCTACAGCCGCATCAACGCGATCGTCATCGAGGGCGAGCAGGAAGCGCACGACAACTACATCGCCCTTGGCACGCTCATCCCCGAGCAGCAGGAGGAGCTGGCCCGTCTTGCACGCATGGAGATGAAGCACATGAAGGGCTTCATGTCCTGCGGACGCAATCTCGGAGTTGAGGCCGATATGCCCTTCGCCCGAGAGTTCTTTGCTCCCCTGCACGGCAACTTTCAGGCGGCTCTCAAGGAGGGCAAGGTGGTTACTTGCCTGCTGATCCAGGCACTCCTGATTGAGGCGTTCGCCATTTCGGCCTATCACATCTATATCCCTGTGGCCGATCCCTTCGCTCGCAAGATCACTGAGGGTGTGGTGAAGGATGAATACACCCATCTCAATTACGGCCAGGAGTGGCTCAAGGCAAACTTCGAAGGCAGCCGAGACGAGCTGATGGAGGCCAACAAGGTCAACCTCCCCCTGATCCGCTCCATGCTCGAGCAAGTGGCTGCCGACGCCTCTGCCTTGCAGATGGAGAAAGAAGACCTGATCGAGGATTTCCTGATCGCTTACCAGGAAGCGCTCAGCGAGATCGGCTTCAGTTCCCGCGATATCGCCCGTATGGCCGCGGCTGCTCTCGCCATTTGAGCCCACTGTTGAGGGCAATCATTTGATCTGAGGGCAATCTTCCGGATCTCAGGCCTTGGTTTCCCCGGCCTGGGATCCGACGCTCCGGTTCTGCTTCGTGCACACTCACGTAGCTTCGGATACATGCTTTCGTGGGAGCATGGCGGGCCAGGCCGCTTTCCCTTGTGCCCCTGGCTTTAAATCTGTTGAACGTCGGCGGGACATGTTTGGTCTGATCGGACACTCCACAAGCTTTGAGGCTGCCCGGCGTAAAGCCTCGGAGCTTGGATTCGATCACATTGCCGAAGGGGATTTGGACGTGTGGTGCAGCGCACCCCCTCAGCTGGTCGAGACCTTTGAAGTCACCAGCCCCACCGGCACCACCATTACCGGTGCCTATATCGACTCCTGCTTCGTGCCGGAGATGCTGAGTCGGTTCAAGACCGCTCGTCGCAAGGTTCTCAATGCGATGGAGCTTGCTCAGAAGAAGGGCATCAGCATCACAGCCCTCGGCGGCTTCACCTCGATCATTTTCGAGAACTTCAATCTGCTTCAGCATCAGCATGTGCGCAGCACAACCCTGGAGTGGGAACGCTTCACCACGGGAAATACCCACACCGCATGGGTGATCAGCCGTCAGGTCGAAGTGAACGCGCCCCTGCTAGGGATTGACCTCTCCAAGGCCAGGGTGGCTGTGGTGGGAGCCACTGGAGACATCGGCAGCGCTGTTTGCCGTTGGCTTTCGCAGCGCACCGGAGTGGCTGAATTGCTGTTGGTGGCCCGTCAGCAGCAGCCCCTGCTTGATCTGCAGCAAGAGCTTGGTGGTGGACGCATTCTCACCCTTGAGGAGGCTCTTCCTGAGGCGGATGTGGTGGTTTGGGTCGCAAGCATGCCCCGCACACTTGAAATCGACGCCAGCACATTGCGTCAACCCTGCCTGATGATTGATGGCGGTTATCCAAAGAATCTCGACGCTCGTATCGCCGGCTCAGGCGTTCATGTGCTCAAAGGTGGCATTGTCGAGTTCAGCACCGACATCGGCTGGACCATGATGGAGATCGCTGAGATGGAAAAGCCGCAACGACAGATGTTTGCCTGTTTCGCTGAAGCAATGCTTCTGGAATTTGAGGGCTGTCATACGAATTTCAGCTGGGGTCGCAACAACATCACGCTCGAGAAGATGGACTTCATTGGTGCAGCATCCCAGCGCCACGGTTTCTCCACGCTCAACCTGCCCACCTCTGTTCAGGCCGCTGCAGCCTGAACTCTTCCCCCATCTCTGTCATGGCCCGTCGTCCCCTGCTCGATTTTGAGAAGCCCCTGGTGGAGCTGGAGCAGCAGATCGAGCAGATTCGACAGCTGGCACGCGACTCAGAGGTCGATGTGAGCCAGCAGCTTCTGCAGCTGGAGACCCTGGCCGCCCGGCGTCGTGAAGAGATCTTCTCCAACCTGACGCCCGCGCAGAAGATTCAGGTCGCTCGTCATCCCCATCGTCCGAGCACCCTGGATTTCATTCAGATGTTCTGTGACGACTGGGTTGAGCTCCATGGTGATCGCCGCGGGAGCGATGATCAGGCCCTTGTGGGAGGTCTGGGCAGAATCGGATCGCGTTCCGTGCTTCTGCTTGGTCATCAGAAGGGGCGGGACACTAAGGAAAACGTGGCCCGCAATTTTGGGATGGCCACTCCTGGGGGCTATCGCAAGGCCTTGCGTCTGATGGATCACGCCGATCGTTTTGGTCTGCCGATCTTGAGCTTCATCGACACACCAGGGGCCTACGCCGGTCTGCTGGCCGAGGAGCAGGGACAGGGTGAAGCGATCGCGGTCAACCTGCGTGAAATGTTCCGATTGCGCGTGCCGATCATCGCAACGGTCATTGGCGAGGGCGGTTCAGGTGGTGCTTTGGGAATTGGTGTGGCCGATCGCCTGTTGATGTTCGAGCACAGCGTCTACACCGTGGCAAGTCCGGAGGCTTGTGCGTCCATTCTTTGGCGCGATGCAGGGAAGGCCCCTGAGGCGGCAGCGGCCCTGCGCATCACCGGCCCTGACCTCCAAAGCCTCGGAGTGGTGGATGAAGTGCTCCCTGAGCCGGCTGGAGGCAACAATTGGGCTCCTCTTCAGGCCGGTGAAGTGCTCAAGGAAGCGATTGAGCGCCATCTGAGCGAACTCGAGCTGCTGTCTCCTAATGATCTGCGGGAGCAGCGGTACCGCAAATTCCGCGCGATGGGTCGGGTCCTGTCGTCGGGGACTCCGGAAATCGATCCGGCTGTCTAGGGTGTCTCGGCTTGCAAGGCCGATTTGCCTTCTGTTCTGATCACCGGTGCTTCACGAGGCATCGGTCATGCGACAGCACGACGCTTCGCCGATGCCGGATGGGATCTCCTTTTGGTGTCCCGCAGTGAGGCGGCTCTTCAGTCTCTTGCCTCGGAGTTGTCCAGCACCGGTCGCAAAGTGCACTACCGGGCCATTGACCTGAGTGCCCCCGAAGCCATCGCTACCGGCGTGGAGGAACTCCTCAGCTTGGGGCTGCGTCCTTCCGTGCTCATCAACAACGCAGGCGCTGCCTGGACCGGTGAGCTCCTGGACATGCCCCTTGACCGCTGGCAGTGGTTGCTCCAGCTCAATCTCACCAGCGTCTTTCAGATCTGTGCAGCAGTGGTGCCGGTGATGCGCCCCTCCGGAGGTCTCGTCATCAATGTGAGCAGCCATGCTGCTCGCAACGCCTTCCCAGGCTGGGGGGCGTACTGCACCACCAAGGCTGCTCTGGCTAGCTTCACCCGATGTTTGGCAGAGGAGGAGCGAAAGCATGGAGTGCGTGCTTGCACGCTCACGCTCGGTGCAGTGGATTCCCCTCTCTGGGATTCCCCCACGGTGCAGAGCGACTTCGACCGCCGTGCCATGCTTCCTGTCGAACAGGCAGCGGCAGCCCTCCTCCATCTCGCTCAGCAACCTGCTACGCAGGTGATTGAGGATCTCACTCTGATGCCAGCAACTGGCGCTTTTTGAACCCGGCATTCATGACTTCTACGCTTTCTGCCTCAGCCAACGGTCTCAGCCGTGAAAAAGCCCCGGTGCTGCCTCAGAGCATCTCTGCCAGGATTCGGGCGCGCCTGAAAGCAGCTGACGCCAGCTTCCTGGCGAACGACAATATTGCTGATTACATCCTCGAGGGTGAACTTGAGGGGTTGGAAAGTGAGGTTGCGGATCGCGTTCGTGATCTTCTTCGCGCTCTTGTGATTGACATTGAGAACGATCACAACACTGAGGAGACAGCCGAGCGTGTTGCGCGCATGTATCTCCAGGAGGTGTTCAAGGGTCGCTACCACCAGCAGCCCAAGGTCGCCAGTTTCCCCAACGTCAAAAATCTCGATGAGATTTACACCGTGGGACCAATCACGGTGCGCTCCGCCTGTTCGCACCATCTGGTGCCGATCATGGGCAACTGCTGGATCGGGATCAAGCCTGGTAGCCGGGTGATCGGTCTTTCCAAGTTCACCCGTGTGGCCGACTGGGTCTTTTCAAGGCCTCACATCCAGGAGGAAGCCGTGATGATCCTGGCGGACGAAATTGAGCGACTCTGTGAACCCCAGGGTCTTGGCATCATTGTTAAAGCCCAGCACTACTGCATGAAGTGGCGTGGTGTTCGTGAGCCGCAGACCAGCATGGTGAACTCGGTCGTGAGGGGAGATTTCCGTCACGACCCAAGCCTGAAGCAGGAATTTTTTGAATTGGTGCGTCAGCAGGAAGCCCTTCTGAGCACCTGACCGCCCACAGCGTCAGTTCACAGGCACAGGTCCGATTGTGTTGCTGTTCACGCGGCTCACCTTTCCGTTCTGGTCGGTGACAGTCAAAACAGCCATCACTGAACTGCCTGCATCGTCAGGCCCGATGGTGTAGGTGCTCTCGCTCACGTCCTGCACCAAGATCCAGGCCCCGTTGCCTTGGCGCCGGTACCAGTGGATATGAACGGCTGAAATGGATCCGCCATTCAGCATCAGCTCTGCCTTCAGCAGCTGCCCCTGTCGGGCCTCACCCACCAGAACAAAACGCTGAAGATCGCTGATGGTCTGTTGGATCCGTCCTTCAGCCTGGAGACCACTGCTGATCTCCCCGTCCAGCACCTGGATCTGCTGCTGAGGATCCGCCGTCATACCTGGCACGCACTGAAGGCTTCCGTTCTCGAGCCGGCATCCCGCCAGCATTCCCTGACTGCGCACGCCAGGGGTTCCAAGGAATGCAAGCACGCTGGCGAGTCCTAGGGGGGCCAGGCGGATCAGTGCGGATCCCATCAGTCAAAAGAGGTTGGGCGCTAACGCTATCCCTGGTTGCTCCCGATGGCGTCCACCAGAGCCTGCACTTTTTGAAGGTCTTTCAAGCCCGGGGAAATTTCCAGGCGACTGGAGGCATCCAGTCCATCGGGCTGAACGCGTTCCAGCAGGTCTGGGATCCACTCCGCACTGATCCCCCCGGCCAGCCACCAGGGCAGGCTGGACGGACGCAGGCTTTGTAGGGTCTGGAGCCAGTCGAGATTCAGGCGATGCCCGGTACCACCGAGCTGCTCAGGGCTCCAGGCATCGAGCAGTAGGGCATCAACGCAGTCCTCGTAGGAGGCGAGTTGCTCCAGATCCGCTGGCTCCCGGATCCGCATGGCTTTCCACCAGCGCACCTCAGGGTGACGCTGCCGCAAGCTGCGGCAGCGTTCAGCCGATTCGCCTCCATGCAGCTGCACCACGCTCGGTGCGCCGTCACCGCAGAGAGCCGCTGCTATCGCGGCATCGTCGAGGTTGGCGACCACCCAGACCCGCTCCAGGTCTGGGAACGACGTCTGAAGGCCAGCGAACAATTCACGGCGTTCCGTTGCATTCAGGTGTCTCGGGGATTCCGGTACTCCAATCACACCGATCGCCTCCACACCCATGGCTGCGACTGCGTGGGCCTGCTGTGGGTCCTTCAGGCCACAGATCTTCAGGTTCGGGCGTCGCTTGGGCATGACAGGCACAGTTTCTAGGATTGAATCAACTCGGGATTTTGAACAGCCCGGGATCTTGAACTGCCCGGTGGAGGGTTTCGTGGGTGAAGGCTGGCAGTTGATGAGGATTCGGGGCATCCCCTTACGGGTCCACCCCAGTTGGTTTCTCATCTTGATGCTGGCCACCCTGGCGTTTCAGAACCAGGTGGCCACTCAGCCTGCTGCGCAGACAGCTGGAGCTTGGCTCAGCTGGTTGCTTGGCCTTGTGACGGCGCTGCTTCTGTTCGTTTCGGTGCTGCTCCACGAACTCGGCCACTCCCTTGTCGCTCTGCAGGAGGGGGTCAAGGTGCGCAGCATCACGCTCTTCCTGTTGGGCGGTGTCGCCAGTGTCGAACGCGAGTGCTCGACCCCCATGGGCACCCTGCGGGTCGCTGCTGCCGGCCCCTTGGTCAGCCTCGGCCTTGCGGCCCTGCTGTTGTTATCCATTCACCCGGCCGGACACCTCAATCCTTTGCTCGGCAATCTGGTCGGTCAGCTCGGTGCCCTCAATTTGGTGCTGGCGCTGTTCAATCTGCTGCCAGGACTCCCCCTTGATGGTGGGTTGATTCTCAAGGCCCTCGTGTGGCAGTGGACCGGCAGTCAGCGCAAGGGCATCCAGGTGGCCAGTGCCACGGGGCGAACCCTCTCCTTGTTTGCGATGGTGATGGGAGCCTGGCTGTTTTTGCGGGGCGGCGGTCTTGGGGCACTCTGGTTGGTGATGCTGGGCTGGTTTGGTCTCGGGGCATCCCGCAGCCAGGGTCAGGTTCTCGCTCTTCAGCAGGTGCTGCGTCGCATCACCGTCGCTGATGCCAGCAGCCGCCGCTTCCGGGTGCTTGAGTTTGACCAGACCCTCAGACGCCTCAGTCAGCTGCGTCTGGCTTCCTCCGGCGCGAATGACGGGACCGACTCTGTGGGTGACTGGGTGCTGATTACCCGATCCGGGCGCTGGGTTGGCTATGTCACCGATGCCCCCCTCAGGGATCTGCCCGTGCAGCAGTGGGATCGACAGCGGCTGGGGGATCATCTGCGCCCGCTGGAGGAGCTTCCCTCGATCGCTGACACCGCTCCTCTCTGGAGGGCGGTTCTGGCCTTGGAGAGCAGTGCGGAGGGCCGCCTGCTCGTGATGAATCGGGCAGGACTGCCCGGGGGCACGATCGATCGCTGTGATGTGGGGGAAGCGGTGCTCAAAGCCCTGTCTCTGCGCCTGCCGCCCTCGCTGCTTGAGGCCGCCAGGCGCCAGAACATTTATCCCTTTGGACTTCCGCTTGTGCAGGCCGTGGAGACCATGCGGGCCTCGGGACTCCTGGAGGACGACCCTGAAGTTCCGGCGGATGCTCAGGCCAGGCGGTAGTTCTCGCTAGCCGACTTCACCTGTTGCCAGGCATCATCCCCAAGGGTTTGCCCATGCCAATGGACCTCCGGCCAACGGTTCTGCAGTGTTTGGGTGAGGGCGGTAATCAGCTCCTGTTGGGTTAACGCTTCCAGCGGGGCGGGGGGAGTGCTGTCGAACAGCGTCTCCCAGAGATCAGCTGGGGGCTGAAGCACGATCTCACCGTGCTGGAGCAGGTGTCCATGCAGCCAGTACTGAGCACTACCGATCCGTTTGTGAGCTTCACTGTTGTGAGCTCCACTGTTGTGAGGTTCACGGTCCACCAGGTCCGCTGCACTGGCGCCAGCAAAGCAGTTCTGCAGCCTTGCAGTGGCCGCAGATCGGCCGGGCTCAAGCGTGTGACCCAGGCTCTGGAAGCTGTCGATTAGCCAGGTCGATGTCTGCCGGTAAGCCTCGCGCCGCTGGCGGGGGGCACCCGGCCAGATCAGTGCGTAGGTCAGCCCTCCGGAGTGGAGCACGGCGCCGCCGCCACTGGGCCGTCGCACGAGCTTGATGACACCTGCATCCGCCAGGGCCTGCCAGTGGGGCGGCGTCGCGACCTGGTGGCGACCCAGGGAAAGCCAGGGGCCCTTCCAACCGTAAAAGCGAAGCACCGGGCTTTTTGTTCCGGAGGTCACGCTCTGCTCGAGCAGCCACCGGTCCAGAGCCATCTGACTGGGCCCGTCCAGCTCCAGAAACGGAAGCGTCCAGCCCTGTCCCGCGGGCATGGGTCGGCAGGATGCGGTGGTTGAAAGGATCGGCATGGAGCTCGGGGATCTGCTGCTGGTGCTGCCCCTCGGGCTGCTCGCTGGCCTGCTGGCCGGTCTGCTGGGAATTGGTGGTGGGTTGATCTTCGCGCCTCTGCTCCTCTGGATGGGGCTGAGTCCCCATCAAGCGTTAGCCACCAGCACCTTCGCAATTGTGCCCACGGCTCTCGGGGGCACGCTCACCCACCTTCGCGCCAGGGGGCTCCCAGGCCGAGCCGGGTTCGTCTTGGGTCTGGCCGCCTTCGTGGCGGCACTCCTGTTCAGTCGCCTCGGTCGCTTTGCGGCCGGCTGGCACCTCCTGGCACTACAGGCTCTTCTGTATCTGCTGTTGGCACTCACGATCCAGGCAGATCATGCCGGTCCTGAGACGCGCTCTGATGCACGAGAACCCCTGGTCGGGATGGCAGCCATCGGCGGCGTGGCCGGCCTGGCTGGTGGATTGTTGGGACTCGGGGGTGGACTTGTGATGGTGCCCTTGATGGTGCGGGGACTCTCTGTGCCGATTCATCTGGCGATTCGTTTCAGCACCCTCGCGGTGGCCTGTTCAGCCAGTGCCGCCTCCCTGCAGTTTCTGGAGATGGGGCGGGGGGTCCCCCTGCTTGGTCTGGTGCTGGGGGGAGTGGCGGCTCTGGCGGCTCAGTGGAGTGCCTCCCGGCTCGATCGGGTCGGCGGGGCCAGGCTCGCCTGGATGCTCCGAGCCCTTTCCTTACTGCTGGCTTTCGATAGCGGTCGCAGGGCGCTGATGCTTGCGCTCCTGGATCACGCTTGATCCAGCAGGGCCCAGAAGGCGGGTTCCAGCTCGTAGCCAAGGCTTTGGGCCATCTGGGTGAGATTGCCGCGCTGGCTCTCGCCCCTTTGCTTGGTGAGGTCATCCAGCAGCATTAAGCGTTGGGTGATCCAGAGCTCCAGGGCCTGGGGATCGAAGCGAAGACCTTCGCTGCGGCTGAAGTGATGGGGAACGAGCATCGCCACGTGCTGAGCGAGGGAGCCGCTGTTCCGGTCGAGGAGCAGCGGTAGCCAGGGGCAGCGGCCATCAGCACGAAGCGCCCAAAGCCTTGGCTCTGGGCATTCGCTCAGCTCCCGGGGATCCTCCGACTCTCGTGGCCAGACGTACTCCAGCGTTAAAACAGCACCGGCTTCGAGTCGATCCTTCAGAGGTAACGCCAGCCATTCGGAGAGGGGAGCAAGATCCAGGCGGCGGATCGCCTCCTCCGAGATCAGCACAGACATGGATGGTGTGACAGGCCTTTGCGAATGATGGCGTCCTGTGCGGCCATGCAGGAAGAATGGAAAGGCTTTTCCCCGAAAATCATGGCCAGCTCCCTCACCCAGGCTGAAGTGCTGATCGCTCTTGTGGTGGCGGCTCACGCCGGTGTGCTGGCCGTGCGTCTGTGCGTCAGCCTCTATCGCGCCTGAATGCATCTGGGGAGGCCTAGTCAACTGATGTTTGCTGCGTTACAAGCGGGCATCTGAACTCAAGCGGTGGCCTCCTCCCTGGCTCAATCAAGCCGATCGCTTCGCGGTCGTCCATCGGTCACCACTAAAGGCGGTCCTGCTGATGCTGCAAGCATTGCCTCTGACCTCCAGCTCGAGGCTGAGCGCAGGGAGATGGTCTGGAGTGCCCTCGCTCTGGCTGTGAAAGTTGGTTTGATTGCCCTTGGGACGGTCAGCCTTGTGAAGCTCTCCTTGGCTTATCAACAACGGCTCGATCGTCATGGTGAGCTGGCTGCAGTTGTTGAGGTGGAGACCAGCAAGCTCCACGGACTGCAGCAACGCTTTGATCGTCTCTTCAGCCTTGGCGGTGACCGCCGATTCATGGATGAGCAGGATCAGTGGATCGAGCCCAATCGGTTGAGGGTGATCTGGCGCTGAGCCGCCAACTGTTGCACTCCCTCTTTGCTGGGGGCTTGGGGGGGGCTCCCCCCGCTTAGCTTGACTCCCCTGAGTCGCAAGAATCGCTCTGATGGCTGCCCCATCAATTCCTTCCGGTGTCCAGGCCGGTACACCTGGAACCGTGTTGATCACTGGCACCACGTCCGGGGTCGGACTCAATGCCGCCAAGGCGATGGTGGATCGGGGTTGGCGGGTTGTGACTGCCAACCGTGACCCTGTTCGAGCTGCCGAGGCTGCTGACGCTCTCGGCATTGATTCCCGACAGCTGAATCACCTGCGCATCGACTTTGGCGATCTGGAGAGTGTGCGTGCGGGTGTTGAGACTCTCGTGGGTTCCCTGTCCGGTGAGTTGGACGCCGTCGTCTGCAATGCGGCGGTTTACAAGCCTCGCCTCAAGCAGCCCGAGCGCTCACCCCAGGGGTACGAAATTTCCATGGCCACGAACCACCTTGGCCATTTCCTCCTGATTCAGATGCTCATGGAGTCCCTCAAGGCCTCCAGTCATCCGTCCCGTCGGGTGGTGATCCTCGGCACCGTCACCGCCAATTCCAAAGAACTTGGAGGCAAGATTCCAATTCCTGCACCCGCTGATCTTGGTGATCTCTCAGGGTTCGAGCAAGGTTTTCAGGCCCCGATCAGCATGGCCAGCGGCAAAGCTTTCAAGCCTGGAAAAGCCTATAAAGACAGCAAGCTCTGCAACATGATCACGACCCAGGAGCTGCATCGTCGGCTTCATGAGCGGACAGGAATCGTGTTCAGTTCGCTCTACCCAGGCTGCGTGGCGGATACCCCTTTGTTCCGCAACACGCCGAAGGCGTTCCAAACCATTTTTCCCTGGTTTCAGAAAAACATCACCGGCGGCTATGTCAGTCAGGCCTTGGCTGGTGAGCGGGTGGCCCAGGTGGTCGCTGATCCGGAGTTTGCTGTTTCCGGGGTGCATTGGAGCTGGGGCAATCGCCAGAAAAAAGATGGTCGTCAGTTCAGCCAAGAGCTCTCGGACAAGGCCACGGACCCCTCAACCGCTGCACGGGTCTGGGATCTGTCGATGAAGCTTGTGGGCCGCTCCGAGGTGGAAAGCTGAGCTCAGTCGAAGCCGAGCAGATCGAAGATCTCCCGATCCTTGAGAGGCTCGGCCTCCAAGGGTTCCACCTTGTCGAGCATCGCCTGGGCGAGGTTGAGGTATTCGTTCTGGACCTCCTTCACGGCTGGGTCGCTGTCGTCCATTTCGAAGATCGTGCATTTCTTCAGGCGTGAGCGCCTGATCGCATCCACGTCGCGGAAGTGGGCCATGGTGCGAAGGCCAGTGCGCGCATTGAATTTGTCGATCTGGTCGGTGTCAGCTGAGCGGTTGGCAACCACTCCACCGAGGCGCACCTTGTAGTTCTTTGCCTTGGCTTGAATCGCAGCCACGATTCGGTTCATCGCGAAGATCGAATCAAAATCGTTGGCGGTGACAATCAGGCAGTAGTTGGCATGTTGCAAGGGGGCTGCAAAGCCACCACACACCACGTCTCCCAGCACATCAAAGATCACCACATCGGTGTCTTCAAGAAGGTGGTGCTCCTTCAGCAGCTTCACGGTCTGACCGGTCACGTAACCACCACAGCCCGTACCGGCAGGAGGCCCCCCGCTTTCCACGCATTGCACGCCATTGAATCCCGTGAAGACAAAATCTTCCGGTCGTAGTTCTTCGCTGTGAAAGTCAACCTCCTCAAGGATGTCGATCACCGTTGGCACCATGCGGTGGGTGAGGGTGAAGGTGCTGTCATGTTTGGGGTCGCACCCGATCTGAAGCACCCGTTTGCCCAGCTTGGAAAAGGCAGCGGAGAGATTGGAGGATGTGGTCGATTTGCCGATTCCCCCTTTGCCGTAAACGGCAATGACCAGAGCCCCCTCCTGGATGCTCACCGAGGCATCCTGGTGGACCTGCACGCTGCCTTCACCATCGGCAGGCCTGCTCAGGGTTGTTGTCATTGGAAAGAACCACTTGTTTTCATTGAACTGCAGCAGGGGTGGATTGCAGGTAATCGATCTGGAAATGACATAACAGGTTGAGGAGTGTGCATTTGCCGACAGTAATCACAGATTCTCTGGTGGTTTCTACCTAGGTATTTCTTGCATGAATCGCTGCGCATCCTCGTGCTCATGCACTGAAGTGGGCCTTGGCGTCATACAAGGTTTCACTGTTGATCTCCTTTCGCCCGCTTTCCCGGGCATAGGCCTCAGTGTTACGACGAACCTTGCCGCGCACGAAGAAGGGGATCTTCTTGAGTTCCGCTTCTCCGTCGGCAGTCCATTGCAGGGTTAGTGAGTGCGCTGCAGTCGATTGTTCCTCGCTGTCAGCGCTGATTTCGGCCGTCATTTGGCCTGCCTGCAACCCGCCAAGATGACCGAGATGGCTTTGGTGGCCATCCACAAACTCAAAGTCATGGCGGAACATGCCGATCAGGTGCTCCTCCAGGCCCATCATCAACGGATGCACCCAGGTGTCAAAGATCACATTGGCTCCTTCCCAGCCCATCTGTGGGCTGTAGCGGGCTGGAACGTCCTGCACATGCATCGGTGTGCTGATTACGGCGCAGGGAATCCCCAGTCGCTTGGCGCTATGACGTTCCATCTGGGTGCCGAGCACCAGTTCAGGGGCCGCCTCCGCCATCGCGGCCTCCACCGCTAGGTAGTCATCACTGATCAAGGCTTCCAGGCCCAGCTCCTTCGCCAGAGTCCGGACCGGTCGCGCCATCTCTCGGCTGTAGGTGCCTAGGCCCACCACCTGGAAGCCCAGTTCCTGTCGGGCGATCCGGGCCGCTGCCAGCACATGGCTGCCGTCGCCGAAAATGAACACCCGCTTCCCGGTGAGGTAAGTGGAGTCGACGGAGTCCGAATACCAGGGCAAGCGTGAGCGCTGCCTTCCCTCCTCCGGATCCGGCGGCTCCATGCCGAGCAGTGCGTGCAGTTCCTGCAAGAACTGTGTTGTTGCCCCGATTCCGATCGGCACAGTGCGTGTGAAAGGGATGCCGTAGTTGCGCTCTAGCCAGCTGCAGCAGGGCTCAGCGATTTCCGGGTAGAGGCAGATGTTCGCGTCCGCGTCGGGCAGTCGCATCACATCAGCCACGGAGGCTCCCATCGGCAGCACGACCTGAACATCAATGCCGTGGTCCTCCAGCAGTCCTCGGATCTCATGCACGTCATCCCGGCAGCGAAAGCCCAGGAGGGATGGGCCCATCAGGTTCACCCTGGGGCGTCGTTGCTGCTCTTTCCAGGCCTGGGGGCCAGGGTTGGCAGCCCCAGGAGATTGGGCAGCGGCGTTGTGGAGGAGTAACCCGCGCACCAGCTGATACAGGGTTTCCGCTGCACCCCAGTTCTCCTTCTTGCTGTAGGCGGGAAGTTCCAGGCTCACGATTGGTAAGTCCAGTCCCATGCCGGCGGCGAGGGCCCCTGGCTGGTCCTGGATCAGTTCGGCAGTGCAGCTCTCCCCCACCAGCAGGGCATCGGGCCTGAAGCGTTCGACGGCTTCGCGCACATGCCGCTTCACCAGCTCGGCGGTGTCGCCGCCGAGGTCGCGGGCCTGGAACGTGGTGTAGGTGACGGGTGGGCGCCGGCCGCGCCGCTCGATCATGGTGAAGAGCAGATCGGCATAGGTGTCGCCCTGAGGGGCGTGAAGCACGTAGTGCACACCCTCCATCGAGGCAGCGATGCGCATGGCCCCCACATGGGGCGGCCCTTCATAGGTCCAGAGAGTGAGGTCCATCGGTTAGGGGGCTGTGGGGTGAAGCAGCTGGTGGCGCTGAAGGGGTCTGGAAAAGAGCTCTGCCAGCTCTCCGGCCTGGTCGATGCCGTGGATGGGGCTGAAGACCAGTTCGATCGACCATTTGGTGGCGATGCCTTCGGCTTCCAAGGGGTTGGCCAGACCCATGCCGCAGACGACGAGATCGGGTCGGCTGTCTCGCACCCGATCCAGTTGTTGTTCCACGTGCTGTCCCTCCATCACCCGAGTGCCGTCGGGCAGCAGGTCCAGCTCCGCCTGCATCAGCTCCCGATTCAGATAGGGCGTGCCCACTTCCACCAGCTCCATGCCGCATTCCCTGTGCAGAAAGCGAGCTAGGGGGATCTCCAGCTGGGATTCGGGCAAGAGAAAGATTCTCTGTCCTGCCAATCTGCGCCGGTGGGGCTCCAGGGCTTGCTTGGCTCTTTGCATCAAGGGATCAAGGATGTCGCTCACGGTTGTTGGATCGACGCCCCAGGCCTGAGCGGCCGCTTCCATCCAGAGACGACTTCCCTCCGCACCTAAGGGGTAAGGAGCCGCGAGGATGGTGGCCCCCCGATCACGGAGCCGGCGCGCGGTATCGCCAAGAAAGGGTTGGCAGAGCAGGACGCGTGTGCCCTCGCCCACGGGAGGTAGCTCGGTGGACTGCCTGGGGGGGAGGCTGCGCACCGTCGCGATTCCCATGCGCTGAAACAGTGTGATCAAGCGATCTTCCACTGCATTGGCGAGTGTCCCCACCAGCAGCAATTGCTTCTCATCACTGGTCGGAAGCATGGGTACCAGGGCTGCGAGGGCGCCGTCCTCTCCCTGGGTGAAGGTCGTCTCGATGCCGCTCCCGGAGTAGTTCACCACTTGCACCCGACCGCCGAGTTCCTCGTTGAGTCGTTCCGCGGCCCTGGCCAGATCGAGTTTGATCACTTCGCTGGGGCAAGACCCCACAAGAAACAGGGTGCGGATTTCGGGGCGGCGTTGCAGAAGCTCTCTGGCAACTCGATCCAGCTCCTCTTGGGCATCGGCCAGGCCGGCCAGATCTCGCTCGCTCAGAATGGCGGTGCCGAAGCGCGGTTCCGCGAAGATCATTACGCCGGCAGCGCTTTGAATCAGGTGGGCACAGGTGCGTGAACCCACCACGAGAAAAAAAGCATCCGGCATGCGTCGATGCAGCCAGACGATGGAGGTGAGACCGCAGAACACCTCACGGGGCCCCGACTCCTTCAACAGGTTGGCGCTCATTCCGCCCAGGGCAAAGGTGGATTCCTTCAGGGTGGCGCCGGAACTGCTTGGAGCCTCCGGGCACAGGAACTCTTTGGGATCAGAGCGCGTTCGATCGGTTGTTTGTGCCTACTGTTCGATCGCAATCCATTGCGTCTTTCCATGTCTCCCCTGCGCGTTCTGCCCGCGGTTCTCGCTCTGACTGTGGCGTTGGCTGCCTGTCAATCCCCGGCAAAAAAGGCGGTGAATGATGAAGTGAAAGTGGCCAAAGGCGTCGAGGCCGTTTGCGCGGCACGTCTCGACGTGGATGCCGCTGTGGCAAGCGTGAATTCCCTGACCGCTCAGTCGACCATCGGTGATGCCGAGAAGGCCGGTGAGTCCCTCAAGGCAGCGCTTAGCAAGCTTGAAGGGGCGGAGGAACAGCTCAATAAGGCTGAGGTCAAGGAGTACCGCGATCAGGTGCAGCTCTTCCAGAAGGCGGTTCAATCTGTCACTAAAGACAAAAACCTGACCCTCGAACAGGCTGCTGAGCAGCTCAAGGACAAGGCCGCTCCAGTGGTCGCGGCCCGCGAACAGCTGGCTGCGACCACGGTGTGCGTCGAGATCGAGGAGCCTGCCGCTCAAGACAAAGCCAAGCCCTGATCTCAGAGACGGCGGCGGAAACGATCATCGTTGAAGCCGCCCGACTTGCTGTCGCTGCTCTCGATTCGGGTCAATCGCCAGACGTTGCGGCTGACCCGACGGGCACGGAGGCCGCCTCGTTCCACTGTTTCAGCACCGGGTCTGGCGCCGAGCAGCAGGCTCACCTCTGCGGTTGAAAGGGGCGCACCTGTTTCCACAGCGAGGGCTGTGAGTTCAAGGCGCTGGCGCAGCTGGCGAATTGAATCGGCCGTTTCGTCAGCCGGGGCGTCCAGCCAGGGAAGGTCCACTTGCCCTTCATGGGCCAAGCGCTGCATCAGGGTGTAGCTCACCAGGCCGAGAGCCTGTTCGGCATTGAGCTCCGGGGTCGCCATGGTTCGAAACAACGGATGGCCGGACGGTATCGGTTGCCTGTCGGTGTGCAAGCGCTAGCAGCTCCTTTATTCATGACCTTCCGGTAAGATCCCGGCTATGACTCGTTTCGCCGGCTTCGATCCCCGGGAGCGGCGGCGTGGGGGCAGCGCTCTCGTCACCGGCACGGAGGTTCACCCCTCCGCTGGGGGACCGAGCTGTGTGGTGACCACCGATAGCGAATCTCCCCGTCTGAATCGACAGAACAGCCATGTTCAGTCGATTGAACTGCGGACCCATGTCTTTATCGATTCCCTCCAGCCCCAGTTGGCGGCTTACATGGGTTCGGTCAGTCAGGGGTTTCTTCCGATTCCTGGCGATGCCTGCCTGTGGATGGAGGTGTCCCCTGGCATGGCCGTGCATCGAGTCACCGACATAGCCCTGAAGGCCAGCAACGTGCGCCTCGGTCAGATGGTCGTGGAGCGTGCCTTCGGTTCGATGGCGCTCTATCACCGCGACCAGAGCACCGTGCTCCATTCCGGTGATGTGGTCCTCGAGGCCATCGGTAGCTCGATCGAGCAGCGCAGTCCGGCTGATGTCAGCTGGACGGAGGTGATCCGTGCGATCACTCCCGACCATGCAGTGCTGATCAACCGCCAGAACCGCCGGGGCTCGATGATCGAGGCCGGGATGAGCATGTTCATTCTTGAGACCGAACCCGCCGGCTACGTATTGATCGCTGCCAATGAGGCGGAGAAAGCCTCCAACATCACCCTTGTGGATGTGAAAGCTGTCGGTGCGTTCGGGCGGCTCACTCTGGCCGGACGTGAGGGCGATGTGGAGGAGGCCGCTGCTGCAGCGATGCGGGCGATCGAGCTCATTAACCGCCGCTCTTCACTGCGTTGATGATCACCGGTTGAGTCCGAGACGTTCCCGCAGGCGTGGCGCCAGCGCTCTTGCTGCCTTCCCTCGGCTACCAAGGCGAGCCAGCTGGGATGGATTCAGTTCGCCGTAGCTGCAGTTGGCCTCGCGCACCCAGAACAGGGATTCAATGCCGCCGCCGCTGAAGGCCGGTGCTTTGAGGAGTTCCCCCCAGCAGACTCCCTCCGCTTCTTCCAGGCACTGCCCTTCTGGTGAACAGAGAACCATCGCACTACGAAAGCAGGCGCTGCGGTACGGGTCGCCTTCCAGAGCTTCAAGCAACCTTTGGATCTTTTCGGAATCGGTTGGTGCCAGCCGTGCAGTGAAAAGACCAGGGGCTCCTCCAAGCGCATCAACCTCCAAGCCGGAGTCGTCTGCGAGTGACCAGCATCCGGTACGGCGTGCTGCCGCAACTGCTTTCAGACGGGCGTTTTCGAGGTAAGTCGCTCCCGTTTCTTCCACATCAAGATCGTCAGGTTGACGCCTCACTTCGAGAGCGAGAGGGCCAAGCATCGAGACGATCTCAGCAACCTTGTTGGGGTTGCCACTGGCAATGGTCAAAACAGGGCGAACCAATCCTGAACAGGTCGGAAGGCATCCATTGTGTGGCTTAGCGGTATGAATCTCTCCACGTCGCGAGGTTGGAGCCAGAACGGGTTGAACATTCCACCCCCGCAGGCGCGGGGCACTGTCTCCAAATGTGAAGCTAGGTGTGGCGCGCGCTCTTGCCATCGGCCTGTCCGGGGGTGCTCACATGAACCCCAACAGCGTCAGCGAACAGTTGGAGCCTTGGTGATTAGCCCTGCTTATAGCGTTCACTATGGACTGTGATGCTCAAAAAGCCTCCTATCGCTTGACGTTTGGTGCTTCGGCAGAGCAATGTCAGCGGCGAACATTCCACCCCTTTCCCGGTAGGCAATGGCTAACGAAACCATGGGCATCGCTCTCGGCATGATCGAGACCCGCGGCCTGGTCCCCGCGATCGAAGCTGCTGACGCCATGACCAAGGCTGCTGAAGTGCGCCTGATCGGTCGTGAGTTCGTCGGCGGCGGCTACGTCACCGTTCTGGTGCGTGGCGAAACCGGCGCTGTGAACGCCGCTGTGCGCGCTGGTGCTGATGCTTGCGAGCGCGTCGGCGACGGCCTCGTTGCTGCTCACATCATTGCCCGCCCCCACCGCGAAGTGGAGCCTGCTCTGGGCAACGGCAACTTCCTGGGTCAGAAGGACTGAGATCTGCCGCTGAGTTCTTGACGAACTCGCGCCTCTCAAATCCCTTCACCGACCTAACGGAGTTTTCCCATGAGCAAGAAGTACGACGCTGGGGTCAAGGAGTACAGAGACACTTACTGGACTCCTGATTACGTTCCCCTCGACACCGACCTGCTGGCCTGCTTCAAGTGCACCGGCCAGGAAGGTGTGCCCAAGGAAGAAGTCGCCGCTGCTGTGGCTGCTGAATCCTCAACCGGCACCTGGTCCACTGTGTGGTCCGAGCTCCTCACCGACCTCGACTTCTACAAAGGCCGTTGCTATCGCATCGAAGACGTCCCTGGTGACAAGGAGTCCTTCTACGCGTTCATTGCCTACCCCCTCGATCTGTTCGAAGAGGGTTCCATCACCAACGTGCTGACCTCCTTGGTCGGCAACGTGTTCGGCTTCAAAGCCCTGCGTCACCTCCGTCTGGAAGACATCCGCTTCCCGATTGCCTTCATCAAGAGCTGCTACGGCCCGCCGAACGGCATTCAGGTCGAGCGCGATCGGATGAACAAGTACGGCCGTCCTCTGCTGGGCTGCACCATCAAGCCGAAGCTCGGCCTGAGCGGTAAGAACTACGGTCGCGTGGTCTATGAGTGCCTGCGTGGCGGTCTGGACTTCACCAAGGACGACGAGAACATCAATTCCCAGCCTTTCCAGCGCTGGCAGAACCGCTTCGAGTTCGTTGCGGAAGCCATCAAGCTGGCTGAGCAGGAAACCGGTGAGCGTAAGGGTCACTACCTCAACGTGACCGCCAACACTCCCGAGGAGATGTATGAGCGCGCTGAGTTCGCTAAGGAACTCAAGATGCCGATCATCATGCACGACTTCATCACCGGTGGCTTCACTGCCAATACCGGTCTCTCGAAGTGGTGCCGTAAGAACGGCATGCTGCTCCACATCCACCGCGCCATGCACGCGGTGATCGACCGTCATCCCAAGCACGGCATCCACTTCCGCGTTCTCGCCAAGTGTCTGCGTCTGTCCGGTGGTGACCAGCTCCACACCGGCACCGTGGTCGGCAAGCTGGAAGGTGATCGTCAGACCACCCTCGGCTACATCGACCAGCTGCGTGAGTCCTTCGTTCCCGAAGATCGCAGCCGCGGCAACTTCTTCGATCAGGACTGGGGTTCCATGCCTGGCGTGTTCGCCGTCGCCTCCGGCGGTATCCACGTGTGGCACATGCCCGCCCTGGTCACCATCTTCGGTGACGACTCCGTTCTGCAGTTCGGTGGTGGTACCCATGGTCACCCCTGGGGTTCCGCTGCAGGTGCTGCTGCTAACCGTGTGGCCCTCGAAGCCTGCGTCAAGGCACGCAACGCCGGCCGTCATCTCGAGAAGGAGAGCCGCGACATCCTCACGGAAGCCGCGAAGCACAGCCCCGAGCTTGCCATCGCCCTCGAGACCTGGAAGGAGATCAAGTTCGAGTTCGACACCGTCGACAAGCTCGACGTTCAGAACTGATCGGCAGGGAGAGCACCTCAATCGGTGTTCTCCCACCGTTCTTCGTCATGACTCCGGCCGGATAACAACAGATCCGGTCCAACCAATTCCGTAACCCAGGATCCCCATGCCTTTCCAGAGCACCGTGGGTGACTACCAAACAGTCGCCACCCTGGAGACCTTCGGCTTTCTTCCGCCGATGACCCAGGACGAGATCTACGACCAGATCGCCTACATCATTGCCCAGGGTTGGAGCCCGCTCGTCGAGCATGTCCACCCCAGCAACTCCATGGCCACGTATTGGTCCTATTGGAAGCTGCCCTTCTTCGGTGAGAAGGACCTCAATGTTGTGGTCAGCGAGCTCGAGGCTTGCCATCGCGCTTATCCCGACCACCACGTGCGCATCGTTGGTTACGACGCCTACACCCAAAGCCAGGGTGCTTGCTTCGTGGTCTTCGAAGGTCGCTGATCCTCGATCTAGCTGATCTTCGATCCAATGGTTCCGAGCCCTGACCTTCATCAGGGCTCAACTCTTTTCCGGGAGGGCTCCACCCTTCCATTCACGACGACAACCTCGGGCGGACATGGCAAGACTTTCCAGTCGCGAACTCGCACTTGAGCGCCGTAAGGCGCTGACCACCGCCGGGAAGAAGGCATCGGTTGCCGCAGGCGGTAAGGCGAATCGTGTGCGCACGGCTTCGGATGCACGTCCGACCCGCACGGATGCTTCTGCTGAGATCACAGCCACCACGCCTGTTTCTTCGCAATCTGCAGTCGCTTCTGTCTCTGCCCCTGCTGCCGTGACTCTGCAGCGCGCTCCAGTCGCCCGCTTCTCCCAGGTGAAGCCCCAGAGCAATCCCAGTCGTGAGCTGGTGCTCGCCCGTCGTGAAGCACTCTCCCGTCGAGGCAAAACCGCTGATACCAGTCGCGACCGCAATCGCACTGATGCGGCTCGGCAAACGGTTGTCGCTCCCCCATCTGAACCGGCCAAGAAAGAGTGCGGATGCGGTGGACAGCGTGCAGCTGAGAAAGGATTGTCGACACGTCCTGCGGTCTCCGTTGAGCTGAGCAATCGCTCCGGCGACCGTCGCGCCGCTGCTGAGCGACGTAGTGCGTCACCCAAGCGCCGGTCCATTGAAAATCCCAGCCGCGCTTTGGTGCTGGCTCGCCGCGATGCCATGTCGAAGCACGGCAAGACTGCTGGCAAGCAGCCCACCAGCGCAGCCGCTGTTGCTCGTCAGGCAAATCCCGATCTCACCAGCCGTGAGTTGGCTCAGCAGGTGCGCGAATTGCGTGCCAAGGCTGGTGCCCGTAATAAGCAGAGTGCGGGTGTGACCCGCCCCTCTGGTCCCAATCGTCATGGTTCCAAGCAGGCAGCCGCTGCGGATGCCCATTGGAAAGTGGGTGAGTCCCAGACCACAGGTGGTCAGACCGTCACCGGTACCCAGGCCAACCGCTCGGTGAAGACCACCGGCAATGAGGCCAGCACCTGCCGCTCCATCACTGGCACTGAGTACTTGGGTGCCGAAGTCTTCCAGACCTTCTGTCAAAGCGCTCCTGCCGTCACCACCCCTGCCAAGGTTCGCGTGACCGCTACCAGCCACGGCAATCGAGTGACCGGCAACGAAGTCGGACGCTCCGAGAAAGTGACTGGTGACGAGCCCGGCACCTGCAAATCCGTCACCGGTACTGAATACATCTCTGCGAACCAGTCCGCGGCTTATTGCGGTGGTTCCACCCCCTCCCCACGCAAAGTCGGACACAGCCTGACCCAGCAAGGACGTCCAGTGAGTGGCGTGATGGTGGGCCGTTCTTCCAGTGTCACTGGTGATGAAGCCGGAGCTGGTCGTGCCCTCACTGGAGATCAGTACCTCGGATCCGACCCCCTCCCTGAGGGACGTCCTGCCGCCAAGGTCGGACGTTCCGCCACCCTTTCCGGTACCGGTGTGACTGGAACGATGGTGGGTCGCTCTGCGCAGGTGACCGGCGATGAGTTCGGCTCCTGCCATCGCGTCACTGGTGATCAATACATCAGTGCTGAGCAAGTCAATGCTTTTTGCGGGTCTAAGGCAGAGCCTGAAGCCGCCAAGGTGGGTTTCAGCATCACCAACCGCAATCAGGTCGTCAGCGGTACCCGCACCGGTCGGTCCGACAAGGTCACTGGGGACGAGCCCGGTAGCTGCAAGGCTGTGACCGGTACTCCCTATGCAGGTCTTGAGCAGGCTGGTCAATACTGCGGTACTCCTGCTGTGCAGGCCATCCGTGAGCGCACTCCAGTGCGCGTCGGCACTCCTTCAGCCCCGATGACCGGTCTTCAGCCCGGGGTCGGTGGGGTGATGACCGGTGATGAGCGTGGAGCCTGCGAAGCGATTACCGGAACTCCCTATCTGGGTGCTGATCAACTCGCTGCGGCCTGCGGTTCTGATGCCCCCGCTGGCACTGAAACCCATGGTGTGTCACCGGAAGGTGCCCCTTGGACACGTTTCAGTGTGATGTCCCCCGCCCGTGCCGCTCAACAGGATCGTGAGCTTCGTTCCGGGGTCACTGGCACCGCTTATGAGCAGGGGAGCCGCATCACCGGCCCTTTTGATATGGCCGGCGGAAAAGTCACGGGTACCGAGCAGTTTCGCTTCGATAACCGCGAATTCCAGAACCGGCAACAGCGACAGTTCCAGCCCACCGTGGCTGTGGTGAGTGAGCCTCCCACCAAGCCTGTCTCTCGGGTCACCGGAGAGGGTTCATCCACCAAGGTCACCGGCGATGACTGGGACCGTGGTGAGCACGTCACGGGTACGGAAGGGGCTTCAGCCCGCCGTCGCAATCCTTCCCGTCCTGGCCCGATGAGCGCCATGTCGTCCTTCGAACGCAAGCGCAACCAGGAAACGGAGTGGCCCGTCAGCCGTGTGACCGGCTCCTCTGGCAACACCGACAAAGGATCGCTGATCACCGTCTCCGGCGGCGCTCGGGGCTGATCGAAGAATGGTTCGCTCCCAACCATCGGCACGGAGCGGGCGCCCACTGGCTCCCACGGCTCCCACACGTCGTCAGCTGCAGTTGGCTCAGGCCCTCTCCAGCTCAACTGAGATGGGACCCAACCAGGATCAACCCGGATCGGATCCAGTTGCCACCACCCGCAGCGCCGCCCTTGAACGGCGTAAGGCGCTGACCACTGCGGGCAAAGCGGCAGTGGTGAATGATGCTCGTTTGTCCAGTGGACGGATTCGTTCAAGTCAGGACACCCGACGACCTGTCGTGCAGCGCCCCTCCTGGATTCGCCGGGATCAATCGGCTGAACTTCAGCCTCAGGCATGCTCTTCTTCCGCTCGATTTCAAGCGGCGACAGTGTCTCGCAGAGGTGTGTTGGCTGCCCATCCCCTCACCCAGCTCTCCGAGAACACCAGGCTCCAGGCCTATGAACTGGAGGTCAAGGGACGTTTTGATCGCATCGTTCCCGTTCTCCAGAGGGTTTCAGCCTTTCAACACGACGCTGATTTCATTACCCAGGCTCAACGCTTAGCTCGGGCCGAGCTCGGATTTGATCTACCCGATCACATCCTTGAGAAAGCATGGGTGCGTCCCCTCGACATGCGCGCCCTGTTTGCCTGGTGTGTGTTCCAGGCCCATCAATCCCTGAGCGAGCGTTTCTTTCTCGATGACCCTCTCGGCGGTGCGTCCGGGAGTCAGCGCGCTGAGCAGTTCAACACTTTCTTACTCGACTGCGGTTTCCATCTGCTTGATGTCACTCCCTGCGCGGATGGTCGTTTAGCCCATTCCATTGCCTACGCCCTACGCATTCCCTTCAGTGCCGTGCGGCGTCGCTCCCATGCCGGAGCCATGTTCGACGTGGAAAACACGGTCAATCGTTGGGTCAAAACCGAGCATCGCCGTTTTCGCGAACTTGTTCCCAACGAGCCCCATGCCCCTACGCGTTATTTGAAAGTGGTTACGTACCACTTCAGTTCTTTAGATCCATCCCACCAAGGCTGTGCCGCCCACGGCAGCAACGACTCTCTGGCGGCCTCTGCAGGTTTGCAACGCCTCAAGGATTTCCGTGAAGCCGTTGAGAACAGCTTCTGCTGTGGTGCTTCGGTGGATCTTTTATTGATCGGTCTCGACACTGACACCGATGCGATCCGGGTTCATGTTCCGGATCGTGATGGTGCGATCAAGCTTGATCAATGGTTGTGTGCTGCAACTCTTTATGAGAGCACCGCCTGTCTGCACGCTGATCAGGCTCGTGAGGCGGTCTTCGCTGCGGTGGAAACCCACTCCACGACGGCTCCTGATCCGGGCATGGTGCGCTTCATTGCCGAATTACTGATCAACAATTTCTCCCAACAGGATTACGTCCGTGCCCTGCATCACGGGCCCTATCCCGATGCAGGCCATGCGGAACGCTTTATCGGTGTCGGCATCGGGTTCAAGGAGGTGCATTTACGCAACCTCACCTACTTCGCCCATCTCGACACTGTTGAGGAAGGTGCTCCGGATCTCGATGTCGGCGTCAAGATCTTCAAGGGACTCAATGTTTCAAGGGATTTGCCAATCCCTGTCGTTGTCCGCTTCGATTACTCAGGCAAGGTTCCTGGTGCCAGAGAGCGGGCTGTCGCTGATTGCCATCGCGTCAACCAAGCGATCGCCGCCCGCTACACGGAGCTTGTTGACGCCGGCCTGCTCCACACCATGCTCACGGTCCGAGATCGTGACAACCCTTCCCCTGCCGAAACGGTAGGGTCCTCCCTCGATCCTGTCCGTCAGGAGGCTCACTGATCATGCTCATCGTCAAGGTCATCAAGCCACTCGTCTCAACCAATCGGATCCCCGATTTTGAGCACAAGCATCTACAGGTCGTCCTCGATGGCAGCACCAAAAAAGTGGCTGTTGATGCCGTCGGTGCCAAGCCCGGAGACTGGGTCATCTGCGTTTCCAGCTCTGCTGCCCGTGAGGCTGCCGGTAGCAAGTCTTATCCCAGTGACCTCACCATCGTTGGGATCATTGACCACTGGGAGCCCGATCCCCCGAAACCTCCCTCCACACCATCCGCACCTGCAGCGTCCCCTGCAGCTCCCCCAACCCCACCCCAGGGGGCTGCAGGCTGATGGAAATCATGCAGGTGCGGGGAACACTGATTTGCACGTATCGGGTCGCCGGACTTGATCACATGCACCTGCGCATTCTGGAAAACAACAAAGGCAAGAAACTTGTGGCTGTTGATCCCGTTGGTGCTCGAGAAGGGAACTGGGTTTTTACTGCCAGCGGCTCTGCGGCCCGTCATGCCTGTCCTGATAACACGGTCCTCACTGATCTCACCATCGGCGGGATCATCGATCACTGGACGCCGGATGGATAACTGATCGCCCCGTCCCGCTTCGTTCCATCCACTCCCTCCTCACCATGGCCACTCCAACGCCCCGCCGTCGCTCTTCCGCTGGTTCCAGCCCGTCGGCTGCTTCCTCAGGTGCTTCTGTTTCCTCCACGTCCAGCGGAGCAGTGACCCCTGCGGCCGCGACGCCAGCGGCAAGCACCTCCGCAGCGGCTGATAAGACAACGCCTGCTGTCAAAAACACACCGGCTGCCAAGGCAACTGTCGATGTGACCGCCGTTGCCGCAGCCACAAGCACACGCCGCAGTGCTAGTTCCAGCACCACAAGCAGCCGTCGCAGCACAAGCGCGAGCCGATCGGGTACGAGTCGCTCGACCAGCACACGATCCAGCAGCGCTTCCGGTGGTGCCGCTCGCCGTGCCTCCTCGAGTGTCTCTGCGGCTGCAACGCCGGCACCGATCAAGGGCATTGCCCTTGGCATGATCGAAACCCGTGGGATGGTGCCTGCAATTGAAGCGGCCGATGCGATGACCAAAGCTGCCGAGGTGCAGCTGATCAGTCGCGAGTACGTCGGCGGTGGCTACGTGACCGTCATGGTGCGCGGTGAGACCGGTGCGGTGAACGCCGCTGTTCGCGCAGGCGCTGATGCCTGTGAGCGAGTAGGCGATGGCCTGGTGGCCGCCCATATCATTGCGCGTCCCCATCAGGAGGTTGAGCCTGCCTTGGTGGCGACCGGCGCCCGTCGCCGCCTCTGAGTGGAATGGCGTTCCCGGACTCCCAATTCCGCTTAGATTCTCCGGCCAACGCGCCTTCGGCCGGAAACGTCTGAGTTCTTTTTTTGAGCACGTTTTCCACCCTGACCATTGAGACCGCCTGGCTGATCCCCCTCTATGGATTGGCAGGAACCCTCGTGGCCCTTCCATGGGCCGCTGGCTGGTTTCGCAGGGATGCGCATCGCCCCCCCGCTTACCTCAACATCCTTCTCACCCTGATTGCCTTTGTGCATGGGAGTTTGGTGTTGCGTGAGGTGATGCTCAATGGGCCTGTGTCTCTTGAGTTTCCCTGGCTGGCTTTTGCAGACCTGCAGCTCAACATCAGCTTCAGCCTGTCGCTGACCAACCTGGCGGCTCTTGAACTGATCACTGGTCTCAGCCTTCTGGCTCAGTTCTATTCACTCGGTTATCTCGATAAGGAGTGGGCCCTTGCCCGTTTCTTCGCTCTCCTCGGCTTTTTCGAGGGTGCGATGTCTGGAGTCGTGCTCAGTGACTCCCTGTTTCAGAGCTATTTCCTGCTGGAGATGCTCACCCTGTCCACCTACCTGCTGGTGGGGTTCTGGTACGCCCAGCCGCTGGTGATCACCGCTGCCAGGGATGCCTTTCTCACCAAGCGCGTCGGCGATGTCCTCCTGCTGATGGGGGTGGTGTCTCTGGCTGCCTGGTCTGGAGTCATGGGCTTTCAGGATCTTTACGCCTGGTCAGCAACGCAACCCATGACCCCCATTGCCGCGACCCTGCTGGGTTTAGGTCTGATTGCTGGTCCGGTCGGAAAGTGCGCCCAGTTCCCCATGCACCTCTGGCTGGATGAAGCGATGGAGGGTCCGAACCCAGCTTCGATTTTGCGCAATTCCGTCGTTGTCACCTGCGGTGCCATCGTTCTCCTCAAGGTGATGCCCCTGCTGCAGCAGGCTCCCGTCACCCTGGTGATCCTTCAGGTGATTGGAATCATCAGTGCCCTTGGCGGCTCGCTGGTTTCGATTGCCCAGGTGGATATCAAACGGAATCTCTCCTATTCCACAACGGCGTATCTGGGCCTCGTCTTTATCGCCATTGCGTTGCAGGTGCCCGTACTTGCACTCCTGCTGCTCTTTGCCCACGCCGTTTCCAAAGCTCTGCTGTCCATGAGCGTGGGTGGCGTGATCGCAGCCACCAATTGCCAGGACATCACCGAACTCGGGGGGCTCGGTTCCCGTATGCCGGCAACCTCCGGATCCTTTCTGATCGGTTCGCTGGGTCTTGTTGGTTTTCTCCCGTTTGGGGGCTTCCTCTGCTTGGCCCAGTCCGTGGAGTTGATTGGCGCTCGTGAACCTGCCCTGGTTGTCGTGTTTCTCGTGACCAATGCGCTGACGGCCCTCAACCTCACCCGCGTCTACCGCCAGGTGTTCCTGGGGCAGTCCCTGGCCAAGACCAGGAGAGCCGCAGAGATCAATTGGCAAATGGCCCTGCCGATGGTGGCGCTGTCTGTGATCGTTCTGATCACCCCGTTGTTGCTGATTCGCCTGGAGTCTCTGGATGGGCTGCTCGCTTTCCCCGTCTGGGCGGCCGCGCTTGTGGTTGGCAGTGGCCTGGTGGGACTTCTCATCGGAGCCTTGATCCCTCTGAATAAAGCCTGGTCCCGTTCCCTGAATCCCATTCTTCGCTGGTTCCAGGATCTCCTCGCTTTTGATTTCTATACCGAGCGCTTCTACCGCCTCACGATCGTGAATGTGGTAGCTGCCTTTTCAAAACTGGCTGATCGCTTTGATCGCACGGTGGTCGATGGTGTGCTCCATTTCCTGGCTCGTTTCTCCCTCCAAAGCGCCGATGGTCTCAAATTGAGCATCAGCGGTCAGAGCCAGAGCTACGTGCTCACGGTGGTTGCGGCGATTGTGCTGCTGCTGTTCAGCCTCAGCTGGCTTCTGAACTGAGGTGAACTCCATGCTCTTGACCGTTCTTCTGCTGATCCCCTTTGGCGGGGCCCTCCTGATCTCTTGCCTGCCTGCCGGTACCCAGTCCGGTGGCATCAGGCGCGTGTCTCTGATTGTGTTGGCGATTCAGTGCCTGGCAGGGCTTCCGTTGCTCTGGGCCTTCGATTCCGCTCAGCAAGGTTTTCAGCTGGTTGAACGTATGCCATGGCTGCCCAGTCTTGGGCTCGACTACTCCCTCGCCGTCGATGGCCTTTCACTGCCGTTAGTGCTGATGAACGGAGTGCTCTGCCTGGTGGCAGCGTTTGCGTCCCGCAGCATTGAGAATCGGCCGCGCATCTACTTCTCTCTCCTGCTGATCATCAGCGGTGCGGTGAATGGTGCCTTCCTGGCTCAGAACCTGTTGCTCTTCTTCCTGTTCTACGAATTGGAGCTCATTCCCCTCTGGCTGCTGATTGCGGTCTGGGGTGGCGCCAATCGCGCCTATGCCTCCACGAAATTTCTGATCGTCACCGCCGTTTCAGGGGTTTTGATTCTGGCGGCATTCCTGGGAATGGCTGTCTTGACCGGCAGCGTTGATTTCGGCCTCCATCCTGTACTCAGCTCCCAGATGGGGATTGTTAGCCAGTTGGTGCTGATGGGTGCTCTGCTGATCGGCTTCGGAATCAAGATTCCGCTTTTCCCTTTCCATACTTGGCTGCCGGATGCTCACACCGAAGCCTCGACGCCGGTGTCCGTTCTTTTGGCAGGGGTCCTGCTCAAGCTGGGCACCTATGGTCTGCTGCGTTTCTGTCTTGGTCTCTTCCCTGAGGCCTGGGCTGTCGCCGCTCCCTGGCTAGCCACCTGGGCGGCGGTGTCTGTGCTTTATGGATCCTTGGCCGCAATTGCCCAGACCGATATGAAGCGAATGGTGGCCTACAGCTCAGTGGGGCATATGGGCTATGTGCTGCTGGCGGCGGCAGCAGCCACCCCTGTTGCCCTGGAGGGCGCCCTTTTCCAGATGGTCAGCCATGGTTTGATTTCGGCGATTCTTTTCCTTGTCGTGGGTGTGGTTTATTCGCGCACTGGCACCAGGGATCTGAATGTGTTGCGGGGCCTTCTCAACCCTCAGCGTGGCCTTCCATTGAGTGGCTCTTTGATGATCATCGGCGTCATGGCTAGTGCCGGCATTCCGGGAATGGCCGGCTTCATTGCCGAATTCCTGATTTTCCGAGGCAGCCTTGAGAGCTTCACCACAGCCACCCTGCTCAGCATGGTGGGCTCGGGTCTCACAGCGGTCTACTTCCTGCTGCTTGTCAATCGTGCCTTTTTTGGACGCTTGGCAATCACCGCCGGTGACGATGTCAACCCCCGGGTGCTTGAACCGGTTCCTTTTCAGGATCAAATGCCGGCCATCCTTCTCAGTTTTGGGGTCCTGATTCTCGGTTTGGCCCCTGATCTTCTGGTCGGTCTGAGCGAGGCGGCGACGACCGGCCTCAGTCAGCTCGCTCTCACCACCCTGTCCGGAGGCCTCTCCTGATGCCCCACACCACGCCCCCGCTGCCCGAACACGAGGAGCTGGTCTCTCGCCTGCTCGCGGACGTTCCCTTGCTCGCTGACACTCCTGACCATCTTCTCCAGGTCGTGAATGTGCTCGAGAGTTACGGCCTCGTGCTGGATGCTTACAGCCGCAACCTGGTGTATCAGGGACAGACCCAGCTGCTTAATCCCTTCCCGACCCTTCGTTTTTTCCACGAGGGTTTCAGTCTCCAGCGCCTCTGGACCCATTGGATGGGTGATCGGATCAACTTCGAATACGCCGAGTACTGCCAGAAGGCGATGTTTTGGCATGGCACCGGAGGGCTGGATGCCTACCTCGACAGTGATCCCTTCCAGAAGGTTTGTGATCAGATCATTCGCCTCAAAGCCCGTCGCGATCCGCTGTTGGCGCTGGTGAATGGACTGTTTCCGGGTTTCGCACCCGAGGCGATTCGCTCACTCACCACCATCTATGCCCTTGGGCTGTTCTGGCGTGTGATGAGCGATGTGTTTGTTGACCTTGCCCGTCGCTATCGCATCGGTGAGGTGGCTTGCGTCAACGATGTGGTCCATCACATCCGTGATGGTCTGGTGGCTGCCGCCGCCAATCCGATCACCTACGAGGTGCAGGTCGGTGGTGAGACCCTCTGGATCCTCCCGCCTGAAGCTGGCCTCACCTTCCTGGTGGATGTGGCTGTCCCTTATGTGGAGGCGGTGTTCTTCCGCGGGATGCCTTTCCTGGGAACCGTGTCGTACAACGCCCAGGCTCAGCAGATCTCTCCAGATCAAAGCAGCTTCCGCTACGGAGCGCTCTATGCCGACCCGCTTCCAAGCATGGGGGCGGGGATCCCTCCGAGCCTTTGCATGCAAGACATGTATCGCCACCTTCCCGATGAGCTCAGCCGCTGGTACGACAGCCATGGCCGAGGGCAGGCTGATGTTCATGTGCAGATCTGTATCAGCTTCCAGAAGTCGATGTTCTGTGTCACCAACGCGGCGATTGCTGGCACCATGCCCCATCCTCTCAATGTCCAGGATCCCGAGGCACAGGCGGCCAACCATGCCTATGCGTCTGCCTGGGCTGAGCGATTGATGGGGACCCGCCGGGATGCTCTGCTCTAAGTTCAGCGAAGCGTGTGCGTGTCGTTGTGCAGGATCAATCAGGGCAGCATCAATCTGGGCAGCATCAGTGGGAAGAGCGCAATCGTCCGGTCCGGCTTGAGCGCCGAGTTGAATTCGAGACCTACGGCGCCACCCGTGATTTTTTAGATCGTCTTGGCGCTTTCAGTGAAGAACAGCAACGCTTTCCGGATATCAGTTTTGGCCGTACTTACGTGAATCTCACCTTGCGGCCTCTCGATCTCGAGGAGGGAGCTCCTTTGCAGGCTGAGGATCATGCCTTTGCGGCAGCGGTCGATGGACTCATCGATTGACCTTGCGGCCAGCTTCGCCGATTCAGGCGTTGCTGAGGTGTTAGAGCAGCTTGATCGCGATCTTGTTGGCTTGCGTCCTGTTAAGACGCGCATTCGTGAGATTGCAGCATTGCTTTTAGTGGATCGTGCTCGGGAGACCTTGGATCTGCCCAGCTCTGCACCCTCCCTGCACATGTCCTTCACGGGCCGTCCGGGAACTGGGAAAACGACAGTTGCGATCCGGATCTCCCAAATCCTTCATCGTCTCGGCTATTTGCGCAAAGGTCATGTGGTCACTGTGACCCGTGATGATCTTGTTGGTCAATATGTAGGCCACACCGCACCTAAAACCCGTGAAATGATCAAGCGTGCCCAGGGCGGTGTTCTGTTTATTGATGAGGCTTACTATCTTTATAAGCCAGGTAATGAGAGGGATTACGGGGCTGAAGCGATCGAAATTCTTCTTCAGGATATGGAGAAGCAGCGCTCAGAGTTTGTTGTGATTTTTGCCGGTTATAAAGATCGCATGCAGGAGTTCTATCAGTCCAACCCCGGTCTCTCCTCCCGAGTCGCTCATCACATTGATTTTCCCGACTACAGCGATTCGGAGCTGATGGAGATTGCTCTTCTATTGCTGCATCAGCAGAACTACTGCTTCACTGATTCGGCTCAGCAAGCCTTTGCCGACTACATCGCACGCCGCCGGCTTTTGCCCTTCTTTGCTAATGCACGCTCAATACGTAATGCTCTTGATCGTTTGCGACTCCGGCAGGCGAATCGGCTGTTTTCAAGAATGGCCGAACCGCTCAATCGTGAGGATCTGATTACGATTGAAGCCAGCGATGTATTGGCGAGCAGGGTGTTTCAGGGGGAAGTCGAAGGAGATGATCCTGCCCGTCCGCTCACTCCCGGCCCCTGAGTCGTCGGCCTCAGTGCTTCGGTTGCTCAAGATCGCGGCGGATCAGGGCCAGTAAGTAAGACGGTGCCTTGTAGCGGGTGGGAAGGCAGCGGTTGAGGGTTTCCAGATGGCCCCAGCAAACGGTTTTCTGGATGTCTTGGGTGCTGCGGCCCTCCTTCAGAAGTCTGCGTAACGCCTTGCAATAGAGGGGGTAGCCCGCCTCCAGTTCTCCGATGGTCAGCTTGGCCTGGGCCATGGGATCGCGCAGCGCAACCCTCAACCTATGAAACCGCCGGTCCCGCCCCCGACCAGCGGCCTCATCAGCGGTGGGGTGTCTCTCACCCCATCCAGGCCACGCAATCGATTTCCACCCGGGCACCCTTGGGAAGTGCTGCCACCTGCACGCAGGCCCTGGCTGGACTGACTCCGGCACCGAAGACCTCCGCGTAGAGGGCATTCACTTTTTGGAAATCGTTCAGATCCACAAGGAACACCGTGGTCCGCACCACCCGGGAGGCATCGGCTCCTGCGGCCTTGAGGACTGCAAGCAGGTTGCTGAGCACTTGGCGGGTTTCCGCCTCCACATCGCCCGCTCCCACCATGGCGCCTGTGGCCGGATCGAGGGGGATCTGGCCGGAGCAGTAGAGCCATCCCCCCGCAAGGACAGCCTGGTTGTAGGGACCGACTGGAGCCGGTGCGGCGTCCGTGGTGATCGCCTCAGGATTGATGGGGGAGGTCATGGCGGAGTCGCACAATGGACAGGCATCATCACCCTCGAGGGTTATGGCGGGTCGCGAATCAGAGGTCGCGCCGGTTGCGGTGTCGGGCCTCTGGCACCGCTACCCGGGGCGAGAGCGGGACTGGACGCTTCAGGGGATCGATCTGCATCTGCAGCCAGGTGAGCTCGTGGGATTGCTGGGTCCGTCCGGCTGTGGCAAGACCACGCTGTTGCGCCTGATTGCCGGTTTCGAGCAGCCCTCGCGTGGTGAGGTGCACCTGCAGGGTGAGCTGGCGGCAGATTGCCAACGATCACTGCCCCCCGAGCGTCGCGGGGTGGGCATGGTGTTTCAGGACTACGCCCTGTTCCCTCATCTCAATGCTTGGGAGAACACCTGCTTTGGACTGCGCCGGGGACAGGACACCAGTCGGGCTTCGTGGTTGCTTGAGTTGCTTGGGCTGGAGCGGCTGACCGGCCGCTATCCCCATGAATTATCTGGAGGCCAGCGCCAGCGCTTGGCCCTGGCGAGGGCTCTGGCCCCGGCTCCTGCGGTGGTGTTGCTGGATGAACCCTTCTCCAACCTCGATGTGGAGGTAAGGCTTCGCTTGCGCAGTGAACTGCCAGCGGTGCTCAGTCGCTGTGGCACCTCGGGCATTCTGGTCACCCATGACCCCGGCGAAGCGCTAGCGATTTGCGACCGGGTTGCCGTGATGCAGGACGGTCTGCTGCATCAATGCGCGTCTCCTCGCACTCTGGTGGAGTCGCCGGCCACCCCGTTTGTCGGTCGTTTTGTTTTGCAGGGCAATCTTCTGCCTGTACAAACCGATGGCAGCGGCCATCTGAACTGTTCGCTCGGCCGATTCCGGATGCCTTCCGGCCTTGGGGAGCGGGATCTAGCAGAGGCCTCCGTGTTGGTGGATCCCGCGGCAATCACCCTGGTCCCAGATCCCACCGCTGAGGCCTGCGTCATGGGTCGAGAGTTCCTAGGTCGTGAATGGCTTTACAGGGTCGAAGCGGGAGCCCGTCAGTTGCGCCTACGCCTGCCGCTCCAGAGCGATTACCAGCGGGGGACCCGTTGTCGACTCGCCCTGCGCCCCGGAGAAACCGTGCTGCTCTATCCGCAGCGTTTAGTTCTAGAAGCGCTCGGTCAATAACTGAGCTGCGCCCTGAGCCGGGCCCTCAGCCACGCCACTGATCCTTGTGCCGGCGCAGTGCCCCCAGCTCCTCCGCATCGTTGGCGCGCATCATCAGGTTGGTTTCCCGTTCGATTCCGATCGTGCTCGGCAGGCTGCAACTGCCCCTGGCCCTGAGGGCCCCGACCTCCTGCAAGCGCTTGTGGATTGCCGGCGCATCCGGCCGCAGGGCTGCCGCCCAGCGCAGATTCGCTTCGGTGTATTCATGGGCGCAATGGACGCCCGTCTGCTGTGGGAGCTGGCTGAAGCGTTGCAACGCCTCGTGCATCTGCGCCGCAGTGCCTTCGAACAGGCGACCACACCCCCCGCTGAAGAGCGTGTCTCCGCAGAACAGGGCCGGAGGCCTCGCACCCTGAGCCGAGAGCAGAAAAGCCACATGGGCCCTGGTATGGGCCGGAACCTCCAGCACCTCCAGTTCCCCATCCAGCAGGGTGAGCCGGTCCCCCTCCCGCACCGAGACGGTTTGAAAGGGGATGCGTTCTAGGTCGGCCAGAGCGGCGATCACCGCCGCATCGGGCCAGCGGAGCAGGAGTTCGGGGGTGCCGCCGATGTGATCCGCATGGTGATGGGTCTGCAGCACGGCTTCGAGCCGCAGTTCGCGCTCTTCAAGCCAGTCGATCACCGGTGAGGCCACCGCCGGGTCGACCACGACCGCAGCATCTCCCGCCACCCAGATCCACACGATGTTGTCCTGCAGGACGGGCAGGGGGTGAATGCCGTCATGGGTCGTGCCGGAAGGTGGCATCGTTAAAGTCCAGGTCGACGCATCACTCCATGATCACCGTCGCCCTGGCAAAGGGAGCACTGCTGAAAGATTCGGTGGCTCGTTTTGCTGCAGCCGGTCTCGATTTTCAGGCGGTTCTCGATCCTGATAACCGCCAGTTGATGGTTCCTTCCGCCTGTGGTCGGGCCAGGGCTTTGCTGGTGCGCAACGGTGATGTGCCGGTCTACGTGGCCTATGGACAGGCCCAGCTGGGTGTGGTCGGTTACGACGTGCTGCGCGAGCACCAGATGCCAGTGGCCCAGTTGGTGGATCTCGGTTTCGGTGGCTGTCGGATGTCCGTGGCTGTGAAGGCCAGCAGCGGCTACCAGCGCGCGGCGGATCTTCCCCCCCACTGCCGGGTGGCGAGCAAGTTCACCCAGTGCGCCCGCACCTATTTCGACGCTCTCGATCTGCCTGTCGAACTTGTGCATCTCACCGGTTCGGTCGAGCTCGGACCAATTACCGGAATCGCAGAGGCGATTGTGGATCTCGTCGCCACCGGCCGCACCCTGCGGGACAACGGACTTGTGGCGATCGAGGACCTTTTCTTTTCCACGGCCCGTCTCGTGGGGCATCCCCTTTCACTCCGCCTGGATCGTGGAGATCTGCGCGGAATTGTTGATGCCATGCGCGCCTGCACACCCCAGCCGGCGGCCAGTTGATGGCCACATCGGACTTTCAGCGGGTCAGGCGCCTGGGGCGCTATCTCGGTCGCGACCGGCGACGGTTGCTGCTCACTCTGGTTCTGCTGGTGCCCGTCGCTCTTGCCGGTGCGATCCAGCCGTTGCTGGTCGGCCAGGCGATTGCTGTGCTTCGGCGTGTCGGGGGTGCCTCCAGGGAGTCGGTGCTGCCCCTGCTTCAGGCCATGGAGACCCCGGCGGCGATGCGCTTACTGGTGGGCACGCTGCTGGTGTCGGTGTTGCTGCGCCTTGGTCTGCAGGGGCTGCAGTCCTTCAACATCCAGGCCGTTGGGCAGCGGCTCACGTCCCGGATTCGCGAGGATCTGTTCTCCCATGCCATGCAGCTGTCGCTTCGCTTCCATGACCGGATGCCGGTCGGCAAGTTGCTGACGCGTCTCACCAGCGATGTGGATGCCCTCGCTGAAGTGTTCGGCAGCGGGGCTGTCGGTGTTCTTGGTGATTTGGTCAGCCTGCTGGTGATCGCGATCACGATGTTGCTGGTGGAGTGGCGCCTGGGCTTGCTCCTGCTGGTGGCTCAGGTCCCGGTGACGCTGATGATCCTCTGGCTGCAACGTCGCTATCGAAAGGCGAACTACCGCGTGCGTGAAGAGCTCTCCCAGCTCAACGCCGATTTCCAGGAAAACCTCCAGGGATTGGAGGTGGTGCAGATGTTTCGTCGCGAAGCGGTGAATGCAGCTCGCTTCGAACGCACCGGCCACGCTTACCGGCGGGCTGTCAACGGCACGATCTTTTACGACAGCAGCATCTCCGCCTTTATCGAGTGGGTGGCCCTCGGAGCCGTTGCCGTTGTGCTGGCCCTGGGCGGCTGGATGGTGAGCGGTGGGGCCATGGGCCTTGGAACCCTCACCACATTCATCCTCTATTCCCAGCGATTGTTTGACCCCCTGCGCCAGCTGGCTGAGCGTTTCACCCAGATCCAGGGGGGACTCACCGCTGTCGAGCGGATCGGCGAGTTGCTCGAGGAGCCTCTGGAGATCGTTGACCGCAGCAGCGAGATGAAGCCCAGGCCCGTCGGCCCCTCGCTTGTGGTCGTTCCAGCCAACAGGGGCGAGGTGGTGTTCGAGAACGTGTCGTTTGCCTATCGACCCGATGAGCCGATTCTGCACAACCTGAGCTTCCGCATCGCCCCTGGTGAACATGTGGCCCTGGTGGGTCCAACCGGTTCGGGTAAGAGCACCGTCATCCGTCTCCTCTGCCGTCTTTATGAGCCCCAAGAGGGGCGGATCCTTCTCGACGGAGAGGACATCCGCGATCTGCCTGTGCCTGAGTTGCGTCGTCAGCTGGGGGTCGTGCTTCAGGACACATTCCTGTTCAGCGGCAGCGTGGCGGACAATTTGCGTCTCGATGTTCCGCTCGATGATCGGCGTCTCGGCGAAATCTGCCGGGATCTCGGTCTCGCCCCTTTGCTTGAGCGTCTGCCTGAGGGGCTGGCTTCGGAGCTTCGAGAGCGTGGTGGCAACCTCTCCTCTGGAGAACGTCAGTTGCTCGCTGTGGCGAGGGTGGCGATTCGCAATCCCACGGTGTTGGTGATGGATGAGGCGACAGCCTTCATGGATCCCTCCACGGAAGCAACACTGCAAAGGGATCTCGATCGCCTTCTGGAACGACGCACTGCCGTGGTGATTGCCCATCGCCTGGCAACGGTGGAGGCGGCGGATCGCATTCTTGTGTTGCGACGGGGGCAGTTGATCGAGCAGGGCACCCACCGCGAGTTGCGGGCCCTTGGAGGCCTCTACGCCGAACTGGCTGAATTGCAGGAGCGTGGTCTGGCCAGGCTTTGAAGCCATCCCCTGAGTGCTGAGGCCAGGGCCTCAGGGTGGCTTTGCATCGGCAGATGGCCGCAGTCGGGGAGGTTGACCAAGGCGTGCTGAGGGCTATAGCCAGCCAGATGACGCACATAACCGGGCTCCATCACCCGGTCCTGGCTGCCGCTGATCCAGAGGTTCTCCACCTCAAGTCTGGACACCAGCTCCGGTATGGCCCTGATCGATCCGCGGCAGGTGCTGTTCACCAGCAAGCCGAGCGCTGCCCGCCGCTCTGCCTGGAACGGTCCGAGGGGAATGGGCAAGGCTGGGCGCATCAGGACCACCAGCCGCCCCCCCTGCCTCAGGCGCTGAAACGGCCTCGGTTGGTAGATGCCGCCTCCGGCCGCGATCAGCACTAGGGCCTTAAGGCTGTCAGGTGCCTGCTGCTGAAGATGGTCTGCCGCATGGAGAACCACGCTGGCCCCAAGCGAATGGCCCATCAACACCAGAGGTCGGCCATCTGCCCGTCGTAAGGCCTGCTCGGCGAGCCAGCGGCCATAGGCGGGAAGGGTTGGCGCCAGATCCCTGGGACGCTTGAGGTCTCCGAAACCTGGCAGGTCCGGGCACCACAGGGGGATCGATGCAGGAGCAACGCTGCCCCCCTGATCTGCATTCCCCTCCCCAGCGGCCCAGGCCTTCTGGAAGGGCTCCCAGACCCGGCTGCTCAGCAGCCAGCCATGGATGCCGATGAGAAGGGGAGCGGAGGTCATCAGACGGCGCAACGGCCTCCATGCTGACCGCAGACAGGGGCGGTGCGTCAGGATCATGCATGAATCGCACCGCCTGGGTGATCAGCACCCCTTTGCTCTCTCCTCAGTCGATGGTGGAGGCCTATGGAGAAGGCGCGCGACTCTGCAGCTCGCCCAATCCCCAGGTGAGCCTGGTCTTCAGTTGTTCCAGACCCCTTGATCTGGTGGAACTCGAGCGTTTACTGGAGGCTGTGGGGTGGAGCCGCCGCCCGGTGCGGCGAGTGCGCCGGGCTCTCGAGCACAGCCTGATCACGGTCGGACTCTGGCGGCATGACCCGAGGGTGCCGCGCCTGGTGGGTTTCGCGCGTTGCACAGGAGACGGGGTCTTGGAGGCCACGATCTGGGATGTGGCCATCCATCCGCTTTATCAGGGGGCGGGGCTCGGCCGGCAACTGATGGATTACCTGATCGATCTGCTGAGGGAGATGGGCACTGAGCGGGTCACCCTCTTTGCCGACCCCGGGGTGCTGCCCTTCTACGAACGCCTCGGTTGGGAGCTTGAGCCCAATGGTCATCGCTGCGGTTTTTGGTACGCCAGCTGAAGGAGAGGAGATGGGCTCCCGTCATAGGCCGCGGCCAGGCTCTGGGCTGATTCCCCCTGTCGCCACCGTTGGCGCAGCCGGGCGTTTCTCCAGCTTCGCCCGAGCACTCCATCCCGCTCCCATCGACGTCCATCGGTCTGGATGCAGCAGCTGAGAGGTCGTAACGCCGCTCGCTGGCCGACCCGCTGTACCAGATCAAGATCCTCCATCAGAGGAAGGTCTTCAAAACCTCCGCTCGCGTCATAGAGGTGGCGATGGATTAGCAATCCTTGGTCTCCATAGGGGGTTTGAACCACTCGGCTGCGCAGGTTCACCAAGCGCTCCAGTACTCGGCGAGCGGCTGTCGAGGGCTCGATGGTCAAGGGGAAGTACCAGGCATTGGTGGCGGCATCGGCGGCCCGCATCGCGTCTGCGACCGCCTCTGGCCATTGCCGGGGCAGCCGGCTGTCGGCATGGAGAAACAGAAGCCAGCTGTTGCTGGCCTGCCTCGCTCCGGTCGCCAGTTGGCGCCCCCTGCAGGCCGGAACGCTAGGCAGCACCCTCGCCCCAGCCAGTTCTGCCACCTCCGCGCTGCGATCACCGCTGCCTCCATCCACCACCAGCAGCTCTGGGATGGGCGTGTAGCGCTGTAGATCGGCCAGGAGCAGCGGCAGGCGCGCGGCTTCGTTGAGGCATGGAATCACCACACTCAGCGCAGGCAGGGTGGCCTCCCGGTTGTTCCGCTCCGCCCTCATGCCAATGGTCCTGCCAGCCAAGGCCTCAGGTCCTGGAGGCGATCGAGGTCGTTGTGGCACTGCAGACAATGGGGACGGAGGCCCTGAGCCTCCGCACGCTGCAGCGTGTGGCTGAGCACCTGATCGCTGCCCCAGCTGATCCCAGTGAAGGGCCAGGTGACCGTGGGGCGGAGCAAGCATGACTGGAGTCCCATCAGCCAGTAGCCCCCATCAGCAGCCGGGCCCAGCACGAGCGGATGTTGCCTGAGAGCCGCGATCGCGGCACGTAGATCCTGGCCTGTCAGCTCAGGAAGATCGGTACCGATCAGCAGCACCGGGGCGCCTGGATGGCGTTGGCTGGCCTTGAGGACCTGCCGTCGCATGCGTTCCCCCAATCCTCCTTGGCCCTGCAGGCTGAACTCCCCTGGGCGATGGCCTAGCCAGCGACGGGCGGCACCCGGCCCGCAGCCGGAAAGGGCAATGCGCAGATGCAGGTGTCCGCTGGCTCTCAGCCCCTCCACCACCGCAAGGGTGTGGCGGGTGAGGCCGCGCTGTACCAGGGCTGCCCTTTCGGACCCGAGGCTGACGGCCAGACGCCGCTTGCAGCGTCCGGCAGCCGGCCATCGCGTCATCATCACCAACACTGGCAGGGGGGATTGCCCTGCTGCTGCCTTCATTCCCCCCTGGGCAGTTCCGCCGGACGCACCGAGAGCTCCAGCTTTTTGCCGTCTCGCTCCACGATCAGGGGCATTGCTTGTCCGACGCGGCCGCGATCGACGGCAAGCTGCACCTGAGAGGGATCCTTCACCTGGGTGCCGTTCACGCGGCGGATCAGATCGCAGGGGCGAATGCCACCGCGGGCGGCGGGGCTGCCTTCCACGACCTCGATCACCAGAACGGCATTGACCTCAGGCACTTTGCAGGTCTTGCTGGTGGCGTTGATTTCGCGAGCCAGCTGGGGCGTGAGACTTTGCAGCCTCACGCCGATGAACGGGTGCGAGGCCTGGCCGGTGCTGATGATCTGCTGGGCGATCCGCTTGGCGAGATTGATCGGAATCGCAAAGCTGAGGCCAGCGCCGGGCGCTTGGCGGATCGCGGTGTTGATGCCGATCACCTGACCGGAGGCGTTGATCAGAGGCCCGCCGCTGTTGCCTGGATTCACGGCGGCATCGGTCTGGATGTAAGGCACCCGCTGGCCGGCACCCACGGCGTTCGTCCGCTCCACCGCGCTGATGATCCCAGCTGTGACGGTGTTATTGAGTCCGAGCGGATTGCCGATCGCGATCGCCCATTCGCCTGGCTTCAGGTCGTCGGAATTGCCTAGGGGGGCTACGGGCAGTTTCTCCGCTACCACCTTCACCACGGCTACATCGGTGAGGGGATCACCTCCCAGCACCTTGCCGCTGTAGCTGCGGCCATCGGGAAGTGTCACCGACACCTGGTCCGCTCCCTCCACCACATGGGCGTTGGTGAAGATCAGACCATCGGACCGGGTGATGAAGCCTGACCCCTGACCAGCCTGCTGCTGGATGGATGGTCCAGCCCCGAACAGATTGCCGAGGGGGTTGCTGACCCGCTTCAGGGTGTCGATTCGCACCACGGCCGGGCCCACCCGCTCGACGGCGGAGACGATCACATTGCGACCTGGTTGAAGGGGCGCGGAGCTGGGGCCGTCACTCACGGATGGAGCGGGGCCTTCGGCAGGCTTGGGCTCTAGGCCGAGCCGCTGGCGCCAGGAGGGATTGCAGCTAGCAAGACCGACTCCAAGCATGCTGATGCCAAGCCAGAGGAGAAGGCGCTGCCTGGAGGTGGGCGCGGCGCTGGCCATGGGATTGCGTATGAGTTGGTCAGGGTCTCATTAAAGACGGACTGGCCGGCAGAAGGTGCGTAGATTCGGCACCGATGGGATCGGATACGCGTGGTGCTGACCGGCAGCGAGCTGTGGAACAAGGTGCAGCACGCGCTCCAGAGCAACCTGAGCAAGCCCACCTTCGAAACCTGGATCCGACCAGCCCTCTGCACGGGCTTCGCCAATGGGGAGCTCACCCTGCAGGCCCCGAACAGCTTCGCCAGCAATTGGCTCCGTAAGAACTACGTCGCCACGATCGAGGAGGTTGCGACAGGCCTCCATGGGGCCAAGGTGACCGTGAGGGTTCTGGCCCGCGAGGACGAGCCTGCCGCCACCACGCTGTCAGCTGCCTCGTCTGGCTTCAGCGCCGGGAATGCCCAGTCATCGTCGGGATCGGCACCAGCGACACCCCCGACTGAAGGGGCGACTAGCCGCTCATCGCAACCACGACGTTTGCCGGGGTTGAACATGCGTTACGTGTTCAACAGGTTTGTGGTCGGCCCCAACAGCCGCATGGCCCATGCGGCGGCGCTGGCGGTCGCTGAGTCGCCAGGACGGGAGTTCAATCCGTTGTTCATCTGCGGTGGTGTGGGTTTGGGGAAAACCCACCTGATGCAGGCGATCGGTCACTACCGCCTGGAGATTGATCCTGAAGCGCGGGTCTCCTATGTCTCGACGGAAACCTTTACGAACGATCTGATTCAGGCGATCCGTAAGGACGGCATGCAGGCCTTTCGCGATCGCTATCGAGCTGCTGACTTGATTCTGGTCGATGACATTCAGTTCATCGAAGGGAAGGAATACACCCAGGAGGAGTTTTTCCACACCTTCAATGCGCTCCATGAGGCTGGGCGGCAGATTGTGATCGCCAGTGATCGCCCCCCCAGTCAGATCCCTCGTCTTCAGGAGCGCCTGATCTCCCGATTCTCGATGGGGCTGATCGCTGATATCCAAGCTCCAGACCTGGAGACGCGCATGGCGATTCTTCAGAAGAAGGCGGAGCAGGAGCGGGTTTCACTGCCAAGGGATCTCATCCAATACATCTCAGGCCGTTTCACGTCCAACATCCGTGAGCTGGAGGGGGCCCTGACCCGCGCCGTGGCCTTCGCTTCGATCACGGGTCTACCGATGACGGTGGAGTCGGTTGCGCCGATGCTCGACCCGAGTGGTCAGGGTGTTGAGGTCACACCCCAGCAGGTGATCGACAAGGTGTCGGAAGTGTTTGATGTGTCAGCCGAGGACATGTGCAGCAGCAGCCGACGCCGCGCAGTCAGTCAGGCCCGTCAGGTGGGCATGTTTCTGATGCGTCAGGGCACCGCCCTCAGCCTTCCACGTATTGGTGAGACCTTCGGGGGGAAGGACCACACCACGGTGATGTATGCGATCGAGCAGGTGGAAAAGAAGCTGGCCTCAGACCCCCAGCTCGCCAGCCAGGTGCAGAAGGTCAGGGACCTGCTGCAGATCGATTCCAGGCGCCGCCGCTGAATCGCTCAGACTGGTGAACCGAGGAGGGCATCAATGGCGCCTCGGAACTCGCTGCGCTGCTTCACGCCACGCCACTGCTGCTTGAGCTCCTTGCCATAGAACAGTTGCACCGTGGGGGTGCCATTCACTCCGGCCTGCTCGGCAATCGATTGATCAGCCTCGATGTCGATCTCCACCCCCTGGGCACGGCCCCCCAACTCATCGAGCACACGCTTGAGTTGTGGCTTGAGCACGTGGCAGGGGCCGCAGCTGGGGGAGGTGTACACCACCAGCAGGGGCTTGTCGCTGTCGTGATAGAGCTTGCGCAATGCATAGCTGCCCTTCTGCCAGAGGGCTTTGGGGTCATAGGTGGCTTCTGTGGCCGTTTCGCTGACTTGGGGTGTTGAGGCCTGGGCTGGCTCAACGCTGTCGCGCGACACGAGGGTGGCCAAATTGTTGTGGCTCAGCCAGCGCTCGGCTGCCAAAGCGGCCTGACAGCCGCTACCGGCGGCAGTGATGCCCTGGCGCCATTCCGCATCAGCCACATCGCCAGCGGCATAAACGCCGTCCACCGAGGTCTCAGGCCTGCCTGGTGCGGTTAAGAGGTATCCCTTGTCATCGCAGTTCAGCTGTCCCTGCACCAGCTCGGTGTTGGGGGTGTGGCCGATGGCATAGAAGAGTCCGCGCACGGGGAGCTCCCGCTCTGCGCCGCTTTCCCGATTGCGAAGTCGCAGGGACGTCAGCCAGTCGTCGCCTTCTGCATCGGCCACCTCGGTGTTCCAGTGGACGCTGATCTGGGGGTTGGCCTGCACCCGGTCGGCCATCGCCGCGCTGGCACGTAACTGTCCAGAGCGCACGAGCAGGTGCACGTGGCTGCCGTATTTGGTGAGGTACACCGCTTCTTCGCATGCGGAATCACCACCGCCCACCACAGCGAGCTCTTCGTTGCGGAACTGGGGGGTGGCGCCATCGCAAATGGCACAGGCGCTGATGCCTTTGCTCCAGAAGCGCTCCTCCTGCGGCAGTCCCAGGCGATTGGCGCTAGCGCCAGTGGCCAGAATTAGCGCCTGGGTCTGGATGCTGCGGCCGTCGGCTTCGATGCGAAAGGGACGGCTGCTGAGGTCGATGGCATCGGCATCAGCTTCGAGAAGGCGCGTTCCCCAACGCTCTGCCTGGGCCTTCATGAGATCCATCAGGTCAGGGCCGAGCACCCCATCGGGGAACCCTGGGAAGTTCTCCACGTGGGTGGTGGTCATCAGTTGTCCGCCAGGGATGCCGCCCCGTTGGAAGCCAGTGATGAGAAGTGGGCTGAGGTTGGCTCGGGCGGCGTAGATCGCAGCTGTGTAGCCCGCAGGTCCGGAGCCAACGATGACCAGGTTTTCTGTGGCCAGGTGGTCAGCACCAATCTCTGCAGCCATGGCTTAAGCGGATCGATTATGAGTTGACTCTAAATGAGCCTTCCCCCTGTCGTGATCGGAGGGGCGCGGACTGCATGAACGCCGACCCAAAATCATTGGCGTTTTTTAATAATTTCTTCAGATTTCGAGGGGGTCTTCCCAGCCTTCGTTGAACTGCGGGCGTTTGCTTGGTGCCCTTGAAACGCTCAGCACCGAGTCCTCCAGAAGCTCCGGGTGTTCACCCATGCAGGTAATCCACTCTCTGAATTCCTGCGTCAATGCGTAGCTGTCTTCATAGCGCTCTGCGCTGTCCAGCACAGCGATCCTGGTGGTTGCCCAGCATGTGGCGACGCTGACGCGACGTTGCATGGCTGCTTCCATGATCGGCTCCCAGATGGTTACCAGGCTGCTTGTTGATGGGGACCCATCAGGCCTGAATTCGCAGAACGTCGCATTTTTCTCTGCAGAAATGTGTCGTCAACGCTGCAAAAAGCTGGGCAATTCCGGAGTGCGCATCTGGATCACGGCGCCGGCTCCATCACCGACCGCCTCAAGGGGCAGGCTGGGTCCACGCCAGTTGCCTCCGGTTTCCGTTGCATCGTCCTCAGTCGTGGACAGGCTGCGGATGCGGTACGGCTCCGACCAGGACCAGGTGCGCGCGTAGCTCATCAGTAGAGGATCGGCCGGGGCAAAGACGAAGGAGGGCTCCCTCGGTACCGCTTCCAAGCTTGCGCGATCCCCGCTCATGCGGACCGCCCGTGTAATGCCCTGCAGGAAGCGGCTGCGGGTGACCACGGTGGTGAGGTAAGCCACGACGCGCAACCTGGGGGCGTCGAATCCCTCTGCACACATGTCGATGCTGACGAGCCAGTCGGCATGGCCCTTTTGAAAGGCGCCCAGGCGGCGACTCGCGTCCGGATCCTGGGAGTGCACAAGATCCACCCGATCGCCCTCCTCCTCCAGAAGTCGCGTGATGCTGCGCGCATGGTCGATGTCACGAGCAATCACGAGGCCCGCTGCCTCCCGATGGCGCTCGCGCACTTTCTCGAGTTGTTTTCTGGCTCGCAGCAGCAGCTGCAGGGCAATGCTGCTGGAGTCGGACAGACGGATCGCCCTGCGCAGATTGCGGGCCCTCCAGCTCTCTCGCTGCTCTGCAGACAGTGGCGACACATCACGGTCCGGTAGTCCCTCGCGGCTGTGCTCCACCCATCCATCCTGAAATCGGAACTCCAGTGGCCGAACATCGCCGGCGGCGATCAGTTCCCTTGGCTCTACACAGAGATCCGGACTGATCTGTTCCACAAGCTCCCCCTCACTCTCCACTCGCACCTTTCTTGCGGCGCAAAAGGCGAGGTTGTCGGCCCTGAAGGGGGTTCCTGTCAGACCCAGTCGCAGTCGACTTCCTTCGCTGAGTTCGAGGAAGGTGCGTCCCCAGATCGGCCCCTCTGGTTCCTCCGGATCCACGCCCAGATGATGGGCTTCGTCGGCAATGGCCAACAGGCGTTCAGGACACCAAAGACGGAGAGCTTCCCCCAGTCCCTCCAGTTGGCGGCCCGCTCCCTGGTAGGTCACCAGCCAGCCGTCTGCGTCGCCCAGCCCCTGTCCTGTCCATCGATCCCCCGACTCCAGCTCAGGGGATGGAGACCATTCCGCCAGTGTCAGTCCCAGGCGCTGAGCTGCCAGCTGCCACTGCTTCAGGATTGAAGTGCGATGGCAGAACACAAGAAAGCGATCGAGTCGCTGTTCTGAACGCATGCTGCGGAAGGCCAGCAAGGCGCCCAGGGTTTTGCCTGCTCCGGGGCCAGCATGGACAAGCACATCCCTGCCGCTGGTGTCTGGCTGAGACAGCCTGCGGCGCAATAGCTGAATCAGCTGCTGCTGCCAGACCCTGGGGCGGATCGTCTCGTCCCGGTTGGGCTCGCAGAGTTCAAAGGACGGGGGGACGATCGGCCTGCTCTGAAAGTTAGGTCTTTCTAACCATTCCATTCGTCCTGAGCATCCCTACCTTCCGGCCATCAGCCCTCTTGGGTTTTGCCCGCGCTGCCCATGGCCAATCGTCGCTCCTCCTCGCGCCCCAACAGGAACCCGCAGCTGCGGTTGGAGCAGTGTTGGCTGCACGAGTGCGACATCGATCCATTGATCCTTAGGGCGCGCCTACTCCGCCACCAGGGCCGTCGTGCGATGGCCCTGGCAGTGGAGCAGGAAGTGCAGCCGATGTTCTGAGCCTTCGCTCAGAGCGCTTCGGTGTGATTGGCCAGGAGCAGCTCCACCTCTTTGAGGCCTGCGCTGGCCGCATTCCTGGCCAGATCAAAGTCCCCCTGGGCCTCATCCATGAGCCGGCCCGCCAGACGGTCGAGCAGATCATCTTTCTGTTCTTCGAGCAGCGTCAGCAGTTCGGTTTCAATCAACTGGCGCACAGCGGAGCGGTGCAGGTGTCGATCACTGGCCTCGTCAAAGGTGCCCTGCACGAGCTCCTGAATGAAGAGTCGATGCACCTCGCTGCTGCGCAGAAAGCTCTCGGTGGCATTGATGATGCCGTCCACCAGGGTGCGGTCCGGTTCGGACTCCTGGTCGGCAAGCTTGAACTCCCAGTCGAGATGGCGACGCTGCCAGCCAGCCGCGTGCAGGCTGGGCATCACGGTTTGGGAGAAGGTGTCAACCGACATCTCGTAGATGCGCTCCGCCAGTCGCTCACACCATTCGCGGCCATGCCCCTGAAGAACCGCCTGCATCGCCTGGCGCTCCACCGCATGGCCACCGTGATGGCTGTGGCAGACGCCGTCTGGACATTCGATCGCCGTGAGGCCCATGGGTTTGCGGAATGGGCCCTCTCCTTAGCCAGAGCAATCGATCAGGACGTCGATCTTCAGAAAAGCTCCCGGAATCGTGAACGCGACCCCGTAATCTCGGCTGGGTCGACGGCGTCACGATCTTGCCCAGACTTTTAATACCTGTTGAAACCGCTGACGGGGAAACCCGTGTAGCGGCTTCTCCTGAGACCGTCAGGAAGTTCATTGGCCTGGGCTGCACCGTTTCAGTGGAACGGGGTGCTGGTGCCAGGGCCGGTTTCGTGGATACGGCCTATGCCGATGCCGGAGCTGAGCTCGTAGCGGCAGCTGATGCGTCGTCCTGGAGCCAGGCCGACCTGCTGCTCTGCGTGCAGCCTCCCTCAGCGTCTGCGCTAGCAACCCTCCGCCGCGGTGCGCTGCTGGTCGGCTTGCTCTCTCCTTACAGCAACGCTGAGCTGGCGAGTGCTCTCCAGGGCGCAGGCCTCTCGGCCATGGCCCTGGAGTTGTTGCCCAGGATCAGTCGCGCCCAGTCGGCCGATGCCCTCTCCTCCCAGGCCAACATCGCCGGATACAAATCCGTGCTGCTCGGAGCCGGCGCCCTCGACCGTTATTTCCCGATGCTGATGACCGCAGCGGGCACCGTTCAACCCGCTCGGGTGGTGGTACTCGGTGCCGGTGTTGCCGGATTGCAAGCGGTGGCCACCGCCCGCCGTCTCGGCGCAGTCGTTTATGTCAGCGATATCCGGCCCGCCGTGAAGGAGCAGGTGGAATCGCTCGGTGCCCGGTTCATCGATCCCCCGGAGATGGAGGACAAGCCTGCTGAGTCGGGCGGTTATGCCAAACAGGCCTCGGAGGCGTTCCTGGCCGCCCAGCGCCAACAGTTGTCCGATCAGCTGGCCGAAGCTGATGTGGCGATCTGTACAGCTCAGGTGCCCGGTCGCCGTGCCCCCCGCCTGATCAGTGAAGACATGCTGGATCGGATGCGTCCCGGTGCGGTGGTAGTGGATCTTGCCGTGGCCCAGGGTGGAAACTGCGCTGACACCCAGCCCTCCCAGACCGTTGATCGCAAGGGCGTGAAGCTCATCGGCGCCAACGATCTGCCCTGCACAGTTCCCAATCACGCCAGTGCGCTCTATGCCCGCAATTTGCTGGCACTACTGGAGCCCACCCTCAAGGATGGACAGCTCATCCTCGACACCGAGGACGAACTGATCGCTGGTTGTCTGATCGCCCAGGACGGCAGCATCCGCCGCGGCGACGTTCTCACCCCCGGAGCCAACTGATGGATTCAAGTTTTGTGAATGCCCTCTGGGTTTTGCTGCTCGGCAGCCTCCTGGGCCTGGAACTGATCGGCAAGGTGCCTCCCACCCTGCATACGCCTCTGATGAGCGGCGCTAACGCCATCTCCGGCATCACCGTGCTGGCGGCCCTGACGGCGATCATCAAATCGAACGGGAGCATCCCTCTGCTGGTGCTTGGTTCTGTGTCTTTGGGCTTTGCCCTTTTCAACGTGATCGGGGGCTTCCTGGTGACCGATCGCATGCTCGCCATGTTCAGCCGCAAGCCCGCCCGCAAGGAGAACCGCTGATGGACATTCTTCAGTACGTCATTGACCTGGTCGCCATCCTGTTGCTGGCCCTAGGCATCAAAGGTCTTTCGAAGGTGCGCTCTGCCCGGGGCGCCAATCAACTGGCAGCCGTTGCCATGGCGCTTGCCGTGCTCGGTCTGCTGATTCACTACCTGGGCACCAGTGGCATCAGCGTGGCTGCTTGGAGCTGGATCATCGGAGGCACCGTTGTGGGTGGTGTGCTGGGTGCCATCACGGCCCAGCGGGTCCCGATGACGTCCATGCCCGAAACCGTCGCTCTCTTCAACGGTTGCGGGGGCATGTCGTCGCTGTTGGTGGCACTGGCTGCGGCCTTCTACCCAAGCGAGCTCGATGCCACTGGCATGGTCGCTGTGGTCTCGATCGTGATCTCGGTGTTCGTCGGTGCGATCACCTTCACTGGCTCGATCGTGGCCATGGCCAAGCTGCAGGGTTGGTTGTCGACGCCGGCCTGGATGCAGAGCAAGGCCCGCCATTTCGTCAACATTGCCCTGGCGGTCGCTTGCCTAGTGGCAGCGGTTGACCTGATTGCCAAAGGTGGTGTGAGTGCTCAGGGCCTCTGGCTTTTGGTGATCGCTTCCAGCCTGCTGGGCATCGGCGTGACCCTGCCCATCGGTGGGGCTGACATGCCTGTGGTGATCTCTCTGCTCAACAGCTACTCCGGTGTGGCAGCAGCAGCCGCCGGCTTTGTGGTCGGTAGCCAGTTGCTCATCGTGGCGGGGGCCATGGTCGGTGCAGCCGGCTTGATCCTCACCCAGGTCATGTGCAATGGCATGAACCGCTCCCTGGTGTCCGTGCTCTTCGGAGGGGCCCTGGGAGCATCCGCAGCGGCCTCCGGTGGTGGTGGTGAATACACCAACATCACCAGCTGCAGCGTTGAGGAATGTGCCCTGACCCTCGAGGCTGCCGAACGGGTCGTGATCGTTCCTGGTTACGGCCTTGCCGTTGCTCAGGCTCAGCACACCCTGCGGGAAGTCACCCGCTCTCTGGAAGCAGCTGGCATCCAGGTCGATTACGCCATTCACCCAGTGGCTGGTCGCATGCCTGGTCACATGAATGTGCTCCTCGCCGAGGCCGATGTGCCCTACGAGCAGCTCAAAGAGATGGATGTGATCAACCCCGAGTTCCCTGCCACGGATGTGGTGCTGGTGCTGGGTGCCAATGATGTGGTCAACCCTCAGGCCAAGAATGATCCGAACTCGCCGCTTTACGGCATGCCTGTGCTGGATGTGCAGCAGGCCCGCACGGTGTTTGTGGTGAAGCGGGGCATGAGTGCTGGTTACTCAGGCATCAAGAACGATCTGTTCGAACTGGCTAACACTTCGATGGTGTTTGGTGATGCCAAGAAGGTGCTGGGTGACCTGCTCGGGGAGCTCAAGGAGCTGGGCGTCGGGAAGAAATGACCCAGCTGCTTCAGCAGCTGGGTGTTGCCGCCTATCGGCAACGTCTTCCCTGGTTAGGCGGAGACCTGCAAACCCTGCGGGACACCCTTCGCCCGATGCGGCTGCCTCCTGATCAGGGGCAGCCGCTTCAGATTCCAGTTCCAGCCCTGCACAGTGGAGCCGCCCCTGCCGGGCAATTGCTTGCTGTGCTCGACCAACCCGTTTCCGGTCCTGCTCAGGCGCTGGTGGTGCTTCTCCATGGCCTGGGGGGCTCCAGTCGACGGGAAGGCATGCGTCGTCTTGGCTTATCCCTGCAGTCTTCGGGATTTGCTGTGTTGCGGCTCAACCTGCGCGGGGCTGACCCAGGCCGTCATCTCGCCGCAGGCACCTATGCCGCTTGCTGCAACAGCGATCTTCTTCCCGTCCTCATGCGCGCTCGGGAGCTGGCCTCGGAGCTGGCTCAGGCCTCCGGCCGTCTTCAACCGCTTCCCCTTCTTGGTGCTGGCATGTCCTTGGGTGGCACCATGCTGCTGAATGCGGCGCTGGAGTCGGCCGGCGTTCTCGATGGGTTGTTCTGTGCCAGTAGCCCTCTCGATCTGGCTGCCTGTAGTGCTTCGATTGAGCGCTCCCGCAATCGCATTTATCAGCGTTGGTTGTTGCAACGGCTCGTGCGCCAGACCTTGGCAGATCCCTTCGGTGTCACCGCCACAGAGGAGCAGCTCCTGAGGAAGACCCCACCTCGAAGCATCCGCGCGTTTGATGCAGCCATCACGGCACCGCGTTGGGGCTACGACTCTGTGGAGGAGTACTACCGCCGCGCCTCGCCCCTGGTCCGTTTGCTTGATCCCAAGGCCCGTAGGCGTCTGCCTCCCACCTTGCTGCTTCAGGCGTTGGATGATCCCTGGGTGCCAGCCCGAGCGGCCCAGGAGTTGCAGCGTTCGATTGGGGCTCTGAACCAGTCCGATGCGGCTGAACCCCTGTCGATCCTGCTCACTGCACGGGGAGGCCACAACGGATTCCATGCATCTGGCGACAGCCTGACTGCAGGCTCCTGGTCGGATCGGTTGGCCAACGCCTGGTACCACCAGCTGCTGTGACAGCAATCAGCGCCGTTGAGGGCAGCGATCAGGACGTCTGAGGATCGTTCGAAACAGATTGTGCTTCGGAGGGCTGCTGGAATGGTGTCCGGCGGATGACCCACTCGTTGCACGGTCGCCCACCCACCACATGCTCTTCGAGGATCTGCTGCACCCGCTCCGGTGTCACATTCCCGTACCAGATGCCTTCAGGCCAGATCAGGAGCACGGGGCCTTGTTCACAGACTCGTAGGCAGTCAGCCTTGCTGCGCAGCACGATGCCCTGGGCCCGCTCAGGGTTCTCAAGATCCAGCTGGCGCACTCCCTGCTTGAGAGCCTCCCAGCTGGCGGCACCGATGCTGGGGTCACAGCACTTCGCCTTGGCCGGCGTGGCACAGAGCAGCAGGTGATGGCTGACCTGGATCACGCGGCCATGGCTGCCATGGGGATGCGTCGGGTGCCGCGCTGTACCTGTTCACGCACCACATCTCGAGCCCACTGATCCACGGCCAGCACGTCGTCGAGTTGGGGATGATCCATGCGATCGGACTTGTGACGCTCGCAGGTGGCGTCGATGAGATCGGGAATGTCGAGGAAGTGAATGCGCTCCTGCAGGAACTGGGCGACCGCTTCCTCATTCGCTGCATTGAGCACGGCTGGCATCGTGCCACCGGCGCGGCCAGCTGCGTAGGCCAGCTCCATGCAGGGATATTTGGCGGGGTCAGGGCTCCGGAAGCTGAGCTGCCCCACCTCCGTGAGGTTGAGGCGACGCCATGGTGTTTCAAGCCGTTCCGGCCAGCTCAGGCAGTAGAGGATTGGCAATTTCATATCCGGCCAGCCCAGCTGGGCCAGCACCGAGGAATCGGCCAGCTCGACCATCGAGTGGATGATGCTTTGCGGGTGGATCACGATCTCGATGTGGTCGTAGTCGAGACCGAACAGGTAATGGGCCTCGATCACCTCCAGACCTTTGTTCATGAGGGAGGCGGAATCCACCGTGATCTTGCGGCCCATGCTCCAGTTGGGATGGGAGGTGGCATCAGCCACGGTGGCTTTCTCCAGATCGGCGGCCTCCCAGTCACGGAATGCACCACCGGAGGCGGTGAGCTGAATGCGGCGCAGGCCTGGGGTGGGAACACCGGTGGAGAGGCTGGCATTTTCAGCCCAGGGGGTTCCTTGCAGGCACTGGAAGATCGCGGAGTGTTCCGAGTCGGCTGGCAGCAGGCGGCTGCCACTCTTCTTCAGTTCCGGTAAGACCACCGGCCCAGCGGCGATCAGTGTTTCCTTATTGGCGAGGGCCAGATCCTTTCCGGCGCGCACGGCCGCCAGGGTGGGCAGCAGACCGGCGCAGCCAACGATGCCTGTCACCACAAGATCGGCCGTGTCCCAAGCGGCTGCGACGTTGAGTCCGTTGGCGCCACCCACCAGTTGCGGCAGGGTGTCGGGTTGTCGATCGGTGGGCAGGGCTTTGAGACGGTCCTGGAGTTCGGGCAGCAGGCTGTCGTCTGCCAAGGCCACCACTTCAGGGCTGTGCTGGCTGATCTGCTCCACCAGTAGTGGAAGGTTGCGCCCGGCGCTGAGGGCCACCACCCGGAAGCGCTCTGGGAATTCCTGGGCGATCTCCAGGGTTTGGGTGCCGATCGAGCCCGTGGAGCCCAGCACGCTGATGGCTTTCACGTCGATCCGGCAAGTGTCAACAGTTTCCCATGCCGAACCCTGGCAAACTGCCGCTCAGGCGAGGAGATCTGGCGGCGATGGCGGTGAAGGAGCACTGGAGGTCAGGTCTTGGTTTTGTTCTGGCCGCGGCGGGTAGTGCGGTTGGGCTGGGCAACCTCTGGGGATTCGCCTATCGCGCCTCCCAGGGGGGCGGTGGCGCGTTTCTGCTCCTCTATGTGCTGATTGTGTTGGTGGTGTGTCTGCCGGTACTCGTGGCGGAGATGGTGCTGGGTCGCAGCACAGGCCACAGCCCCCTGATCGCACCAGTGACCGCGGCTGGTCGCCGCTGGCAACCGATGGGCTGGCTGTTTATCGCGGCCGCGAGCGGCATCCTGGCCTTCTACGCCGTTTTGATGGGATGGACCGGTCACACCCTGCTCCATGCCCTACTGGTGGGACTGCCATCAGACCTGGCGGCAGCCGAGAGCTTCTTTGGGGTGATTAGCGGCGGCAACAGTGCCGTGCTGGGACAGTTGTTCAGTCTTGTGCTCACCGCATTGGTGGTGGCTGCAGGAGTGCAAGCCGGTATCGAACGGCTGTCTCGATGGGCGCTGCCTCTGCTGTTTGTGTTGCTGATCGGACTGGCGCTTTGGGCCTCCGGTTTGGAGGGAGCAGCCGAGGGGCGTCACACCTTTCTGCTCAACTTCGATCCCCGGGAGCTGACTGACTTCACCACCATTCGCAATGCCTTCACCCAGGCGTTCTTTTCGATTGGGGCAGGCATCGGCTGCATCCTTGCCTATGCGGCCTATCTCGACCGCCGCAATCATCTGCCGAGGGAAGCGATTGCCGTGGTGGGGATGGACACCGCCGTCGGATTGCTCGCCGGACTTGTCACCTTCCCGGTGGTGATGAGTTTTGGTCTGAAGGATGTGGTGAGTGGCTCCACCGTGGGCACCCTGTTTATCGCTCTGCCTACCGGCCTCGCTTCTCTGGGGCTCACGGGACGGGTGGTGGCGGTGCTGTTTTTCTTCCTTGCCTACATCGCCGCGATCACCTCATCGGTGTCGCTCCTGGAAGTGCCGGTGGCTTCACTGATGGATCGGCTCGGTTGGAGTCGGCGGCGGGCGGTGTGGATCAGTGCGGCGTTGATTTTTGTGGCCGGTCTCCCTGCGGCCACGTCGATCCCGGTGTTGGAGGTGATGGATTCGATCTTCGGGGGGGTGATGCTGATCCTTGGTGGGCTGTTGATCGCAGTGCTGATTGGTTGGGTGGTTCCTGCCCGTTTCGACGACGATCTCAAGGGCAGTGCTACTCCGGCTGGCTTACGCCGTTGGTTGCTGTTTGTGCTGCGTTGGATTTCCCCGCCCGTGATCGCCGTGGGCCTGGTGATCAGCCTGGTGGATCTGCTCAGGGGGTGGGGCTGGTTGGCGAGTTGATGATCAAATCAACTGATGCAGGCGGCGAGACGCTAATTGCACCTCCCGAAGGAAGCAGAGCGACGCCAGCATCAGCAGGGCCATTGCCGAGATGAATAGGGGTGCCACGACCACCGTGAGATTCAGTCTGGAGATCACGCTGAAGAACATCACAGCCACCACGGCGGCAATGAGCAGGGTGGAACCTGTCAGCAGTTCAATCGCCCGGATCGTCAGTTGCATGCGCCGGCGATAGCAACGCCGCTCCTGCTCATCGATTGGGTTCCCAGCCAGAACACCCTCCTTGGCGCGCTTGACGGCATCCACAATCCGTGCCAATCGGGTGGAGATCACGTTCAGTAGAGCGCCGATGCCGGCAAGAAGGAACACCGGAGCCACCGAAAGCTGAATCGCCTTGGAAAGCGTTTCCGGTTGCATCACCATCAGATCCTCTAGACCTGCACCATCTTCACTATGGCCACCATGCTCTGGCTCAAACGCTGGAATTTCATTGAGCGCGCCAAGTTGGAGCGTGAGCTTTGGGAGGCTTTTGAGGCTCGCGAGAACCTTGAGGCCAAGATTGAGGAACTGCAGGCCTGGATCGGTGCTGCGGAACCGTCGGAGCCCACCCTAGCGGATCAGCGCTTCCGTCTGGAGGTCTGGACCACCACGTTGGCGCGGATCCGCAAGATCGAAGCGATGATGGCTGGGAAACGGCGCTGAGTCTCCTCAGCAGCGTCGCCATTCAGTAACGCCACCCGGCTTATCGATGAGCTCGATCCCTTGGCCCGTCAGTTCGGCGCGGATCCGATCGGCTTCGGCGAAATCCTTGGCCTGTTTCGCTGCCTGACGAGCGGCAATCGCCGCTTCGATGGCGCTGGGGTCGCAGGATTCGGCACCTTCAGGCTCCAGCCCCGATGCTTCCGAGCGCAATCCGAGCACCCCGGCAAGCTCCCGTAACAACAACCAGCGCTGCTCCAAAAGGGGCTGCTCGTCATCGGTTTGCTCAGGAATGTCACCGCGATCAAGGCGATTGGCAAGCCCGCGCAGGGGTCTGGCAAGGTCGAACAGCACTGCCAGAGCGCCTGAACTGTTGAGGTCATCGTCCATGGCGTCGATGAAGCGTTGGCGTGCGCCCAGCAACGGCTCATCTAAGAACGTCATCTGACCGGGGATCTGCTCGATCGTGATCGCTCCCTCCGGCAGGGGCGCGGGCTCCCGCCATCCCAAGCTGGAAGCATGGTGTTCGCCCAGCCCGAGGGCAGCGTTGAGACCCTTCCAACCTGTGGTGGCCGCCTCCAGTGCTTCCGCTGTGAAGTCGAGCGGTTTGCGGTAGTGGGCCTGCAAGACGAACAGACGCAGGGTCATGGCGGAGATTCCGCTCTCCAGTAGGGCCCTGATGGTCGTGAAGTTACCCAGCGACTTGCTCATCTTTTCGCCCCCCACGTTCACCATGCCGTTGTGCAGCCACACCTGGGCTAGCTCCTTGCCGGTGGCAGCCTCCGATTGCGCGATCTCGTTCTCGTGGTGGGGGAAGACCAGGTCGGCGCCACCCAGGTGAATGTCGATCGTCTCCCCCAATTCCTCCCGCACCATCGCTGAACACTCGATGTGCCAGCCCGGTCGCCCCTCGCCCCAGGGTGAGGGGAAGCTGGGTTCGTCGGTTTTGGCGCCCTTCCAGAGGGCGAAATCGAAGGGGTGTTGCTTACGGGCTTCTTCGGCATCGGCGACGCGGCCGTCGGCATTGGTCTGTTGTTCACTGAGATCGCGGCCGCTGAGCTTGCCGTATCCGGCGTGTTTCATCACAGCGAAATACACATCACCATCAGCGGAATAAGCGGCTCCTTTGGCCTCAAGCTCACTGATTAAGGCGCGGATGCCATCGAGGCAGCGGGTGGCCCGGGGCATGCGGTCGGGCCGCAGAATCCCGAGGGCATCCATATCGGTATGGAAAGCCGCGATGTTGCGCTCGCTCACCGCATCCATCGAGCTGTTTTCTTCGGCTGCGCGTTTGAGAATCTTGTCGTCGATGTCGGTGAAGTTCTGCACGAAGGTCACCGCATACCCACGCCAGATCAGATAGCGACGCAGGACGTCCCAGTTGATGTAGCTGCGGGCATGGCCCAAATGGCAGAGGTCGTAGACCGTCACACCGCAGCAGTAAATGCTCACCTGGTCCTCCCTCAGCGGCTGGAAGGTTTCCGTGCGGCGGGTGAGGGTGTTGGTGAACCGCAGGGGCACAGGGCAAGCGCAGTGGGCTGGGGGGAGGCTACGGCGTGGGCCTTACTTCGCCTCCATCCAATTCGCGCCCACGCCGGTTTCCACCAGGAGTGGCACGCTCAGCTGCAGGGCGTTTTCCATGGTCTGCACGACGAGGGTGCGCACGCTGTCCAGGGCCGAGGGATCCACCTCCAGCACCAGTTCGTCGTGCACCTGTAGCAGCAGGCGTGCCGGTAACCCTTGTTGGTCTAAAGCGGTCTGCAGCTGAATCATGGCCAGTTTGATGATGTCGGCGCTGGATCCTTGAATCGGTGCGTTGGCGGCGGCGCGCAGCTGCTGCGCCTCCATGCCTCCCCGCCGTGCCACATCGAGATCGATGTCCAGTGGATCCTTGCCAAGCAGTCGGCCGAGCCCATTGCGATCGAAGTGGAAGGGCCGGCGCCGGCCCAGGATTGTCTCGACGTAGCCGCGACTCAGCGCCAGACGCTCCTGGAGTTCTAGGAAGGCAAACACCTTCGGATAACGGTGCCGGTATTTGCTGAGGAACTCCTTGGCTTCCGCCTGGTTCACGCCGGTTTCCCGCGCGAACCGTTGGGCACCCATGCCGTAGATCACCCCGAAATTGATGGTCTTTCCCAGGCGGCGCTCATCGCTGCTCACCTCGGGTTTGTCGAGCAGCAGTCTGGCCGTGAGTGCATGCACGTCATCACCATCTCGGTAGGCCTGCTGCAGCACCTCCTCACCGGAGAGATGGGTAAGGATGCGGAGCTCGATTTGGGAGTAATCAGCACTCAGCAGCTTCCAGCCTTCTTGGGGCAGGAACGCCTTGCGGATTCGGCGGGAGAACTCCGTCCGCACGGGGATGTTTTGCAGGTTGGGATTGCTGCTGCTCAGTCGACCTGTGGCGGTGACCGCCTGGTTGAAATCGGTGTGAACGCGGGCGGTTTCCGCTTCAACCAGCTGGGGCAGGGCATCCACGTAGGTGCTCTTGAGCTTGCTGAGCATCCGATGCTCCAGCACTAGGGGGACCACCGGATGGTCGGCTTCCAGTTTCTCCAGTACGGCTGCATCGGTGCTGAAGCCCGTTTTCGTGCGGCGCGATTTCTTGCGGTCGAGGCCAAGGGTCTCGAAGAGCAATTCGCCGAGCTGCTTTGGAGAGGCGAGGTTGAAGTCAACTCCCGCAGCTTGCTTCGCCTCCGCTTCCAGTCGTTCCAGGGTCTGGCCCATCTCGGAGGAGAGCTCCGCCAGATAGGGGGTGTCGATGCGGATCCCCGTGGCCTCCATCAGCGCCAGCACTGGCTCAAGGGGGAGTTCCACCCGCTCGAGCAGCTCGGTCAGCTGGGGACCCATCACCTCCAGGCTGTGGCGCAGATCGATGGCCAGGCGTCGCGTGAGGTGCACGTCCATGCCGCAGTAAAGGGCGGCCTGATCGACGGGGACGTCCGCGAAGCAGCTGGCCTTCCCCTCCTTTGCCTTGCCCACCAGATCGCTGAATAGCGTGGGGCGGAAGCCGTAGTCGCGCTCGGCCATCGCATCAAGGCCGTGCTTAGCCGCTGCATCACGTAGATAGTCCGCCAGCAGGGTGTCCATCACCACGCCGCCAAGGGGGAGGCCATGGCGCAACAGGATCAGACGGTCATATTTGGCGTTCTGGAGGGCCTTGGGATGCTCGGGGCTGGCCAGCCACGGTGCCAGTTGCTCGAGCACCGTTTCAAGCGGCAGCTGTTGGAGGCTTTTGGAACTCTCGGGGCTGTTGGCAATGTCGAGGCCGGGTTCTGTAGGCGGGGTGTGTCCCACCGGGATGTAGGCCAGGTCGCTGAGTTCAGCTCCCCAGCAGACCCCGATCCCGACCAATTGGGCTTTAAACGGGTTCAGGTCACTGGTCTCGGTGTCGAGGGCCACCGGGGCTTCGGGGGTGCGGCAGGCCATCAGTCGCTCGATCAGGGCGCTGAGTTGTGCCGGGCTGGTGATTAGCTGGGGGGCTAGGGCCGGGAGGCTGGCTCCGTCGACAGCCGCAGCCGTGTTGCTGTCGGGCACTGTGTCGACTGGGGGGCTGGAGTTGACGGAGGGTTTTGAGGAATGCTCCGTTGTCTCCAGCAGATGGCCATTCGCCGTCAGGCCGCCGCTTGAGAAGGTCGCCACGAAAGTGGGCACCTGGCGGACCAGGCTGTTGAGCTCAAGCTCTTTCAGGCGGGTGGTGAGAGTTTCGGCATCCACCGTGCCCAGATCGAGCTCAGGATCCTCTGGCAGGGGAATGTCCACAAGGATCTCCGCCAGTTTGCGCGAGAGGTAAGCGTTGTCGCGATCGGCGCTGAGCTTGCCCTTCAGGGCACCCTTGATGGCACCTCGGCTGGCTTTCGCCCCTTCGGCCTCCACTTCCTCCAGCACCCGGTAGACGCCATCGAGGTCGCCGTTTTCCTTGAGCAGATTGATGGCTGTCTTGGGGCCGACGCCCTTCACTCCGGGGATGTTGTCGGAGCTATCGCCTGTGAGGGCCTTCAGGTCCACCACGGAGGTAGGATGCACGCCCAGCTTCGCCTCCACGCCGGCTTCGTCGATCAACGTGGGGCCGCTGTTTTTGGCATAGGGGCCACCGCCCATGTAGAGCACTGCGATGTCGCGCTGGTCATCCACCAGCTGGAACAGGTCTCGGTCGCCGCTGAGGATTCGCACGCGCCAGCCATCGCCTGCGGCGCGATTCGCCAGGGTGCCGAGCACGTCATCGGCCTCGTAGCCCGGGGCCAGGCAAAGGGGCAGACGCAACTGTTCGCGCAGGATCACCTGCAGCTGCTCCAGATCCTGGAAGAACACGTCGGGGGCCACATCCCGGTGCGCCTTGTAGTTGGCGTCTGCCACATGGCGAAACGTGGGTTCAGCCGTGTCGAAGGCAATCGCCACGCCCGTGGGTTTTAACCCCTTGCAGTTGTCCAGGAGGGCTTTGAGGAAGCCGTAGGTGACGCTGGTGGGCAGTCCATCTTTGGTGGCAAGACCACCCTCACCACCCTTGGTGAAGGCGTAGAAGCTTCGGAAGGCCAGGGAATGGCCGTCCACCAGAAGCAGCAGCGGTCGATCCTTTCCCTCAGATGTCACGGTGTGCTCGGGCAGGGGCAAGAAGGGGCATTGTCGCCGTCAGTCGCGCTTTTTGGCCCAGGGGGGCAGATCGATGAACACCTTGGATCCCGGTTGAACGCCATTGAGAATGGCCGTTTGGCTGCCGCTGCTCGCACCGAGCTCTACCGCTTGAAATTGGGGCTGATCGTTTTTGCCGACGAGCAACACACCCGGCTTGCCGTTCTCGGTCACGATGGCCACCGTGGGCACCAGGGTGCTGATCGCCGTGCGGCCAGTCTGGAAGTCCACATCTGCTGTCATCCCGATCCGCAGTCGGGGAGGTGGGTTGAGGAGATCGAGCTCCACTTCGAAGGAGATGACGTTGTCGAGTTTTTCGGCGCGAGGTGCAATGTCGCGCACCCGTGCGTTGAACCGCTGATCGGGGAATGCATCCACACGCACGATGGCGTCCTGGCCGATCCGGATGCGACCGATATCGCTTTCTGGCACCTTCGCGGCCACTTCGAGCCCCTGGGAGAGCTCAACGATTGAGGAGCTGGTCGCGCCGGCGGTTGCGGAGGCGGTTGTGGTGGGGGTGACGAAGGCGCCGGGCTCGGCATAACGCTGGGTGATTACGCCGCTGAAAGGGGCGCGGATCAGGAGCTCTCCACCCTCCACCTGGCGTTGTTGGATTCGCTCTCGTGCAGCAGCCAGGGCCGCCTTGCTGGAGAGGTAAGCCGCTCGGATGTCGTCCACGTCCGCACGGCTGATGGCACCGCTGGCAAAAAGCGATTGCTGGCGCGCATAATCCGCGGCTTTGGCGTCGTAATCAGCCTTGGCCTGGCGTTCGAGGGCCATTAACTCGTCGAGCCGGTCGCGGTAGTCGCCGCTGTCCATGCGGGCGAGTACTTGGCCTTGTTTGACCGAGTCGCCTTCTTCCACGAAAAGCGCTTCCAGGCGCCCTTGCTGCTTGGGGCTCACATTCACGCGACGTACCGCCTCCAGTTCGCCACTGGCGGTGACCACCCCGGGTAACGAGCCTCGTTCGGCACTCACCGTGTAAGGCGTGAGGTTTCGGGTTCGGTTGCGGCCGGGACCCAGGGTCCAGATGCTGGCGCCACCGGCAATCAGCACCACCCCTGCGATCACGGCAACGGTGCGGCGTCGATGGCGTTGAAGGCCACTGAGTGGGCTGAGAAGAGGCAAACCCAGCTCCTGAGGTGAAGTGCGGGGCGGGCGGTTGGTGGTGGCCATGCCCCACAGACGCAATTGCGACCAGTCTCGCTGGCTGGCGGTCTTGCTGTGGTCTGCGCGCGTGTTGTTGGGGTGACTGTTCTCTGAACAGCAGTGGTCCGCTGTGGGCCGCAGGTAGATTCCCGCCCATGCTTAAAGCCGGAATCGTCGGGCTGCCCAATGTCGGCAAGTCCACCCTGTTCAACGCGTTGGTCGCCAATGCGCAGGCGCAGGCTGCCAATTTTCCCTTCTGCACGATCGAACCCAACGTGGGCACTGTTGCGGTGCCTGATCCACGCTTGCAGCAACTGTCAGATCTGAGCAGCAGCAAGGAGTTGATTCCCACCCGGATGGAGTTCGTCGACATCGCCGGTTTGGTGAAGGGAGCCAGCCAGGGTGAGGGCCTGGGCAACAAGTTCCTCGCCAACATCCGCGAAGTGGACGCGATTGTGCATGTGGTCCGCTGCTTCGAGGATGACGATGTCATTCATGTATCGGGTTCCGTGGGGCCGGCCAGGGATGCGGAGGTGATCAACCTGGAGTTGGGGCTGGCTGATCTGTCCCAGATCGAGAAGCGCCGCGAACGGCTCAAGAAGCAGATGCGCACCAGTCCAGAGGCGCAGGTGGAAGACGCCGCTCTGGAACGGATCCAAGAGGTGCTCGAGCAGGGGGGAGCCGCACGCAGCGTGCCGCTGAGCGATGAGGAGGCCGCCATGATCAAGCCCCTGGGTCTGCTCACCGCTAAGCCGATTATTTATGCCACCAATGTGAGTGAAGACGACCTTTCCGCGGGGAACAGTTTCTGCGAGGAGGTGGTGGCGTTGGCCCAGCAGGAGGGTGCAGAAACCGTACGCATCTCTGCCCAGGTGGAAGCCGAGCTGATTGAGCTCGGGGATGAGGAGCGCAGCGATTACCTCGAGGGGCTCGGAGTGAGCGAAGGCGGGTTGCAGAGCCTGATCCGGGCCACCTACCGATTGCTGGGTCTGCGCACCTACTTCACGACGGGTGAGAAGGAGACCCGTGCCTGGACCTTCCGTGCGGGCATGACCGCTCCCCAGGCCGCCGGGGTGATCCATACCGATTTCGAGCGGGGCTTCATTCGGGCGCAGACGATTGGCTGGGAGAAGCTGCTGGAGGCCGGTTCGCTGGCTGAAGCCCGCAACAAGGGCTGGCTACGGAGTGAAGGGAAGGACTATGTGGTGGCGGAAGGGGATGTGATGGAGTTTCTCTTTAATGTCTGAACCCCTAGCGCTTCACCGGGTCTCCCTGCCGATTGCCTCATAGGGCGTCGATCGCCTGCATCGCCGGCACGAAATCTTTGCTGTTCTGATCAAAGTCATCGCAGCTTTTGTTCATGGCGTCGGTGGTGATGGCCACCACGCGCAGAGCCTGAGGGGAGCGGAGCCAGTCGGCCTGTGACTGCCAACCGTTGTTGGCGATGCCGCTGCTGATGATGCGCTGGGCGCGTTCGGCGCTGTAGCCGGCATGGCGCTCCTTGCAACCCGCATAGGCGGCCAGACCTACCAGGGCTTTCCGGATCTCCTGGGGACTCTCGCCAGCAAAGACTGCGGACGGAAGTGGGACGGCCAGCGTCAGGCTGAGGCCTGCGGCGCTGAGCAGCCCCTGGCAGCGTCGAATGGCCATGACGTGCGTCCTCATTGAGACAAGACTGGCGGAACTGTATGGAGCCCTGTGGCTCATTTGGCATGTCTGTTGACGCGATCGGTTATCTGGCGGCGCTGCTCACCACCTTCAGTTTTTTTCCGCAGGCGCTCAAAACCTTGCGCAGTAATGACACTCGCTCGATCTCTCTGTCGATGTACGGCCTGTTCACCCTTGGGCTGGCCACCTGGGCGCTCTTCGGGCTGCTGACGGGCAATGGGCCGGTGATCGCTGCCAATTTGGTCACCCTGGTGCCAGCGGTCTTTGTGCTGCAAGCCAAGTTGCGCCATCGCCTTCAGCGTGGCTCGTCGCCCTCGGTGATTCAGTAGACGGCGCTGAAGGGCTCTCCCTCAGCAATTCGGAGGCCTAAGTCTTCACGCCATTGCTGAAGAGGTTTGTCCCAGCCTTCCTCCCATTTCTGGGTCACCAGAGGGGCTGCCTCGAGGCCGATGCGGCTGCCATGGGCGATCGCACCGCTGATGCTTTCCAGCTCTTTGGGCTGGAGGCGGAAGGCTCGGAAGCCCGAAAGCAGGTTGAGAAGCACGAAGGCCGGGAAGCCGATCTGGGTGGCGGTGATCGCCAGAACCCCGGATTCGCCTGCAGCTTCAGTGTTGAAACCTGCCACCACGTGATGCAGATCGTGGGTGGTCGCGATCCGCTGGGTCAGCCAGAGCGCTTCTGTGCTCGTGTCCCGCGGTCGGAAGAACTCCGGGTCGTAGTTGAGCCGCCGGATCATGCCGGCATAGGCGCGACCAAGACTGCCTTCCGGCAACCGCTCCAGGGCGTCCAAGTCCGGCTGAAAGGGTGGGTAGCGCTGTTCGAGGAGTTCGCGACCGCCCGGCAGGGCCCTGAAGCGTTCGATGCAGAGCTCCATCGCTTGGCTGTCGATGAAGTTGTCGACCAGATCAGCGACGCTGTCCAGCCCCCCATCCGTCCGGGCCAGCTCCCGAAGGATGGTCATGTTGCGCACGGAGCGCAGCAGTTCCCGGGCTTTGCTCATCGGTCTCCAGGGGCAGAGGAATCGCCGCCAGACCCGCTGTATAGCGCGGCCTGACGCTCTTGAGCAGCGGGGTGCTGCAGACGCAGATCAGGGCCATGAGGAGCCAGAGCACCAGGCCGTGCCCTTGGGAGTCGAGCAGGGTGCCGGCGATGAGAGGGGCACCGGTGGCGCTGATCGCGAAGCACTGGGAGAAGAGGGCCATCGCCAGGCCGCGATGCTGCAATGGCGTTTCTTCAACCATTGCTTCGGCCGCTGTCGGCAGAAAGGCTGCTTCACCGAAGGCGACGGGAAGCACCGCCAGGGGGATCAGGCTGACGCCACCGCTCCATAGCGCGGAGCCAGCCAGCAGTAAGCAGCCCACCGCAAAGCTCACGAGGCCAAGGCCCAGCCCGAAACGGAGGCTGCGGCGCGCCACCCAGTTGCCGACCGGCCACTGCAGCACCACCAGCAGGCTCAGCTGAAGGGCAATCAATCCGCCGCTCCAGGCTTCGCTCAGGGCGGGGCGCTCCAGACCACCGCGCACCAGGTCGAGGGGCAGAGCGCTTTGCATCAGGGCGATCATGCCTGTGGCCACGATGCTCAAGGCGAGCACCGGCAGCAGGGGCAGAAGCCAGCGTCCACCGGCGCTGGCGGCCGGCTCCTTGAGGAGAGGCTTCTCAGTGCCCTGGGGATGCAGCAGGGCATCACGACCATCGGGGAGAGGTCTCCAGGCCAGCAGGGTCAGCATCGCCAGCACCGCGGCCGCTTCCACCAGAAACACACCTCGGATCAGGCCCAGGCCGGCAAGCACTGCTCCCGTCAGGGCACCCATCGCCACCCCAAGGGCGTCAGCACTGCGGGCCAGGGCGTAGCCCCGGCTGGAGGGGAAGGAGCCTGTGCTGAGTGGGACGGCCAGTTCGATCGCTGGGAAGTAGAACCCCGCGGCAACGCCGATTAACAGCTGGCCACTCACGTAGCCCTCAAATCCGTGGGCCTGCAGCAGTACCAGATCGGCGATCAGGGCCAGCACTGCTGCGGCCCTCACCGGCCAGGAGCAGCTCAGCCCGCGGTCGAGCATGAGTCCGCTGAGGAGTCTGGCCACGGTTCCGATCAGGGCGGAAGCCGCAAGCCCCTGTCCCACCTGGCTGGCCGAGAGGTCCACCTGGTGAAAAATGATCGGTGTCATGTAAATCACGCCACCAGCCCCGAGCGAGGCGATCCAGCGAATCACTGCCAGTTCCTGCAGTGCTGCGGGAAACTGGTGCCACCAGTTCAAGGGCCTTGGCCTTGCGACGACGCTCAACAGGACGATTTCCTCAACAGTGGTTGGGCGTTGGACTGCTGGCCAGTCTGCTGCTTTCCCCGACGTTCCTGCGTCCGCTACGCGCCGCGGAGCAGCTGCAAGTGCAGCTCGACGGTATGTCGATACCCTTTCAGATCACTGATCTGGTGGCCTGGGTGCGGGCTAACGGGCGCAGTACGAGTGAACTGGCGATCTGGCTGAACCTGCTGGAACCTGAGAGCCGTGAAGGCGTTCTGGCCCTGCTGAAGGCCCCCTTGATCAATGACCGGAGCATGGCCCGTCAGATGCTCGGCAGTTGGGCCGGCCGTCGCCTGCTCGATGAAGTGGCCGACATCGTCCGTGTTGATGAAGACAGCCAGGGCATCACTGTCCTGACGACTCTGGAGATGCTCCTGGAGCGTCAGGAGCAGGTCAGCAGTCTTGATCTGCTTGAGGCGCTGCCCGCCGAGCGGGTGCAGCTTGACCTCGATGCTCTGCTGCAGGTGGCCAGCCAGTGGCGTCAGCAGCTGGAGCGTCAGCAGCAGCTCGTCCGACGTCTCTCCAGCGAGTCTGTGGAGCAGGCCGAAGAGCGAGTTAGCGACGTCGGAACCATTGACGGGGGCAGTGCCCTGGCGGCTGGCCAGGCTCCCGATCCCGAACTCCAGCTGCTCACGGTGCCCCACCGCTCCCGTCCGCTCAGGTTGCAGATCTGGCCTGCCAGTCCTGGTGCGCCCCAACGACAGTCCTGGTTGGTGTGGATGCCGGGGTTGGGTGGCAGCCCTGACCATTTCCGTTGGCTCGGCCGTGATCTCAGTGCCCGTGGCTGGCCGGTGCTGGTGCTGGAGCATCCCGGCAGCGACGCCGACGCCGTGCAGGCGCTGCTCGATGGCCGTCGTTCTCCACCGGGCGCTGAGGTGTTGCCGGATCGGCTCCGGGACCTCGAGGCCGTGCTCATGGCACGCCGGGAGGGGAGCCTTCAGTTGCCCGGTCAGCAGTTGGTCCTAGGTGGTCACTCCCTTGGTGCCCTCACCGCCCTGCTGGCTGCCGGGGCGCAACCCCAGCCAGGGTTGCAGCGTCGTTGTGCCGTGGCCCTGGATGGTTTGCCCCTTGGCAATCTTTCCCGTTTGCTCCAGTGCCAAGTGGAGGATGTGCGTCTCCCCCAGCTGACCCCTCCCAGGGAGCTGGTGGGGGTGATCGGTATGAACAGTTTCGGGAGTCTGCTCTGGCCCCGGGATCGCCCCATTGATGTGGCGGTGCCTGTGCTGTTTACCGGGGGCACCCTCGATCTGATTACCCCTCCCCAGAGCGAGCAGCTGGGGTTGATGCTCGCCGTGTCTCCCCACCCCGCCAGTCGCGCTGTGCTCGTGCAGGGAGCGAGCCACTTCTCACCGGTGCGGGTGGAGGGTCAGGCTGGAGGTGGCCGGGGTGAGGATCTGTTCCAGCTCGGGGAAGAGCTGGTGGGGGTGCAGCCGCTTCAGGTGCAGGCCCTTCTGGAAGCGGAGATCATCAGCTTTCTCGATCAGCTGGAGGGACCAGCGTTGCCCTCAGCGCCGCCAGCAGAGTCCAGGGTCCTGCATCGCCGGATTGGTGAGCTGCATCTGCATCGACTCGATCGCGGTGGTGCAGCCCGTTTGCTCGCTCAGTAGCGAACCCTCGGATCCAGCAGCGCCACCAGAAGATCCACCAGCACGCTCACCATCACCACCAGGGCAGCCACGACCACCACAATCCCTTGCACCACCGGGTAATCGCGCTGGTTGATGCTTTCCTGCAAACGCAGGGCGATCCCCGGCCAAGAGAAGGTCACTTCGATCAGTAGGGCGCCACCGATCAGCGAGGCCACAGTGATTCCGGCGATGGTGAGGACGGGCAAGAGGGCATTGGGCAGGGCGTGCCGCAGCACCACCTGTGCTTCGCTCAGCCCGCGACTGCGGGCCGCTTCCACGTAATCGGAGCGAAGGGCACGGCGCAGGTTCAGGCGCAGGGCGTTGGTGAACACGCCACTGAGCAACAACCCCAGGGTGCAGGCGGGTAACACCAGGTGGCGCAGGGCGCCTTGCAGCGCTGCCCAATTGCCACTGCTGAGACTGTCGAGGATCAGAAAACCGCTGCCGCTCGGTGGCACAAGGCTTGGGGGGAAGCGGCCGCCCACCGGCAGCCATCCCAAGATCACGGCAAATAGCAGCTGCACCAGCATCGCCACCCAGAAGGGTGGAAGTGCATAGGTGCCGATCCCGTAAAAGCGTCCGGCGAGATCGAGCTTCCCCTCGGGGCGGGCAATGCCGCTGAAGCCAACGGCCAGGCCGCTCACGGCCGCGATCAGTAGGGCGGTGAGACTGAGTTCCAGGCTGGCGGGCAGCGCCTTGGCAATGATCTGCCCCACTGGTTCCTGGTTGATCAGCGCCTGGCCCAGGTCGCCGTGGAGGAGACCTTGAAGAAAGTCGAGGTATTGATGGCTGAGGGGTAGGTCGAGCCCCAAGCGTTGGCGGAGCAAGGCCTTGGCTGCCGCTGGGGCTCGACTGCCGAGCACAGCATCGACAGGATCGCCAGGGGCAACTCGCAGCAGCAGAAACACCAGACTGGCGATCAGCCAGAGCATGAGAGGCGCCAGGGCGAGGCGTGTGGCGCAGTAGCGCAGTAGCTCACGACCCCGTGCCATCAGAGTCCCCTCGCCTGAGCGGAGCGCTTCTTGAGTTGGGAGAGCTGTAGCAATCCGCTTCCATCGAACCGGGGTCTGTCTAGATCGGTCTGGGCCCAGGCCTTTGGCGTCACCAGCCAAACAGGTAGGTAGGCCGCTCCCTGAGCAGCCATGGCATCCACCCGTGCCAGTTGTTGCAGACGCTGCTGGCCCAGGAGACTGTCGCTACGACGCAGGGCTAGCTCGAGGCCAGGGCGGGTCCAGAAGCTGCCGCTGCTCACGGCCTCGCCTGCTTCGCAAAGCGAGCCCTGCGACTTGTTGCAGCTGAGCAGGGGCACCAGGAACGCCTCCGGGTCGGGGTAGGTGCCTCCCCAGTCGAGCATCACCGCTTTGAACGCCCCTTCACCGAGCTGACGGTAGACCGTGGTCGACTCCACGCCCTCCAGGTTGAGCTTGATGCAGTCCTGCAGATCCCGCCTCAGCTGGGCCTGCCAGGTGAGGGCCATCAGCCGGTCGGAAGGCACATTCGAGCGGTAGGTGAAGGGCACGTTGAGGGGCTTGCCCTGGCAGTAGCCAGCCTGTTGCAGCAACCGGCGTGCTGTCGCCGGGGCATAGGTGGGCCAGGGTTCGCTTGCGCCCCCTCGAAGGGCCGGAGGAATCAGAGAGCGGAGGGGCTGGCGTTGTCCGTGGCTCACCCTGCGACTGATCAGGTCCCGGTCGAGGCTGTGGGCGAGAGCCCTGCGTACCAGCTGGTTATGCAGCGGTGGGGCATTGCTGAGCAGAGTGACGTAGCCGATGGTCAGAGCGGGGCCGCTGCTCTCCAGCAGCAGTCCCTGTTTGGCGCGCCGATCGAGGGCCAAACGCTGGTCTTCATCGATGGAATCGGAAAGCAGCACATCCACTTCGCCACTGCGCAGGGCCCCGAACAGAGCCGTGGAATTGCTGAGGTTGACCAGGTCAAGTCCGCCATTGCTAGGTGCCTCGCCCCAATACTCAGGAAAGGGCGTGAGGCGCTGCTGAGTGGCGTTGAAGCGCGTGAGTTTGTAGGGGCCCGTGCCGATGAAGCGGTCATTGAGAAAGCGATCGCGATGGTCGGCGTACGCCTTCGGGGAGACCGGCGTCAGGTATGGGGAGGTGAGCAGGCTTTCTAGTGAGCTCGAGGGACGGCTCAGCCGCAATCTGAGCAGAAAGGGGGTTGGCGTTTCGATGCTCTCGATCCGATCCCCCACCACATAACTCTGGGTGCCGATGCGCAGAAAACGACGCAGGCTGAAGGCCATGGCATCGGCATCGAAGCGGCTGCCGTCGTGGAACAACACATCCCGGCGGAGCGGGATCTCCACCGTGCGCCCCCCATCGCTGAGCTGGGGTTGGGCTGCAGCCAGCTGGGGGGTCAGCGTCCCGTTCTCTGAGCGGCGGTAGAGAGTGTCACCGAGGGCGCTGAGCAGTTGGAGGGTGCCCGTGGTGCTTGCCTGGGCTGGGTCGAGGGACACGATGCGTCCAGCGCTCGCCACCGTCAGTCGATCACTGCTGCGTTGCTGCTGGCAGGCCAGCTGGCTGCAGCCAAGGACGAGCAGCAGGGACGCAGCCATCCAGCCGGAGCGGGAAGGGCGGCACGGCTGCTGCACGGCGATTGATCTTCAGCTGCCAGCCATTCAAGGGCGCCGAGCCTGGCTGTGGGGCAGAGCCGGCTCGGGACGGGTGATCTGTTGCAGGGAAATTTCGAAGACGCCAGAGCCACCCTTGGGCTGGAGGGGCCAGCGGCGGACCCAGCAGCGGTTGTGGTCTCCGTCGATGCTGATGACCTGGAAGAGATCGTTGGTGTTGTCGATCCGAATGCAGTCACCCTGCTGAAGATCCATGGTGGAGTGCGACGCGTTCGCGATGCAGCGTTGCCCCGGGGCGTGGATCGAATCGTTCGGCATGAACCGGATAGAGCACAGATCGGCAAATGCAGATCTGTCCTGTGATGGTTCTTACGACTCTGCCCCATGCAGGGGGGTGGCTGCCAGTGTCGGCGGCAACGGTCAGGAATCGCTCAGAGACAGCCCAGGCGGGCGGCGATCCCCCGGATCTCCGGTCGTGCCGTGATCGCGGCAAGGGCCTTGTCGAGGTTGCCGTTGCTCACTTCGTGCGTAATTACAACGATCTCGGCGCCTGCATCGCTGGCATCGAATTGCACGATCGATTGAATCGAAACACCGTGATCGCCGAAGCTTGTGCCGATTTGGCCAATCACCCCGGGGGTGTCGTCGGTGTGGAAACGCAGATAATTGCGTTGCCGGATCGCGCTGCTCTCCACCAGGTGGCAAGCACGCCAGCTGCTGGCAGCCAGTAGAGGATCGAGCTGGCCATCGGTGTCGTTGAGCTGTTGGATGCCGGCGATGTTGAGGATGTCGGCCACCACGGCGGAGGCGGTGGGGCCGGCGCCTGCTCCGGGGCCGTAGAACATCACGCGCCCGATTGGATCCCCCTCCACGAGGATGGCGTTGTTGACACCGTGCACCCCGGCCAGGGGGTGATCCAGGGGGACCAGGGTTGGCTGCACCCGAACGGCTAGCGGGAGAGAGGGGCCTCCATCACGGTCTGCGTTTTCAGTGTCTGTGTTGTCAGCGCGCTCGGCAACGGCCAGGAGTTTGACGCCGTAGTCGAGCTGGGTGGCGTAGTCCACGTCACGACTCTGCAGGCTGCTGATGCCATCGGTGGGGATTCCGGCACGGGGGATCGGACCGCCGAAGGCCAGGCCAGCCAGGATTGCGATCTTGTCGGCGGCATCCAGGCCATCCACGTCGGCAGCCGGGTCGGCTTCGGCGTAGCCCAGCTCCTGGGCATCGCGAAGCACGGCGTCGTAGTCGGCCCCCTCCTGGGCCATGCGGCTAAGGATGTAATTGGTGGTGCCATTGATGATGCCGCTCACCCTCTGAATGCGGTTGCCGCCGAGGGATTGCTTGAGCGGTTCGATGATCGGAATGCCACCGCCCACGGCTGCTTCGATCAGCACGTAGACCCCTGCAGAGGCTGCTGCTGCTGCGATCTCCTCGCCGTGACGTGCGATCACGGCCTTGTTGGCGGTGACCACCGACTTGCCGGCAGCGATCGCTCGCATGATCAGGGTGCGGGCCGGTTCAATCCCACCCATGACCTCCACCACCACATGGACATTGGGGTCATCGACCACCGCCTCGGGGTTGGTGGTCAGGCAATCGGCTGGTAGCTCCACGGGGCGTGGGCGATTGAGGTCGCGCACGGCCACGCGCACCAGGTCAAGATCAGCGACCAGTGGATGGCGACCATCAGGGGTCTGCAGGATCTCGGCTACGCCGCCACCCACGGTGCCCAGGCCCAACAGGCCAATGCCGATCCTTGTCGCCATGGGGATGTGTCCGATCCGTTTATCGATCCAACGACTCTATGAAGTGGAGGGGGCGCTCCCTGTCTCGAGCTGTCGTGCTTGGGCCTGCATCATGCGCAGGATGTTGAGGAAGCCGTTGGCCCTGGATGGGGTGAGGCTGGCCTGGAGTCCCGTGGCGGCGATGAAGGCTGGATCGACCGCCTGCACCTGCTGCGGGGTGAGGCCGCTGAGTCCTTGAATCAGGAGGGCGAGCAATCCCTTGGTGATCAGGGCATCGGAAGCCCCCTGCCAGAGGACGCGTCCGTCATCAAGCTGGGCATCGATGAACACCTGGGAGACGCAGCCCTGCACCTTGCGGTCGTCGGTTTGCAGCTCCGGGGGCATGTCTGGCAGCTTTTTGGCGAGCCATAGCACGTATTCGTAACGCTTGCGTGGGTCTGGCGTGCCACTTAGCCGTTCTGCCAGTTTGTCCAGGCTTGCGCTGCCGTATCGGCTTTCGCTGCTCTCCTTCCCGTTCATGCCTTATGAGCTGCGGCGTGAGCGACGCACACTAACGACCAGGCCGGCGCTACCCAGTAGGGCCGTGATGCCAGCCCACTGGAACAGTCCCTGGTGCCTATGGGGCTGTTCGCTCACCTGATCCAGCTGCACCTGGCCATTGCGGACCGGCAGTTCCAGGTAGTCGCGGTGGCCAGGGCCGCCATCCACCTGCAGATCCACCCGGCCGTTCCGCAGATCGGGGGGGAGGGTCAACGCCAGGCGTCCGTCCTCCCCCATCCGGCCCAGCTCCTGACCAGGGCTGCCATCAGCCTTCAGCAGCCGCACGACGGCATCCTTGGCAGGCTCACCGCTCGAAAAACTGCTGCTCAGTTCGAGCGATCCGTTCAGATAGTGCAGGCTGCTTTCAATCGCGTGGGCCGCGGCCTGGCGAGGCACGGCCATATTCACAGCGGCCAGTCCGAGAGCCAGAAGCGGGCTGATGCGCAGCAGGGAGGCCATGAATCGCGGCTAAGGAGGCCCCCATCCTGTGGGATCCAACAGCCCTTGGCTAGCCGTGCCTAGCGACCGGAGGACCAACGCCTGGCCACGTTGGCCTTTGGTGTCTGAACCATCGAACCCATTGCCTGCAGCATCATCTCCAGCGCCTGACTCCCTTCGCGACGGCCGGCCAACTCACGGGCAATCACCTGCTGCGCGAGGGTCGGTGCCTCCTGACCATGCTGCTGCAGTCTCTGGGCAGGGCTGATTGGGCTGGCCTGAGACACAACGGATGCATGCACTGCGCACATCCTGTCAAACAGGATCGGCACTGACCGAATCAGGGTGCCTCTGCTCAACAGCTTGTAAGGAGCCTGCAGCCGCTTTCGCAGACCCAGCCATCAAAGGGCTGATCCCAGGCCTCTCGTGGCAGTGGCTGTTCGTGGACGCAGGCCTCAGGGAGCACCACCAAGGCAGGAATCGCTCCCCAGTCGGCTTGGGCGCGCAGTCGGTCGTAGTACCCGCCGCCATAGCCCAAGCGGGTGCCCGCTTCATCGATCGCCAGGGCGGGAACGAGCAGCAGGCTCAGCTGCTGCGCCTTTAGCGCAGTCGTTCCGACCGGGGCAGGGATGCCGCAACCGTCGCGTGCCAGGGGGCCGCTCTCCCAGCGGCGATACTCCAGGCGTCCTTGGCCATCGGCGTGGGGCAGCGCGGCCGCGCGACTCACACAGAACCGCAGCGGCCGTAGGTCCACCTCCCCCTCCAGGGGCCAGAAGAGCCCCACCGCTCCCGGAAGGAGTCCCAGGTGCTCGCGGCGTTCGATCTCCCGTTGCACCTGTTGGCGGATCCGCTCCTCAAGATCGCCCTGCTGGGTCAGGGCAGCGCGCCGCAGTCCCCGCAGTTGCTGGCGTAGCGCTGCTTTGTCTTCAGCCGCAGTTCTCCCGTTCATGGCAGCAGCTCCAGCGACCGATCAGGGGCCGATGCCTCGATCCCGCCTTGGTCAGGGTTGTTGCTCATTGCTGGAACCAACCGGTGAGCGCCACCGCCAGGGCATCGGCGGCATCGTCGGGCCGCGGCGGCTCGCTCAGATCGAGTTCGCGCATCACCGCCTCGAGCACTTCATCCTTGTCGGCATGGCCATGACCGGTGAGGGCCTGCTTGATCTGCATCGGCGGAAACTCCACAGCAGGAATCCGGAAGCGGGCCAGAGTCATCATCAAGACACCGCGGGCTTGCACCACCGAAATCGTGGTGCTGGAGCGGTAGAAAAAAAACTTCTCCACGGCTGCCAGATCCGGTTTCCAGCTGCGGATCAGCAGGCGCAAGTCATGGGCGATCTCCACCATGCGCTCGCCTTCGGAGCGACCTGGATCGGTGCGGATCATGCCGCAGTCGAGCATGCGCTGCTGACCCGGCACCTGGCCTGAGCGGGCCGTGACCTCGATCAGGCCGTAACCCACTCGGGCGAGGCCAGGATCAAGACCGAGGATCCGCATCGGTCGGACGACGGTTCCGTTCAGGCTGCCAGGGCCAGCTCGAAGGCGCCGCGATCGCTGCCTTCACCGCGCTCAAACACCTTGCAGAACACCTTCACCACCCTGTCGCCGGAATCCACTTGCTCGAGCGGGTCCTTGCGCAGGCGGTGACGCAGGCAGCAGGAGGCCACTCGGGCCACGTCGTCTTCACTGACTTCCGTACGGCCTTCGAATGCCGCAAGGGCCCTCGCCGCCCGGTTCGTGACGATGTCACCCCGCAGGCCATCGACATCCAGCTCACCGCAGATGGCCGAGATGCGCAGGCGCAGGTCGTCGTCGATCTGCACCTGGGGTAAGCGATTCTGCGCTTCAACAACCCTTTGCTGCAAAGCGTTCTGGTTAGTTTCCACCGCGGAGCTAAAGCCCTCGGGGTCGCTGTCGAAGGCCGTGCGCTGATCGACCACCTGCACGCGCAGCTCTGGGTCGCGCACCGTGCGCACCTCCACGCTCATGCCAAAGCGGTCGAGCAGCTGCGGGCGTAGTTCACCCTCCTCAGGGTTGCCAGAACCGATCAACACGAAGCGGGCTGGGTGGCGGACCGACACCCCTTCCCGTTCCACCGTGTTCCAGCCGGAGGCAGCTGAATCGAGCAGAACGTCCACTAGGTGATCGTCGAGAAGGTTCACCTCATCGACGTAGAGCAGGCCGCGATTGGCTTTGGCCAGCAGTCCAGGCTCGAAGGCGCGCACACCCTCGCTGAGTGCCTTTTCGATATCGATGGTGCCGCAAAGGCGGTCTTCGGTGGCCCCGAGGGGCAGGTCCACCATGGGCACCTGGCGAGTTTCGGTGGTCAGGCTTTCGCCATGCTCCAGGCGCTGGCGCACCTCGCTGCTCTGGAGGTCAGGGTCGGTGGCCGAGCTGTTGTAGGGATCGCCGGCTACCACCTCGATGCCAGGTAGTAGATCCGCCAAGGCACGGATGGTGGTGGATTTCCCCGTGCCGCGGTCACCCATGATCATCACGCCGCCGATGCGGGGATCGATCACGTTGAGCAGCAGGGCCAGTTTCATCTCCTCCTGGCCGATCACGGCGGTGAAGGGGAAAACCCTGCGCTTCCGGGTTGAACTCACGGGCTGACGCGCTGCACAGAGGTGGATTGTTTCACAGGCAGGACGGTGAGCACCTGCGGTGGGGTGGCATCAGCCGGATACACCAGCCTGACCCGCACCTTGCGGCTCTGGCCCGGGGCCAGGGTGACTTGGCCGAGGACAGGCCCTTCCTGCCCCTGTCGCAGCACCAGATGCAGGCGCCGTCGGCCGAGGGGCCGTCCGTTGGCCCCATCCAAGCCGCTCACTTCCACCGGTCCTCTGAACATCACAGGACCGCTGGCCGGGGTCTTGAAGCGCAGGCTGCTGCTGGTGCTGCCGGTCTTGAAGGGGGATTCCAGCGCGATCGCGACCCTGCGGCTTCCGGGCCCGGGATTGTGTAGCGGCAGGGTGAGGTCGTATTCGACGCCGTAGTTGCCGTGGGCGGCCCAGGCGGTGCCTTCAGAGAACACCTTGAGCTCTGCGGTTTGCACCTGCCCGGTGCCGAGATCGCCACGTTCAAGGCTGCTGATCGGCCAGGAGATCGCTTTGTCCTGGACGATCAGGCTGTTGGAGCCGGGATCACTGAGGGTGGCCCGCCAGAGGCTGCCGATCTGGACGCCGCTGACCCTGGAATAGATGATCTTTCCCTTGCTTCCCCGCGGAGTGGGCTGGTGCTCTTTAGGGCTGAGCGTGCCAGCGTCTAGCAATGACTGCCAGTGGGATACCGGCGGCGCTGAGGCTCCTTCGCCGTAGGCCGCCAGGGTGGCGACGTAGACCGGGGCTGAGCTGCGAAGGCGCAGCTGCAGGTTGCGGCCATTGAGCAGAGGGTCGAGGCCTGCCACCGGAATTGGCAGCACCACCAGAGGGCTGGCTTCTCCGGGACTGATCTCCCAGCGGCTCGTTAGCTCTTGAGCCTGGTTGCCTCGGAGCAGATCCCCGGCCACGCGGCTGCCAGGCCCTGCCGCGATCGGACTGCTGGTTTCCGCCATCAGCGATGGCAGCGGCAGGAAGGGGGCGGCTGTTTGCCCCTTGCGGGTGGCCTGGGAGAGGGAGGTGCTCCCCCCGAGCAGCTCCAGGGTCACAGGCTCATCCCCTGCCGGCTCCGCTACCAGTGCCAGCCAGAGGGTGGAATCGAGCGACTCCGGTTTGCCCGCATACACGTGGTGGCTGAACAGGTCAAAGCGACCGCTCAAAGGCAGATTGAGGCCTGGGGCGTCCGGGAAGGTTGAAAGCAGGATCCCTTCACCGGTGATCAGTTCGGGGTTGTTGTCGTTGACCATCAACACCCCATCCAGTTGTCCAGGCAGGGGGCGAACGCTCTGCTGGCGCTGGATGATCTCAGCGGTCTTCGGCTTGGCGTCTTCGCCCGCCAGCGCGGGGCCGACTGCTAAGCCGGCTGCTATGCCGACTGCCGCGCCAGCTGCTACGCCAGCTGTGGCGAGCGTGCGGCTGAGGGCGGCGAAGGACATCAGCGGTTGGGCCGTCATGGCGTGGTGCTGGCGGTCGCTCCTGTTTTAGGCGGCTTGCGCACCACCGGTGGTTTGGGCTTCAGCACCGGTGCCATGGCTGCGGCCATCTCGCGGATTAGTTCGGTGGAGCGGGGGTCGTTGAAAGGCCCTTTCACCACAAATGCAGCAACGGCTCTGCTGCCATCGGGGAGCTCGATCAGTCCCGCGTCGGCATAGGCGATGCCGATGTCCCCGGTTTTGTTCAATACCCGATAGCCCTTGATCATCAGGCTGTCGTCAGGGTCTCCCTGTTCGCCCCCCAGGCCTTTCAGCAGGCCTCCAGGCAGCAGTCGGTTGGTCCGTGAGGTGCCCATTACCTCTCGGAACAGATCACGGCTCCTGGGGCCCAGGGTTTCGCCGGTGTCCACCAGCGCGATGGAGCGGGCCAGGTCACGGGCGCTGGTGGTGTTGGTGCCCTCCAGATCCGGAAGCCAGTTGTTCACCGCTGTGGCGCTCAGGCCGAGGGCGTTGAAGCGTGCATTGAGCTCTTCCTTGCCACCGACCCTTTCGATCAGCAGGTTGGTGGCGCTGTTGTCACTCACCCGGATCATTTCTGTGGCCACCTCATGGGTGGGGAAACGGGTGCCGATCGGTTTGGAGGCCATCCATCCAGCGCCGCCGCCAACGGTGGTTTTCGTGAGGGTGAGGGGTTCGTTCCAACTGAGGGTGCCAGCATCCAGCAACTCCAGGGCCACCAGCAGGATCGGGGTTTTAATCGAGCTCGCCGCAGGCAGCGCGGTGTCGGGATTCAGCTGGGCGTAGCGGCCGTCATCGAGCAGCAGCAGGAAGGCGCTGACTTGTAAATCCTTCTGGGAGGCAGCCAGTTCCTGCCAGCGTTGGCTGAGGGCTGTGAGTTCGGTTTTGGTTTCGAAACGACCGAGGCTGGAGGCGAAGCCGCTGAGGCGTGTGGTGCTTGGAAGGGCCTGGGGTCCTGTGCTGATCGCCCCCTGGAGGAGCTTGGGGTTCAGCCAGTCGGGTAAGGGCATCCCGCTAGCCCCTGCGCCAGTGCCTCCCTGGGACACATGGGGGGCGAGCATCTTCAGGGCAGAGCCACTGATCACGCCAAGGCCGATGCCCATGAGCATCAGGCGCACCAGCAGCATGAGGGGGCGGCGCCAGCCAGCTTCTGGGCGACGGGATCGGCTGCTGCTCACCGTTGGGCTGCAAGGGTCTGCCGAGGTTAAGAGCGGTCCCGGTGAATCGCCCAGCGCAGCTGACGCACCATGCCGCGGACGAGAGCAACCTCCTCGCTCCTGACCATGGCTCGCTGCAACAGGCCACGCAGCTTGGCCATGCGTGCATGGGCGGTGTGCTCCAGGAGAAAGCCAACCTCCAGAAGCAGTGCTTCCGCATCCTTCAGGCAGGGCTCTAGCTCGCTGGGACCAGCTGGTGAGGGCTGGCTGTCATTGGGGGCGCTGCCACGGCGTAGGCGTTCCAGTTCGTGGAGCACCACCGCAACGGCATGGGAGAGGTTGAGGGAGGGGTAGCTGGCGTGGCTGTGCAACTGAATCACCCGCTGGCTGAGCAGTAGCTCATCGTTGCTGAGGCCCCGATCCTCCCGCCCGAACACCAGCGCCGCCCGAGGGCTGTCGCCGTCCCCTGCTTCCGGAGCGTTCAGCAGCCAGGGCAGCACCTGTTCAGGCGGATGCAAGGGAATCTCGCCATGGTCGAGCCGTCCGCAGGTGGCCACGACCCGCCGGCAGTCCGCCAGGGCACTGATCAGGTCGGGGTAACAGCGAGCCTGCTCGAGCACCGCCAGACCGTGCACGGCCATGCGCTGAGCCTCGGGGTCAGCGCTGGAGCAGCGAGGTGCCACCAGGCGTAGGTCTTGGATTCCGAAATTGGCGCAGAGCCTGGCGACGCTCCCCACGTTGAGCGGTCCTGAGGGTTCGACCAGCACCACGCAGAGTTGTTGGGTGGGGCTCATTCGAGGGATTTGAGATGGGCGAGCAGATCGGCCATCGTTTGAGGTTCGACTTCGAAGCGGGGCATGGGTGGCGTCGCGCCACTCACCACCTGGTGAATCAGTGAGGGGTCGCTGCGGCGGTCGGCGATGCCATGCAGATTCGGGCCCACCAGCCCTTGGCCTGCCAGGCCATGGCAGCCGGCGCAATTGATTCGGAAGATCTGGCCGCCATGGTCGGCATCACCACTGAGTTGGAGGGTGGCCCGCACGTAGGGATCCCGTCCTGCGCTGCCCATCACCCAGAGGGTCAGCACGATGCAGGTCATGGCTGCAACACTCACCAGCGCGGCGATCAGGCCCCGCTTCTCCCCCACGGGCCCTACAGCAGTTGATGACGGAGCTGTCACGGTCGCGGCCTGGCCATGAAACAATTGTGCTCAATCTTTTCATCGGTCGCGACGACATGATCGAACCTCTGCTCTGCGGCATCGTTCTGGGTCTGATCCCCGTCACCCTGGTGGGTCTGTTTGTTGCTGCCTGGAACCAGTACCGCCGGGGCAGTGCCCTGGGGGGCTGATCAGCAGCAGTCCGCTGTTGCCATAGCGCCGCTGGTCCCTGAGTTGCCAACCCTGAGGCAGCTCGGGGATTGCTTGTATGGCGTGTTCGCAGATCACCAGCGCTCCATCGCGGAGCCATTGACCTCTGAGCAGTAAGTCCAGACCTGGCGCATACAACCCCGCGGCGTAGGGGGGATCGAAATACACCAGGTCAAATCCAGGGTCAGATTCAGGTCGCCCTGTGCCAAGCCAGCGTCTGAGGTCGGCACAAATCACGCTGTGGCTTGGTGAGGGCGATAAGCCAGTGGCGGTGGCCGCCATGTTCTCGCGGCAGATTGCTGCAGTGCCTGGATTCTTCTCAATAGCGAGCACCCTCATCGCCCCCCTGAGCATCGCTTCGCAACCCATCACGCCACTGCCGCTGCAGAGGTCAAGCCAATGGCAGCCGTGGAGCTCTGGGGCCAGCATGTTCATCACCGCCTGCCGCACAAGGCCTGTGGTGGGACGGGTGCCGTCACCTTTCGGGCTTTTGAGGCGGCGGCCTCCACTCAGTCGCAGCTCACCCTTGGCAGTGCTTCCTTTCACGCCTGGCAAGGGCTGCTGCGCTCGAGCCATTGCAGCCAGCGTTGAAGCAATCGCTGCCCTGCGTCACCTGATTTTTCAGGATGAAACTGGCAAGCCCCCAGTCGCCCGCTCCAGACCATGGCCGTCGCCTGACCTCGGCCGAAGGGCGCGCTGGCAGCGAGCACCTCAGGCTGCTCTGGAGCGGCGGCATAGGAATGAACGAAATACATCCATTCCTCTGGGTCATCGTGTCCGAGAAGCGGGCAGGGATGCGACACCTGGAGAGGTGCCCAGCCCATGTGGGGGATGCGTTCTCCGGCATCATCCGGAAGCCGCCTCACATGGCCCTTCAGCAGGCCAAGCCCGGGGCGTCTGCCTTCCTCGCTGCGTTCAAATAAGAGTTGAAGACCTAGGCAGATTCCCAGCAGCGGTTTCGCTTCGGCGTGCCACTGCTGCAGGTGGGGGATGAGGCCTGTCTGCTCAAGCTGAGTCATTGCTGGGTCGAAGGCTCCGACACCAGGAAGGATCAACGCATCGCAGGACGCCAGATTGTCTGGGTCATGGACCATCCCTAGCGGCTGATCGAGACGTGCGAATGAGGTCTGCACCGAGTGCAGGTTCCCCATCCCGTAATCAATCAGCCCAATCCTCAAGGTGATGGGGAAGTGATCAGAGGTACTTGGAGATCGTGCCGGAGAGGGTCGCCTTGGGAACGGCGCCGACCACGGTGTCTACCTTCTGACCGCCCTTGAACACCATCAGCGTGGGGATGCTGCGAATGCCGTATTGGCTGGCGACGTTTGGATTTTCGTCGGTGTTCAGCTTGAACACTTTGATTTTGCCTTCGAATTCCTTGGCGATTTCGTCGACGATCGGAGCCACCATGCGGCAGGGGCCGCACCAGGGGGCCCAGAAGTCGACCAGCACAGGCACGTCGCTCTGGAGCACGTCCTGCTCGAAGGAGGCGTCGGTGACGGCAGCAGCGCTGGACATTCGATCTGACCTGGATTTTCACTGAAACTTAGCAACCATCAGCGGATTTATTCAGTGCCGAGATGGTGACTGAGGCGAACTGTGATGCTCGCCGGGGGAAGACAAAAAGCCCGAGCGCGTCGGGCCGGGGGGTGTGAGGAGTGTGTGGGCCGGAGCCCCCACAAGGGCAAGGTTAACGCTTGTCTTGATGGTGTCGCACGGGTCTTATTTTGCGACTTTCTTGGTTTTGGAGTTGGCTTATTTGCCCATGCCCAGCTGCTGGGCTTTCTGATAAACCTTGCCTTCGGTGAGCAGGGAGGGGGCAACGACGACCTCCACCTGTTGCATGTCGCGGATGGTTTGAGCCCCGAGGGTTCCCATCGAGGTTTTGAGGCATCCCAACAGGTTGTGGGTGCCATCATCCAGTTTCGCGGGACCCCGCAGGATGCGCTCCAGGCTGCCGGTGCTGCCGACGTTGATGCGAGTACCCCGGGGCAGGACTGGGCTCGGGGTGGCCATGCCCCAGTGGAAGCCACGGCCGGGGGCTTCCTCGGCACGAGCGATCGGTGAGCCGATCATCACGGCATCGGCTCCACAGGCGATGCACTTGCAGATGTCACCACCGGTGACGATGCCGCCATCGGCAATGATCGGAACGTATCGGCCGCTTTCACGCTGGTAGTCCTCCCGGGCGGCGGCGCAGTCAGCCACGGCAGTCGCCTGGGGGATGCCCACACCAAGGACTCCCCTGGATGTGCAGGCGGCTCCGGGGCCGATGCCCACCATCACGCCGGCGGCGCCAGCGCGCATCAGCTGAAGGGCCACGTCGTAGGTGACGCAGTTGCCGATCACGACGGGGACTCCCATGTCCCGGCAGAGGGCTTCCAGGTCGAGGGTGTCTTGCCCTTCTGGACCGATGTGGTTGGTGGAGACCACGGTGGCCTGCACGAAGAAAAGGTCGGCACCGGCCTCAGCGATTGCTTTGCCGAATCGCATGGCAGCCACGGGGGTGCCGCTCACCGCAGCGATGCCACCTTTGGCTTTGATGTCTTGGATGCGCTTGCGGATCAAGCTCTCCTGAACAGGCTGGCTGTAGATCTCCTGCATCAGGGGGACGAATGCGTCCTTGCCTACCGCTGCAATGCGGTCGAGAACGGCGTTCGGGTCTTCGTAGCGGGTCTGAACACCCTCAAGGTTGAGCACACCCAGGGCCCCCAGTTGAGAGAGCTGAACGGCCATGTCCACATCCACCACACCATCCATGGCGCTGGCGATGATCGGAATCTCCCGTTCGATGCCCCCCAGGCTCCAGCGGGTGTCTGTGACCTCGGGATCAACGGTTCGACCGCCGGGCACAAGGGCGATCTCGTCGATGCCATAGGCCCGGCGGACAACCTTGGAGCGACCGAGCTGAATGTTCACCGCAAGCCAATGAAGATCCAGACAAGCTACCAAGCGGTGTTGAAGGGGCTCAGCCCTTGCCGCCGCCCCGGAACTCTTGCAAGCGGCCACTGACGGCGGTGAACACCTTGCGCCGCTCATCACTCCGAACAAGACGAGTGACAGAGAACCAGGCCAACCAGCTCACTCCCGCCAGTTCGAACAGGCGTGGGGCCAGAGGAACCGTGGCGATTGCCGCAAGGATGCCGCTGTAGATCCGCATGACCAGGATCAAGCCAACCAGGCCTACCCCCAGCAGCAGAGGCTGACGCAGGCGCTGCCATTGATGATCAAGATCCTGTTCCTGCCACCAGCTGCGTAGCTTTTCGCTGAGCAGATCCCATTCCCCGCCTTCACCGTTCTCGAGATCGGCCTGGCCAGGGTCGGGGCTCATGGCTGCTGGCACGGTGACGCGGCTGGCAATGGCCGGATCGAGAGGTATCGGTGTGACAGCTGCTTCGATGCTGGCGGCTGGCTCAGTGGCAGTTGCCGACTCTTGGCCCAGGATCGTGGGGTTCGTGTCTTCAGCGCTCGCGCTGGCAGTGCTTGTCTCGGGGGTGCTTGAAGGAGCTGGCTCGCTCGGCACGGCGGCTGTGTCCTGCAACGGCTGCTCGATGCCCGCCCCTGGGGTGCTGCTGCTGGAGGGGTCGGTCGTCATGGAAGCCGCGTTGGTTCACGGGCAGGGAGCTTAAAGGCGTCTGCCCGCAGTGGCGACTCTTGCGGCTGATTCCGTAGCGATCCCTCACGCAAGACGTCTGAACCGTTCGCGATAAACTGATCGCAGGCAAATCAGGTCTTTTATGGCGGATCCAGTGGGGCCCGGCAGCGGCGGTCCCGGAGAATCCGACGGTCGGATCATTCAGACGGATCTGCGCAACGAGATGTCGCGCTCCTATCTGGAGTACGCGATGAGCGTGATCGTCGGGCGCGCCCTGCCTGACGCACGCGACGGACTCAAGCCAGTGCATCGACGCATCCTCTATGCGATGTACGAGCTGGGGCTGACGAGCGATCGGCCCTACAGGAAATGCGCCCGTGTGGTGGGTGAGGTGCTTGGTAAGTACCACCCCCACGGCGACACGGCGGTGTACGACGCTCTAGTGCGTATGGCCCAGAACTTCTCGATGTCGATGCCCCTCATTGATGGGCACGGCAACTTCGGTTCGGTCGATAACGACCCGCCGGCGGCCATGCGTTACACCGAATCGCGGCTCCAGGCGCTCACCACCGACAGCCTGCTGGAGGACATCGAGGCGGAAACGGTTGATTTCGCCGACAACTTCGACGGCTCCCAGCAGGAGCCCACCGTGCTGCCAGCCCGGATCCCCCAGCTGTTGCTCAACGGGTCAGCCGGCATCGCCGTGGGAATGGCGACCAACATCCCGCCCCACAACCTCGTTGAGCTCATCAACGGACTCTTGGCGCTGATCGAGAACCCGGAGCTCGATGACAACGCGCTGATGCAGATCATTCCGGGCCCCGATTTCCCCACCGGTGGTCAGATCCTGGGCCGCTCCGGCATCCGCGAGACCTATCTCAGTGGCCGTGGTTCGGTGACGATGCGCGGGGTCGCGGCGATCGAAACACTGGAGGTGCCTGGCCGGCCCGATCGAGACGCGGTGATCATCACCGAGTTGCCTTACCAAACCAACAAGGCGGCGCTGATTGAGCGCATCGCCGAGATGGTGAATGACAAGAAATTGGAGGGCATCTCCGATATCCGCGATGAAAGCGATCGCGATGGCATGCGCATCGTGGTGGAGCTGCGCCGTGATGCCTACCCGCAGGTGGTGCTGAATAACCTGTTCAAGCTCACTCCACTGCAAAGCAATTTCAGCGCTCACATGCTGGCGCTGGTGAATGGGGAGCCGATCCTGCTCACCTTGCGCAAGATGCTGCAGGTGTTCCTCGACTTCCGGGTCGAGACGATTGAGCGGCGCACCCGCTACCTGCTGCGTAAAGCCGAAGAGCGCGACCACATCCTTCTGGGCTTGCTGCTGGCCCTTGATCAGCTCGACCCGATCATTGCCCTGATCCGGGCTGCTCCCGATACGGCCACGGCTCGTCAGCAGCTGCAGGACCGCCATGGCCTCAGCGAGATCCAGGCTGACGCCATCCTTCAGATGCAGCTGCGCAGGCTTACGGCCCTGGAAGCGGACAAGATCCGTCTTGAGCACGAGGATCTGGTCACCAAAATTGCCGACTACAAGGACATCCTCGGCCGTCGCGAGCGAGTGTTCGGAATCATTCAGGACGAGCTCACGCAGCTGCGTGAGCGCTACCCGATTCAGCGCCGCACGGAGATTCTCGATCTCGCTGGTGGGCTGGAAGATATCGACCTGATCGCCAATGAGCGCTCGGTGGTGCTGCTCACCGAAACCGGCTACCTCAAGCGCATGCCGGTGAGCGAGTTTGAAGCCACCAGTCGCGGCACCCGCGGCAAGGCCGGCACCCGTAGCCAGGGGGAGGAGGCCGTGAAGCTGTTTATCGGCTGCAACGATCACGACACCCTGCTGCTGTTCAGTGACCGGGGGGTCTCCTATGCCCTGCCGGCGTATCGGGTGCCTCAGTGCAGCCGCACCGCCAAGGGCACGCCGGTGGTGCAGTTGCTGCCAATCCCGCGCGAGGAATTAATCACCTCGCTGCTGGCGGTCTCGGAGTTCAACGACGACACCGATCTGTTGATGCTCACCCAGGGCGGCTTCATTAAGCGCACACGCCTGTCTGCCTTCAGCAACATCCGCTCCAACGGTTTGATCGCGATCGGTCTTGAAGAGGGAGATGCACTCACCTGGGTGCGCCTGGCTGTGCCGGGCGACAGCGTCTTGATTGGCTCCAAAGCTGGCATGACCATCCATTTCCGCCTCAGCGATGAGGAGCTGCGGCCTCTTGGACGCACAGCACGGGGTGTGCGTTCGATGAATCTGCGCGATGGTGATGCCCTGGTGAGCATGGACGTGTTGCCCGTGGAGCTGGCCGATCGGGTGGCCCAGAGCAGCGACGACGACTCCGAGGATGATGAGGCCGGCGCGGCCAGCGATGGCCCATGGGTGCTGGTGGCTTCGGCCTCCGGATTGGGTAAGCGGGTGCCGGTCACCCAATTCCGCCTTCAGAAGCGTGCGGGCATGGGCCTGCGGGCGATGAAGTTCCGCACCGAAGCCGATGCCTTGGTGGGTCTGCGCGTGCTTGGTGCCGGCGAAGAGGTGTTGCTGGTGAGCGAGAAGGGCGTGATTGTGCGCACCAGCGCCGATTCCATTCCCCAGCAGTCACGGGCGGCCACGGGGGTGCGGCTGCAGCGGCTTGATAAGGGCGATCGTCTCTCAGAGGTCGTGTTGGTGCCGCCGGAAGCCGAGTCTGATGAGGCGACCGACGCTGAAACTGAAGACGAAGCTGCTGAGGCTGCCGCCAGCACTGAGCCCCAGGACAGCTGACCTTGGCTGAACCGGTGGATGTGTTGGTGCTCGGGGGCGGCCCTGCCGCCCTCTGCATCGCCTCGGAACTGAACCAACGCGGTGTGGCTGTTGCGGGCATTGCCCCCGATCCGGTGGATGCCCCCTGGCCGAACACCTACGGCATCTGGGCCAATGAACTCAAAGCAGTAGGTCTCGAGCACTTGCTGGTGCACCGCTGGAGCGACACCGTCAGTTATTTCGGCGCAGGCGGCTCAACGGCTCAGGATCAGAGCCATGCCCACGGGATCGACTACGGCCTGTTCGATCGGGCCGCCTTGCAGCGCTATTGGCTGGAGCGGGCTGATGGGGTGGTGTGGCACCAAGACAAGGCCGAACGGGTCGACGCAACCGGTGCCACCACCAGCGTCAGCTGTGCATCGGGCACCACCTTGCAGGCGCGCTTGGTGATTGATGCCTCCGGCTCGCGCACGCCCCACATTCGCCGCCCGGATCAGGGGCCGGTGGCGGGCCAGGCGGCCTACGGCGTGGTGGGGCGCTTCTCTAAGCCTCCAATCCAGGCGGGTCGGTTTGTGTTGATGGACTACCGCTGTGATCACCTCAGTGAGCAGCAGCGCAGCGAGCCACCCACGTTCCTCTATGCGATGGATCTGGGCGATGGGGTGTTCTTCGTGGAGGAGACATCACTCGCGTTGGCACCGGGGGTGCCCTACGACGTGCTCAAGCAACGGCTGCAGCAGCGCTTGGATCTGCGCGGTGTGGAAATCACCGAGGTGATCCATGAGGAGTTTTGTCTTTTCCCGATGAACCTGCCGCTGCCAGACCGGAGCCAGCCGCTGCTGGCCTTTGGTGGTGCGGCGAGCATGGTGCATCCAGCCTCGGGTTACATGGTGGGATCGCTGCTGCGGCGGGGGCCTGATCTGGCCCAGGCCTTGGCGGAAGCCATCGTCAATCCAAGCCTGGCCTCAGCGGCCTTGGCGCAACGGGGTTGGCAGGCGCTGTGGCCAATCGAGTTGGTGCTGCGCCATCAGCTTTTTCAGTTCGGCCTGGGCCGCTTGATGGGTTTTAACGAAGCCTTGTTGCGCACCCACTTCGCCACGTTCTTTTCACTGCCAAGCGAGGAGTGGTTTGGCTTCCTCACCAATACGTTGCCTTTGCCCAGGTTGATGGCGGTGATGCTGCGTTTGTTTGCGCTGTCGCCCTGGGAGTTGCGGCGGGGGTTGGTGTTGGGGGCTGGGACGCATCAACGTCCCACGTTCCTCCAATCGGCCGGTTGAATCAGGGGGAAAAGGGCATCCTCCGCTTCTACTTCCTCCAGCCATTGCTCGGGCAGGTCTTCACGCCCATCAATCGCTGCCATCAGCCGCCAGAAGCGCTCAAGGTGGCGCTCGATCCTCTCCTTGGCGAGTTCGGTGGTGGTGCCGGCCCGCAGGATGAAGCTCCAGTCGGATGACTGGGCCAGCAGCAGCTCTCGGCCCGCCTGGTGGAGCAGCCGCAGATCGGCCTCACTGCCAACGCCACGGCTGCAGCGCTCCACCATCGCCCTCCCGGCCCGACTCCACTCCGGCACGATCCAGGCGTTGCTCTGATTGAGCCAGTAGTCGTGGAAGCCCCCCTGGCCCCAGCTCGATGGACAGGGGTCGCACAGTTGGAGATTGGGCTGGCTGCTGAGCACGCCTCGCAGCGTGCTGAAGCTCACGCCCTCGCTCGGAGCCTGACGAAATAGTTCACCCAGAAAGCGAGGGCCTTCAAACCACCAATGGCCGAACAACTCCGCGTCAAATGGCGCCACGAGCAAGGGCGGAATCGCCATGCCGGCTCGCAGGTTCTCCAGCTGCGCGCGCCGTCCTTGTAAGTAATGCTTGGCATGGATGGCGCAACGACCTTCAGCCTCCAGCGGTTGGTAGGGCTGCTTCTGATCCAGGGGGGCTTGCAGGTCGCTGACGCGATGGAGTTTCAGCCCCAAGGGCCGTTCGGTCGGCAGCCCGAGGGTTGTGAGGTCCTCCTTGGGCAGATCCCAGCCGAGATCTCGATGAAATTCCCTGTAGGCCGGATCGCCTGGATAGCCATCCCGTGCTGACCACACCGGCAGGGTGGCGTCGCTGTCGCGCCCGAAGAAGGCCACCCCCTGCCGGCTCACGATTGGTGCATACACCCCGTAACGGGGGCGAGGCTTGGCATGCAGGAGACCATGGCCGTCCAGCACCGCGTAACGCAGCCCCGCGTCACGCATCCATTGATCCAGTCCCTCGTAGTAGGCGCACTCCGGTAGCCAGATGCCTACCGCCCGCTCCCCGATCAGTCTTTGGTGTTCGCGAACCGCAGTGCGCAGCTGGGCCCGCACCGCCTCAGGGTGTTCCCGCAGGAGCGGCAGATAGCCATGGGTGGCTCCGCAGGTGAGTAGGTCGAGAACGCCCTGCCGTTGCAGGGTGGCGAAGCGGGGAATCAGATCGCCGTCGCAGGCTGTCCAGCGTTTGAGATGGCGGCTGAAGCAGGCGCTCAGATGCTCAGCAGCCTCGCGCTGGTCGGCAGGAGCTTGTTCAAGCAGCTGCTGGCGTGTGCCGATCCAGGCGGGGAAGCGCTGCCGCAGGGTGGGATCGGCTAGCAGCGAAAGCAGGGTGGGAGAGAGCCCCATGGTGAGCCGGGGCTGCTGCAGCGGATCGGCTGCGGCCGCTTCCAGCACCTCCAGCAGGGGGAGGTAGCACTCGATCAGCGCCTGAAAGAACCAGTCCTCCTCCAGGGAGTCGGGCTCGTTGGCGCGCACGTAGGGCAGATGGGCGTGGAGAACCAGGGCCAGTGCGCCTTCGGCCACGTTCCATCCATCCAGAGCCATTGAATGTACTGTCAACTCGCGACTTCAGTCGTAGGGCCGGGAGCAGTCGCTTAGAGTGGACTAACTCATAGTCACTCCGACTAACAACTGTCGAGGCTGCTGCCATGGCCAAGGATCCCGGCCGCGTACTGATCTTCGACACCACCCTCCGGGATGGTGAGCAGTCTCCAGGCGCCAGCCTGAACCTTGAAGAGAAGCTGGCTATCGCTCAGCAGCTGGCCCGCTTGGGTGTGGATGTGATCGAGGCCGGCTTCCCCTTCGCCAGTCCTGGTGATTTTGCTGCTGTGCAACGAATCGCCCAGCAGGTGGGTGGTGATCAGGGCCCGATCATCTGCGGCCTCGCCCGTGCGTCCCGCGGCGACATCAAAGCCTGCGCCGATGCGGTGGCCCCGGCTCCGCGCCGTCGTATCCACACCTTCATTGCAACGAGCGACATCCACCTCGAGCACAAGCTGCGCAAGAGCCGCAAAGAGGTGCTGGCGATCGTTCCCGAGATGGTTGCTTACGCCCGCTCCCTCGTTGATGACGTGGAGTTCTCCTGCGAGGACGCTGGCCGCAGCGATCCGGAATTCCTGTATGAGGTGATTGAAGCCGCCATTGCTGCAGGGGCCAGCACCATCAACATCCCGGACACCGTTGGCTACACCACCCCCTCAGAATTCGGGACGCTGATCGCTGGCATCGATCAGCACGTGCCCAACATCAATGAGGCGGTCTTGTCGGTGCATGGTCACAACGACTTAGGCCTTGCTGTGGCCAACTTCCTGGAGGCAGTGAAAAACGGTGCCCGGCAGCTGGAGTGCACCATCAATGGCATCGGTGAGCGGGCGGGTAATGCGGCCCTGGAAGAGCTTGTGATGGCCTTGCATGTGCGCCGCCGCTACTACAACCCATTCTTCGGTCGCCCTGAGGATTCCCCAACGCCGCTGACGGCCGTTCGCACCGAGGAGATCACCAAAACCTCGCGCCTGGTCTCGAATCTCACCGGCATGGTGGTGCAGCCAAATAAGGCGATCGTGGGTGCCAATGCCTTTGCTCATGAGTCGGGCATTCATCAGGACGGCGTGCTCAAGAACCGGCTCACCTACGAGATCGTCGATGCGCGCACCGTCGGTCTGAGCGATAACCGCATCTCCCTCGGCAAGCTCAGCGGTCGCAGTGCCGTCCGGGCCCGTCTGGAGGAGCTCGGTTATGACCTCAGCCGTGAGGATCTCGATGAGGCCTTTGCACGCTTCAAGGATCTGGCGGATCGCAAGCGGGAGATCACCGATCGCGACCTGGAAGCGATCGTGAGCGAGCAGGTGCAGCAGCCTGAGGCCCGCTACCAGCTCAAGCTGGTGCAGGTGAGCTGCGGCAGCAGCCTTCAGCCAACGGCCACCGTCACCCTGGCTGATGAGGAAGGCCGCGAGCAGACCACGGCAGCGATCGGCACTGGACCTGTGGATGCCGTGTGCCGCGCCCTCAATGCCCTAGCGGAGGTCCCCAATGAGCTCATGGAGTTCTCGGTGAAATCGGTCACCGAAGGCATCGATGCCATGGGAGAGGTGACGATTCGACTGCGCCGCGATGGCGAGCTTTATTCGGGGCACTCCGCTGATACCGATGTGGTGGTGGCGGCGGCCCAGGCCTTTGTGAATGCGCTCAATCGCTTGGTGGCCGGAACCAGCCGTTCCGCCATTCATCCCCAGCGGGACACCGCGGACGCCGAACTCCGGGCCAGCCTCTGATCCATGGCTTCAAGCGTGCGCTCCCGCTTCGCTCCGCTGCTTCAGCTTCTGCTGTTGATTCTGTTGGCTCTGGTTGTGCTGGTGCCCCTGCTCTGGCTGGTCAGCACCTCGCTCAAGGGGCCTGCTGAAGACATTTTCTCCAGCCCCCCAGCCCTGCTTCCTGCGCAGCCCAGCCTGGAGGCCTACCGCCGACTCTTTCAGGACAATCCCCTGGGGCTCTATCTGCTGAACAGCACGATCGTGAGCGTGCTGGCGGTGGTGGCCAATTTGCTGTTCTGCTCCCTGGCCGCTTACCCCCTGGCGCGCATGCGCTTTGCAGGTCGTGGCCTGGTGCTGGCTCTGGTGGTCGCCACCATCCTGATTCCGTTTCAAGTGGTGATGATTCCCCTCTATCTCCTGATGGTGCAGCTGGGGCTACGCAACACCTTGATGGCCCTGGTGATTCCCCAAGCGGCCACTGCGTTTGGGCTCTATCTCCTGCGTCAGAGCTTTTTGGCCGTACCCGTGGAGCTGGAGGAAGCGGCTCGCATTGATGGTTGCAGCAAGCTCGGCGAGTGGTGGAACGTGATGATTCCTGCAGCCCGGGCCGATCTGATCACCTTGGCGATGTTTGTGTTCATCGGCACCTGGAGTGATTTCCTCTGGCCGCTGGTCATTCTCGATGATCCTCAGCTCTACACGCTTCCGCTTGGGCTGCAGCAATTGGCGAGCAGCTTCTCCCTTGATTGGCGCATCGTGGCGGCCGGATCTGTGGTTTCGATCCTGCCTGTGCTTGTGCTGTTCGTGTTGCTTCAGCGCTACATCCTGCCCAGCGCCAGCAGCGATGCGGTGAAGGGTTAAGGGGGATTGCTTACTCCTGAGGAGCCGGCAGGGGCAGTTCCAGACGGGGAAGTGGAGGGAGAAACGGGCGACCGTTTGCTTCTGGTTGTTGCTCCGCTTTCTGGCGTTCCCGCGCCTGCTTCTCGTCCTGCTCCCGTTGTTGCTTGACGGCTTTGAGCAGATCGCTGAACTGCCTCTCGAGGCTCTGTTGACGGAGCCGCAAGGTGCCCATCTGTTCCTCCAGCAGCCTGCGGTTGTTCACTTCCTCCCGCTGTTCGATCGCCTCCACTTGCTCCTGAAGGCTCTTCAGAACCGACGTTTGCTGAGCCAGGGCTTGCCAGAGCACCAGAAACAGAACGGTGAGCAGCGACACCAGGGCTGCGGGAAGCAACTTCCAAGCGGATCCGTTCATGCGTTTCTCCCCCCGTTGAGGCCCAGTCCGAGCGTTGCCGTTCCCAGGTGGTCGCTGAGGCGATCCAGATGGTGACCCACGCGCTGAGCCCAACGCAGAGCATCGAGCTGGAGGCCTCTGTCTTCAAGGCTGAGTTGCCCATCAGCTGATCGGGCGATCAGCCCATGCCGTTCCTGGTCCAGTTGTCGATCCAGCAGGGATGCCACCATGCTGCAGCGCTTCTGAAGTGCCAGCCAGCGTCTCTGGTCCAGATCGCCTGGGATTCGCAGGAGCAACGTCAGCAGCATGCGCCGGGTCGCTGCCAATGTCTCTGCGCTTTGCAGGCACTGGGTCCGTTCCTGTTCCGCCAGCCGACCCTGCAGCCGTTGGAGGTGATCGAGGGCATGCAGCAGATGCAGCAGAGCCTCCACCTGTTGGCGATTCAGGTTCACCAGATGGAGTTGATCAAGGAAGTGCTCCGCTTGGCCCAGGGACCGCGCCAAATCCTCCAAGTGCAGTTGCACCGGTTCTGGCGGCTGTCCGCCCAGGGTGTCGATCAAGAGCAGGATCTGTTGCCTCCAGAGCGCCCCCTGAGCCGCCAAGGCCAGGTTGATCGCTACGGAGAGATCGGCGGGGGGGTGTTGCCCTAGCTGCCAGGGACCTGGGCCGCGGTGCTCTGGCACCAAGGAGCGAATCAACGCGGCGAACGGACTGGTCAGCGGCAGGGCGATCACCACCCCCAGCAAGTTGAAGCCGGTGTGAAAGGCCGTCAGCGCAAAGGGGACATCCAGACCCATGCCCCCAGGCCAGGCGAGATCCAGACCTTTCAGATACAGCGGCAGCAGGACGAGCGCCATCAGCGCTGTGGCCAGGTTGAACACCACGTGCGCCAGGCCAGTGCGCCTGGCGCTCAGGCTGCCCCCAAGGCTGGCGATCAGCGCCGTGACTGTGGTGCCCACATCCATCCCGATCACCAGAGCGCAGGCCTGCGGAAGAGTCAGGGCTCCGGCGGCAAGACCGGTGAGCGTGGTCGCCACGCCGGCGCCGGAGGACTGGGTGATCAACGTGGCCAGCAGGCCAAGGAGCACCAGTTGCAAGCGACTGATCAGGTCGAGGCCGTCCAGCGCTGTGGTCGTCAGCAGGGGCCCATGGCCGGCCATGGCCTGCTGCAGCTGGCTGACTCCAAGAATCACCAACCCAAATCCGGCCAGGGCTGAGCCGATGGCTGGTGTGCGTTGCCGACCGATCAAGCGCAGAACGGCACCCACCAGAATGGCTGGGGTGAACAGGCTGGTGATGTTGAGCTTCAGGCCGATCACGGCCACGAGCCAGCCAAGACCGGTGCTGCCGATGTTGGCGCCGAAGATGATCCCCAGGGACGACTCGAAGCGGATTAACCCGGCGCTGACAAAGCCAACGGTCGCCACAGTCGTTGCGCTCGAGGATTGGAGAAGCGCAGTGCCCGCCGCCCCTGCGATCGCTCCGGATAGGGGGGTGCGAGTGAAGCGGAGCAGCGTCGCTCGCAGGCGACGGCCGGCGAGGGCCCGCAGGCCCTCGGTCATCACGGTCATACCGAGGAGGAACAAGCCGAGGCCGACCGCGACCTGAATCAGGATCGTGCTGGTGATCTCAGTTGCAGCCCTGAACGGAGATCCGGTAGCTGAAGCCGGTGGAATCCGGATCGCTTCCCGTTCCGATTTTGAAGTTGATCTGGCTCACCTTTTTCCCATCAGGGGCGCTGAAGGGGCCAAACATGCGGCCGGTTCCGATCGGCGGTGTCATCGACTCCTGCACCACCCGCAAGTTGCTTCCGTCGGTGAATTTCAGATAGGCCTCCACCGGATAGGTGCCACTGGCCGTGGAATCGGCCGTGAAAAAGAGCTTGTAGCTGCGGTAAACGCCGTTCACGGCAAAGTCGGTGTTCCAGTTGGTGCGGCCAAGAAGTTTGGGTTTGCCCACGCGCTTTTTGACGATGTCGCTGCTTCCGTCGCCCCCTACGGGAGGCAGAAAGGAGCAGGCGGCCTTCACGCTGCTCCCGATCAGGGTTGTGGTCAGGCCAATGGCGAGCATTCCAACGAGCGGAGCCTGCTGGCGGATCAACATCACGTCATCCATGGTCTAAAAACGTCTTAGCAGCGGTTCGCTCGATCAGCAGATGCGATAGACCGGGCGGGTTGAACGTCGCTGCTGATGTCCCTCGAAGATCTGGATCGTCTGTTGGCCTTGCGGGTTGAGGACGCCCAGCTCGCTGCTCAGCTTGCTCAGCCCTTGGGGGTGCAGGAGCTCTGTGAACTGGCCGCAGCTCGAGGTTTGGAGGTTGGTGAGGCGGATGTTCTCGCCGCCCAGCAGCGGGAGGAGTCGCGCTTGTCTCAGCAACAGTTGCAGGAGCGGGTTGCCCAGGAGGCTCGTCGCTTGCGCCACTTCATTCAGGGGTGATAGTCCTGGCCCTGCTGATGGCTTGGGTTCCCTCCATACCTTGATTCAGTGTTGCCGGACACGGCAGCCTCGGCCTCTTTGGCCTGAAGCTGTCCTCAGGTTGAAGTTGAAGTGGAATGACGTTCTGGCAGGAGTGGGCTCCCACCGAAGTTGCGAACACGGGCTGGGATCGTTTCTTCGACAAGGAGTCGTTGCCCCTTCTCCGTCAAGACGAAGTGGCTGAGGTGATGTCTGCTGAGGCTTATCTGTCTTGGGACGATCTCGTGGGTCAGCGCTGACCCTGTCAGCAGATGCTCACCAGGCAAGGCACGTGCAGATCCTCTCTCTAAGAAGGTTCTGACCTCCCTGGTTTGTCATGGCTTCGTTCACCATCGCGATTGAAGGTGGTTCCAGCTTCAGCTGTGCTGATGACCAGTACATCCTTGATGCCGCTGAAGAGCAGGGCATCGATCTGCCCTATTCCTGTCGTGCCGGTGCCTGCAGCACCTGCGCCGGCAAGATCATGAGCGGCAGTGTCGATCAATCGGATCAGAGCTTTCTCGATGACGATCAGATCGCCAAGGGGTATGCCCTGTTGTGTGTGAGCTATCCCCTCAGTGATTGCACGGTCAAGACTGACGTCGAAGACGAGCTCTGATTCAGCGGATCATCACCACGTCGGGGGTCTCACCCAGCACCTGACCCATGAGCAGGGCATGGGTGACGGCTCCTTCGTGGCTGTGAAAGGTCCAGGCGGATTCGGGTGTCGCGACACGCTCGATCCCCTGATCGACCTCGTTCACTCTGAAGTAGGTGCCGGCTTTGGGGCTGCGCAGCACGAAGCGTTCGATACGGGGGAGCAACATGGCTGTTCTCGTTGAGACTCATCTCCTGGCTAGCGCTGCTCAGCATCAGCTCAGTGCGCTCTTTCGTTTTCCTGCGCTTTTTCCCTTCGGGAAAGTTTGAACATCCGCCCGCTACAAACAACACGGTGCGATCCGGCTCGGGTGATGGGCTGCGGGACAACCTGCTGCGAGGGAACGCTGCAGCCCCCAAGGTGCCTGATCTCAAGTGACCGGGAGTGACGAGCGGCGCTCCCAGATCAAGCCCTCCGGAGCGGTGAACAGGCTCTGATGCCCTCCTTCGCGGAACCATGCCTCCGCCTGGGGCTCTAAGGCGGGTGCGTCCAGTTGCCAGCGGCTTCTGAAGTAGTCCTCCACGGCTGCATCGCTGGCGGGCTCTGCTTTGAGCCAGTGCACCAGCGCCAGCTTGAGGGGGCGGATCGTCAGCACTGCAATGCGATGCGTGGCGTTGTCGCTGACCGTCTCGATCTGTTCCTCCACCTGCTCATTCGCCACATAGAGGCGCAGCGTGCTGGTGCTGTCCCGCCCGTCGAGGGGGAACTTATTGAGGTAGAGGCGGCGTGCCTTTGGGAACAGGGCTGAAGGGGCCGACTGCATCAGCTGTGTGAAGGCCTGCTGCAGGCTGGAGCTGGGCATCGGGCTGGGAGGGGGCGACGCCTGCCCAGCATCACCCCTGGCAGCCCTGCGCCAACAGTGCGACGATGGGGACAGTTTTTGATCTGGACCGTGCCGGAGTCGGGGCGCTGCTTGTATCGATTGGTCGCCCTCGATGGCAGCCCTCATCCCGTTTTGGACACTCCCTATGACTCCAGAGAGGCGGCGGAGTCGGCGGCCCAGAGCTGGTGCACTGGTCAGGGGATGGCCTTTGGCGTCGGCCAGAGGGGAATCGCTCTAGAGGTGCAGACCCGCTCCGGGGCCTGGCGCACCGTCGGTTATCCGCTCAGTTGTCTTCGAGGCGCTAGACCTTGATCGGTTTCGCCGATCGATCATGTGGGTCAGTGTTGATCTGTGTGTGGTGCCGCTGGGTGTCGGTGTCTCGCTCGCGCCCTATGTGGCTGCCTGTCAGCAGGTGATCGAGGCGACGGGGCTTGACTTTGAGCTCGGGCCGAACGGTACGGCGATTGAGGGGGAGTGGGAGGCTGTCTTCGCCTGCGTGCAGGCCTGTCATGAAGCCGTGCATCACCTCGGTGCCCCGCGGATTTACACCACGCTCAAGGTCAATACCCGAGTTGATCGTCAGCAGTCATTTCGCGACAAGGTCGACAGCGTGATCGCCAGCCGTTCAGCCCGACCGGCCTGAATCCGTAGAACTTCGGTGCAAGAGAGGCACCCTGGAGTCGCTATGGGTCCAATAGGACTAGGACTGCGACTGATGGGTGATGGGGCGGTTGGCGTGGCTTGTGCTGTTCATGGGGGTGTCGGCGGCTGCTCCCCCGCAGGGCAGGGCTGAAAGTTGGGATCGGATTGGACGCTTTGCCGGGCTTCTGCGACAAGCGGGCACCCAGACATTGGTGGCGAAGGACTGCCCGCCGGCGCTGCTCGGAGCCTTTCATGCCGGCCGTAATGCCGTGCTGCTCTGTGCCAACAACCTCGCCAATGATCCGGCTCAGATCTGGACAGTGCTCGCCCATGAATCGGCCCATGTCATGCAGCATTGCCGTCAGGGCCCTCTGCTGCCGGACGATCAGATCACTGCCGCGATCGCCCAGGTGCGTCGGCAGGCTCCGGAGGCGTTGCAGGAACTGCGCCTCTACCACCACAGCCAGCATCGTGATGAGGTGGAAGCACGACTGGTGCAGGGTCTTCCTGCCGATGAGGTGGAGCATCTCTTCCGTCGCTTCTGTGCCGAACGGCTGATCCGGAGCTAATCCAGGAGTGAGGTGTCCCGGGAGAGGGCGGATGGAGGACCAAGACGATCCCGTTACGCCGCTGACCGGTCCCACCCTCGATGCTGAGGGGCATCTCACCTACGTCGGAGAGGACGGTCGGCGCTATGTGGTCGTCGATGGGGTGGAGCTGGATGCAGAGGGCTCTGCTCAGGTGATGGAGGCCCTTCAAGCCGCCGGCCCGTTGTTTCAGGAGATCGAGGCCCTTTGTCATGGCTGGCTCGATCTGGTGGCGGATTCCCCGCTTCTGCGAGAGGAGGCGATGGCTCTGCTGCTCGCCACCCTTGAAACCGTTCTTGAGGCCTCAGCAGACGACTCTGTCGATGACGACACCCCAGAGGGGAACGGCAATGACCAGAACGGAGCTGACCAGAACAACAACGATGAGAACACTCCCCAGCAGGACGGCTGAACGTCATTGCCTACGGTGATGACTCGTTTGTGCTGCGGTCTCCGATGGATTCCAGCCTTCGTGGCTACTGGCTGATGACCTGGCTCGGACTCGCCGGCAATGTGTTGGCCCTTCCCCTGATCGGGTGGATTGCCTTCACCTCTCCTGACTTGCGTGCGGCCAATCTCAGCGTGGCCTTTGGCCTGGCCTGGCCGGCTGCTGTTGTGGGCATCGTTGCCTGTGCCGGTCTGATCGCCCGCCGCCGCTGGGGGGTGATCGTGGCCATCGTTGCCCTTTCGATGGCCTTGGCTGCATCGCTGCCTTACGGCATTGTGCGCCTCGCGCTGATCTCCCTCGGCGCTGATGCGGTTCGCCTAGGAGCGCTTTCCCTGGTGCTCGCTCTTCTCAACTTGCTGGCTCTGCTCTATTGGTGCAGGCCTGAACATCGTCGTCAGAGCCTGCGCGCTGGCTTACGCGGGAGCGGAAGCCTGCTCTGAAGTCGATTCACGCGATCCCGGTCCTCTTCTCCGACATCCACCTGATGGTGGTGGTCAAACCAGCCGGGCTTCTCAGCCAGCCAGGGCTCGGGCCGGCGCAGGCAGACTCCCTGAGCAGCCGTTTACAAGTGGCTGAACCTTCGCTTCAGCTCGTGCATCGTTTGGATCGGGACACCTCCGGTCTGCTGGTGTTGGCCCGCTCTCCGGAAGCCCTGCGCCGGCTCAGTGCGCTTTTCGCCCAGAGGGCTGTTCAGAAGCTTTACGTCGCCGATGTCTGCGGTGCGCCGGCAACGCTGAGCGGTCGCATCGATCAGCCCCTGGCTCGTCTTGAGCGGCTACCGCCCCGTTATGGCAACCACCCCGGCGGTCGCCCGTCCCTGACCTGCTGGCGCTGGGCCGCTCCGGGTGATCGCTGCAGCAGGCTCTGGCTGCGGCCTCTGACCGGTCGCTCCCATCAGCTGCGGGCCCATCTCGCAGGGCTTGGTTTGCCGATCCTCGGCGATCCGATTTATGGATCCGGTGCTCAGCCCTCTGGGCTTGCCGTCACCCGCCTGCATCTGCACGCACTGGCCCTGGCCTTTCGGCATCCGTTCAGCGGCAGGCGACTGAGGGTTCATTCGCCGGTGCCCTTCGCGCTCCCAGCTCAGGCTGGATAGCCCTTGTAAGCCGGAATCGGATAGGGAATGCGGCGATGGCGCATCCGCCTCCAGACCTGCACGAACGCTCGCACCAGCAGCTCGACTTCCGCGCGCGTGAGGCTGCTGGACCGCAGCTGACCATCGCGGAGGCGTGATTCAACAATGCGCCGCACGGTCTCCCTTGCCTGCAGATCGCTGGTGTCCGGAGGAAGGGAGCGCAAAGCTGCTTCGCAGCCATCGGCCAACATCAAAATTCCTGTTTCCCGCGAGCGCGGTGTGGGGCCTCGATAGCGGAAACGTCCCTCGGGCACCTTGGGGTCGAGCTCCCGTGCTTTGTGAAGGAAATAGCCCATCTTGAGGGTTCCCTGATGCTCAGGGATGAAGTCGGCCACTGGGCGAGGTAAGCGATAGCGGCGGGCCAGCTTCAGCCCCTCGTCGACATGGGCCTGGAGTACTCCGGCACTAGCGAGGGGGTCATTGAGTCGGTCGTGGGGGTTTTCGCCGACCTGTGTCTGGTTTTCGATGAACCAGTCAGGGGCATGCAACTTGCCGACATCGTGATACAAGGCGCCGGTGCGAATGAGATCGACATCGGCTCCGATCGCACGGGCTCCTCCCTCCGCCAGGCTGCAGATCATCAGCGTGTGCTCGAAGGTGCCTGGAGCCTCAGAGGAAAGGCGTCGCAGGAGGGGACGCTCCTGATCGGCCAACTCCATCAGACGGGCACGAGTGAGCAGTCCAAAGGAGCTTTCCAGTAGTGGAATCAGCAGGATCGCCCCCATGAGCAGCAGTCCCATCAGCAGGGCTTCAGAAGCCAGCTCTCCGGCATTGGGGGCGAGGCGCGTCCAGGCGCTCATGCCCGCATTGATCTGACTGCGCAATAACAGCCATTCGACCAGCAGAGCAGTCAGCGGTAGAAGCACCGCCAGCTGCAGCAACTGGGCGCGGCTGCGAAGGCGTCCGGCCTGAAGTGCCGCCACGGCGGCGATGGCGGCGGCGATCATCAGTCGCCCCTCACCGAGACCATTCACCGGCAGGGGCCACAGCAGGCTGGCGATCGCCATCCAGGCCAGGCCACAGCTGGTTCCTAACCCCTGGGCAAGCAGCAGGGTTGGCGGCACGATCACCGCTAGAGGGCTGACGGCAGCGCCGAACCAAAGCTTCGCCGCTTGCACGATGAGAAGCAGCCCGAGGGCCAGAAGGGCATGGGAGGCCTCCAGGCAGGGACGCTCCCGGCGCATGATCAGCACCATTACTCCACAACCGGCCAAGGCCTCTGTGAACCGCGACATCCAGACGCCAAGACGGGGGCTGCGATTCACCAGGCCGAAGTAATCGAGCACGTCATAGGCCTGGGGACTGATGGGTTCTCCCTTGCGGGTGATCAGATCCCCCCGGGTGACCTCGATGGTGGGAATCCCCTGATTGGTGATCAGCTTCTCGATTAAGCGCTGACTGCGCACTGGATCCGTGCGCAGGTTGCTCGAGCCCTGGAAGGTGGTTGCTAGCAGCTTGCTGCCGAGTGTTTTCCTTGGATCCTTTGCGTCTCCAAGGGTCGTGAGCTGCAGGGAGGCCGCTTTGCGCAGCTGTTCTACTGCCAGGGTGTTCACCAATCCCTGGCTGAGCATGCGGTCAGCTGCCCGCCTGAGGGCCATATCCCATTGGCGACGTTCCCCTTGGCTACGGCCTGTGAGCCAGGCCTGTTCAGGATTGCTCAGGTTGACGGGTCCGATGCGTTCGGCGTCATCACTGCGTGCCACCCGTTCCAATTCGGCCAGCTGCCGCTCCAGTCGTTCCCGAAGCCTCTTGGTTTCCTCAAGGTCGATCACCTGCACGAATGTGCGTGGCACTAGGCTGGAACGGCGCTGTTCCAGGGCTTCGCTATCCACGACCCGAGCACTTTTGGGGGCGACGGCATCGAAGGGGGCTGGCAGACCGGGACGCAGGTTTGGCTCCACGAGCCACGGCCAGCTGGAGACCAGCGCCACGAGGAGGCAGACAAGAAGAAGCCCTGCTTTTTGATGGTTGCGCCAGCGCAGCACGGGGCGAGTGGGCGACTCGCTGCGCAACCAGCTCTGCCAGAGCTGACCTAGGCGATGGAGGCGAATCACAGCCGAGGGCATCCGTTTGCACGCTAGCTCTATCGGGCGGGCATGCTGGGGTGAGGTGCTGACCCGGTGATGGCCCTGAAGCTGGATGGCAGGCAGCTTGCTGCAGAAATCGAAGAGAGGTTGCAGGCTGCTGTTGAACGCTGCAGCAAGTCGGCTGGGCGTCCACCCGGTCTCGCTGTGCTGCGGGTCGGTGATGACCCCGCCAGTGGTGTCTACGTCGCCAACAAGGAAAAAGCCTGTAGCCGCATCGGCATCGCCAGCTATGGGGCGCATCTACCCGCCAGCTCAACCCAGGAGCAGGTTTTAAACACGATCAACTCCCTCAATGCTGACGAGCGGGTGGATGGGATCCTTCTCCAGCTCCCCCTGCCTGCTCACCTCGACGAGGGGCCTCTCATTGCCGCCATCGATCCTGATAAGGACGCCGATGGCTTGCACACCTTCAATCTGGGGCGACTGCTCAAGGGAGAACCCGGACCCCGCAGCTGCACACCCGCTGGGGTGATGGCCCTGCTTCGGCGTCATGCGTTGCCGCTCGAGGGCCGTCGGGCCGTTGTGGTGGGGCGCAGCATCCTGGTCGGTCAGCCCATGGCGTTGATGCTTCAGGCGGCCAATGCCACCGTCACCGTCGCCCATTCCCGGACTCGCGAGTTAGAGAGCGTCACCCGGGAGGCGGAGGTGTTGGTGGTGGCCGCAGGCCGTCCCCGCATGATCGGAGCGGAGCATGTCTCCCCTGGAGCGGTTGTCGTTGATGTGGGAATTCATCGCCTGCCGCTGCCGCCCGATGCTCCCGAGGGCGCCAAAGCGAAACTCTGCGGTGATGTGAGGGCTGAGGAGATCGAGGAGCTCGTGTCAGCCCTCTCCCCGGTGCCTGGAGGTGTCGGACCGATGACGGTCGCGATGCTTTTGGTCAACACAGTGGTGGCCTGGTGCCATCGCCATGGGCTCGACCACGACCTGGACGATCTGGTGGTCTGAAGCCCGATCCTTCAATGGCCTGTTGTCTAACCAGCCTGCTGTTCTGTGTCGCCACGGGAGGGCTTGGCCCTCCGGCCTGAGAGAATCCGGCCAACGATTGATGTTCCATGACCGCCGCGGCGACCAGTTCCGATAACGCCCGGCCGGCGGGAGCACCCGAGGACTTTGATTTCAATTCCTATCTCGCGGCTCGCAAGTCCGAGGTGGAAGCTGCTCTAGACGCGGCTCTGGGCCCTGAACGACCGGAGTCGCTCCGTGAGGCGATGCGCTACTCGCTGCTGGCCGGTGGTAAGCGCTTGCGGCCGATTCTCTGCTTGGCGGCCTGTGAACTCGCTGGTGGTGATCCGGCGCTGGCCATGCCGACGGCTGTGGCCCTGGAGATGATCCACACCATGTCGCTGATCCATGACGATCTCCCCGCCATGGATAACGATGATTTGCGGCGGGGTCGCCCCACGAACCACAAGGTCTATGGCGAAGCGGTGGCGATCCTCGCGGGCGATGCCCTGCTCACCCGTGCCTTTGAGATGGTCGCTCTGCGCAGTCCTGGAGTGCCAGCGGAACGCCTGATCAAGGTGGTGGCCGAACTCTCTCTTGTGGCAGGAGCCCCTGGACTGGTGGGGGGCCAGGTGGTGGACCTGGAGAGTGAGGGGAAGGACGTGGATCTCGAGACCCTCGAATACATCCATCTCCATAAGACGGGCGCCCTGCTCAAGGCCTGCGTGATCACCGGTGCCTTGATTGCCGGAGCCGATGCCACCCGCATCGCTTCCCTCGGTACCTATGCCCGTGGGATCGGCCTGGCCTTCCAGATCGTTGATGACATCCTTGATGTGACCGCCAGCAGTGATGTGCTCGGAAAAACGGCTGGCAAGGATCTGATCGCCGACAAGACGACCTACCCAAAGCTGCTGGGTCTCGAGGAGTCCAGGGCCAGGGCCAGAGCGCTGGTGGAGGAAGCCAAGGCGTCTCTGTCTCTCTTCAAGGGAGACGGTGGAGGGCTGGCCAAGGCAGCACCTCTACTGGCTCTGGCTGATTACGTGATCGGACGCGACCGATGATCCTGGCTGATGTCACGGCTCCAGCAAGCCTTTCGCTTCTCGACAATGCTGTATTGGCCTGGGGACTCGCGGCCTGTGGCCTCGCTCAGTTCTCCAAGTTGTTCATTGAGCTACTCCTGCATCGTCGTTGGCGACCGGCCGTTCTGATCGAGACGGGGGGCATGCCCTCCAGTCATTCCGCGCTGGTGACCGGTACCGCCGCTGGTGTGGGTTGGCAGCTTGGGTTCGCTGATCCTGTGTTCGCGCTCGCCGCGACCGTCGCCTTTGTGGTGATGTACGACGCCAGTGGGATCCGGCGGGCCGCAGGCTTCACGGCTGCACGGGTGAATGCGCTTCCCGCATCCAATTGGTCGCCCCCCCCCGAGAAACCTCTGAAGGAGACCCTGGGGCATTCCAGGCTTGAGGTATTCGTTGGCAGCGTGCTCGGTCCGGCGATCGCTCTTCCAGGTCTCGCTTTGTTCGGCTCCCCCTGGCATCTGGCCCAGGGGCTTCTTCAGGCCCTGGGGTGAATCGCTTGCCAGCATCCAGTCCTGATCTCACTGGCGATCAGCGGCAAGCGGCAGAGGCCTTCAGCCGTTGGCTTGCAGGCTCCGAGTCCGGGGTCCCCTTCGTGCTTAGCGGCTATGCGGGTAGCGGCAAGACGTTTCTCTCGATGCGCTTGCTCAGGCAGGTTGATGCCGCGGGACTCTGCTGGACCGTGGTCGCCCCCACCCATAAGGCGGTTGGCGTCCTGCGCCAGGCGCTCAACCTCGAGGGGCTTCAGCCCACCTGGTATCCCTCCACCATCCACCGTCTGTTACGGCTCAAGCTCCGTCGCCAGGGTGATCGCGAGCTCTGTGAGCCGACCGAGCAGACGGCGATGGCCCTGGAGCATCTGGGTCTGGTCTTGATCGATGAGGCCTCGATGGTCGACAGCTCGCTGTTGTCCATCGCCTTGCAGTGCGCCCATCCATTCAAAACGCGGTTGGTGTTTGTCGGTGATCCGGCCCAGTTGCCCCCTGTCGGTGAAATGGAAAGTCCTGTGTTCGCCATGGGCCGTGCTTGCACCACAAGTCTCACGGAGGTGGTGCGCCACCAAGGTCCGGTGCTTCAGCTGGCGAGTTGCCTTCGCGATGGCCGGATTGCCTGTGATCGCCCGCCGTTGCTGCCACCTTTGCGCTCTCCCCAGGGGACTGTGGCGGCGTTGGATCGCAGCCAGTGGCTGGCCCGGGCCCAGGAAGCGTTGCGGCAGGCCTCGATCACGGACAATCCTGATGCAGCAAGGATTCTCTGCTGGACCAACCGCAGCCTGGAGCAGCTGGTTCCCCATGCCCGCCGAGCGATTCATGGAGATCTGGCTGATCAGATGCCGGTGTTGCCCGGAGAGGTATTGATCACCCGCACCGCTGTGATGGCGCCCGCCTCGAGGGATGGGGCGGAGACGGGCGAAGAGCCTGATCTCGTGCTGGGCTCCAATCGCGAACTGGTGGTGGAGGATGTGACCCCAGAGCGCTGCGATCTCGCTGAGTTTGGGCTCAGCGATGCGGATCTTCGGGGCGATGGGCAGCTGGCCCTTGCCGGGCTTGGGGTTCCTGTGATCGACACCCTGATGGCACGGGTGCGCTGTGGTGAGCTTGAGCTCAGCCTGAGGCTGTTGCCACCGGTGGGTTCGGAAGCGCGCCAATTGCTCGATCGCCTGTTGCAGCGCCTGCGCGTGCAGGCCAGGGATGCCGGCAAGCGGGATGGCCGAGCGCTTTGGCGGCGTTTCTTTCTCATCCGCGATGCCTTCGCTTCCCTCGGACCTGCGGCCGTTCTGACGGTCCATCGCAGTCAGGGCAGCAGCTTCGGGGAGGTTTTTGTGGCCGATGACGTCTTCTGGTCCAACGACCTGTCCCTGCGACGTCAGTTGGTGTACGTGGCCGTTAGCAGGGCCCGCCATGGGGTCTGGATGGTTGGACGGTCCAGCGCCAGTCGAGAGTCGCAGCTGCGTTGGCAGGAGGCGCTCAGATCAGCCTGAGACCACTCACCCCCTGCCAGCCCAGGTAGATCCCCAGGCCAAGGCTGACGCCACCGACCACCAGACCACTGCGGGCGAAAAGGATCTGTTTCCCTTGTTCCAGCAAGGGCACGACCTTCTCTCGGCCAATCATCACGGCCACCAGGGGGGCGAGCAGCAGCAGGCTTGCACCGAGGGTGAAAGCCAGCAGCGCGACCAATTCCTGCCAGGTCGGTGCTTGGGCTGCGAGAACAACACCTGCTGACTTGGCGAAGAGCACGAGGTCGTCGGGACTGATCACCTCCCCCGCTGCGCCAAGGAGCAGGAGCAGTGGCAACGGCATGGCCACTAAGCGGTCGATGCTGGTGGTCCAACTGGGCGGTTCTGCTCCCTCTGAAAGGGAGTGCAGGAGCTCTCGACCGCCAATGGCGATCAGTGCTCCGCCCGCCACCAGATCAAGGCCCGTGCGGTGGTGGGATCCATGGCTCATATCAAGCACAAGGGTGTGACCCACGGTCACCAGCAGGGTTGCGGTGAGCATTGTGGTGACCACCCAGCCCGCCACAAACCAGCCGCCGCGGCGCAGGGGCTGGGGCCCCAGCAACAGGAGCAGCAGAACGGCAATGTGAATGGGCGAGAGACCGATGCCCGTGCCGTAGGCCAGCAGTTCCGCCCAGAGAGTGGTGTCGCTCATCAGAACCGGCCGTCGGCCGGAGCATTCCAACGAACGATCGCACGGTTTTCGCGCTCGAATCCCAGCACGCAGATGCTTCCTGTACCGAGCTTCAACAAGCTGCCACCCACAGCACCCAGACCCAGCCAGGTTCCCGCCAGCGCCCGCAGCAGGTGTCCGTGAGCGAATAGAGCCACATCCCCTGGTTCGGAGACCTCCAGGGCGCGTTGGATGGCGATTTCGCAGCGCTTCTGCACGGCCTCGGCATCCTCCCCGTTGGGGCAACCATGGCTCCAGACCGTCCAACCCGGCACCGTCTTGCGGATCTCCGGCGTGGTGATGCCCTCGTAGTCGCCGTAGTCCCACTCCAGGAGTTCCTCCATCACCTGGGCTTGCTCCCCGAGGCCGCCCAGTTCACAGGTGCGACGGGCGCGTTGCAAGGGTGATGTGAAGACTGCTGCGAAGGGCTGTGCCTTTAGCACCGGTGCCAGCCGACGTGCTTCCTCCTCGCCCTCAGGAAGCAGCGGAAGGTCGGTGCTGCCGGTGTGGCGTCCGTTTTTGGCCCATTCCGTGGCGCCATGGCGCAGCAACCAGATTTGGCGGTCTGCCGTCATGGCCTCACCTCAAACCAGTCGTCACCCGTGATGGGTAGGTGACTCAGCCGCACCGTGCGCACATTGGCGGCGCTAGGGCCTCGTTCACACCAGAGGCGCAGTTCATTGAGGGTCATGGGGTTCCCCTCGGCCTGCACCTCCACTCGGCCATTGCTGAGGTTTCGCACCCATCCACTCAGCCCCAGTTCCGTGGCTCGCCTGCAGCAGCTGCTGCGGAAGCCGACGCCCTGCACGTCTCCATCCACCATCAGTCGCCAGCGTTCCTGCAGGGGGGAGGAGCGTGGCGGTTGCCGTTTTAGGAAGCGCCTGCTCTCGCCGTTGCCCCGGCTTCGAGCGCGGCGCGCCATCGGCATGAGATCGTCGAGCAGCCGCCCCAATGGAGGTGGACCCAACTGGCGTGAACGTTGTTCAGATTCCATCCCTCCTCCCGGCGCTGCGATCTCCAGCCTTCAACCTGCCACAGGCTTTCTTCCTTGCCCACAGTCTCCAGTGACCAGCGGTGAAACTCGTGGCCTACATAGCGTTCTCCCTTCCGTAGAAGCAGACTGTCTGCAGTGGCGGTCAGCTGTCGGTAACCCACCTGCAGGTTGCCGCGGCGCGCTCCGAAGGGCAGAACTCCGGCCATGGGATGTGCCCTGCCTTCCAGGTCGGTGAGCGTTTGCCCGAGCAGCAACATCCCACCGCATTCCGCATAGAGCGGTCGTTGTCTGAACCAGTGGCGCAGGGCGGTCAGACTTTGTTTGCATTCGCTTAGGGCTGCGGCGTGCTGCTCCGGGAAGCCACCGGGAAGAATCAGGCCTGTCGCTTCCTCCGGAATCGCTTCGTCAGCCAGTGGGCTCCAGGACAGCACTGGCATCCCTAGGGCCTCAAGGCTTTCCTGCATCTCCGGATAGCGGAAATGGAAAGCGGCGTCCTGGGCCACAGCCACTGGAAGCAGCGAGCGGCTGGTGCCGTTGGGCGGCTCTGCATTGAGCGATTCGAGTGGAGGAACACGGCTCGAGGGGGGCTGCAGCAGCGGCAGAAGGGCCCCTAGGTCGAGATGTTCCTGGGCCAGGGATGCCCAGGCCTCTAGGCGACCTTCAAGTCGTTCCAATTCGTGGGCTGGTGCGAGTCCGAGATGCCGACTGGGCAGTTCCAGGCTCAGATTGCGGGGCAGGCTCCCCAGTAGGGGCACATCAATGCCATTGAGTACCGCATCGAGCAGTTCTCGATGGCGGGGACTACTGACTCGGTTGAGCACGACCCCAGCCAGTCGCAGAGAGGGGTCGTGTTGTTGAAATCCGCGCACCAGGGCAGCGAGTGATTGGGCTTGTCCGCTGGCATCCACAACGAGGACCACCGGGAGCTGGAGAGCGGCTGCAACAGCTGCACTGCTGCCATCACTGCTTGGACCGATGCCATCGAAGAGGCCCATGACCCCTTCCACCACCGCCAGATCAGCCGTGCTGCCATGACGGAGGAAGCTGCCTCGTACCCAGTCCTCACCGCAGAGGCTCAGATCCAGGTTGCGACAGGGGCGCCCCGATGCAGCTGTCAGCAGCTGTGGGTCCAGATAGTCAGGCCCCACCTTGAACGGTTGAATGCTCTTCCCCTGCTGGCGGGCCCAGGCGATCAGGCTGAGCGTGAGCAGGGTCTTGCCACTGCCGCTGGATGGCGCGGCGATTAGACAGGCCATGCAGCGGCAATGCGGCTCAGCTCAGCAGCTTGGCAGCTAGAGGAGCGGCGGCGGCGAGCAAGGGGTTTGTGGTGTCGTGTCCGCCCTCGAGCAGGCGGGCCACATCGGCTTCAACCGGATTGTTCTGTACTGGCACCACTTCCTCCAGCAGTTCCATGCTGGCCATGCCCCCAGCCTCGAGGCGCATGCAGCCTCCTGATTCAGCGCAGAGAATCACGCAGACTGCCGGCCGGGTCTCGGGCTTGCAGATCAGCCGCAACCCAACGATCTGTCCGGGGTGGATGCTTGGTTGCCCCATGGGTACAGGCGCGATCCGCATCTGCACGCTGATGCCATCCGGCCGCTGGAATTCGGCACTGATGCCGTGGTCTTCCGTGCGCTGGGACCCTTTGAGGAGCCAGCCCAGGCGATCGGCCACCCAGGAGGCGAGCAGTAAACCCTGAACGGGATGCTCGCCCTCTACATCGAGATCAATTTGCACCACGTGGCTGAGAGCGTCGCGACGCTGGGGCGGATCGAAGACCATGGCCAGGGTTTCGCGCCAGCTTCTTAGTCGCAGCCAGTTGAGATCGTTCACCGCTTGTCGGGCTTCGATTCGGCTGGAGAGCAGCTCGAGGCAGTGCTGGGGGGAGCCCAAGGCGGAGTCGATGATCAGGCGCCGGGGGCCGATCGCCAGTTGCTGGAGCAGCTCGGGTGCCTCATCAAGGTTGCCGTTCCACCACACCCATGAGGGCAGTTCTTCAGGCAGAAGCGGTTGCAGAATGCCCAGGCCGCGGCTGAGGGCGTCATGGCCGCCGCGTAGCACCACAACATCGCCACAGGCGGCGGTGCCACCGCCTTCCTCAGGCAGCGGGCAGTAGGCCGCCACCAGTGTTTCGAGCTCGCGTCCTCCATCAAGGCTTGGGGCGAGGGTGATGAGGCGACGGGGCCGTAGGGCACTGACCGCCGGATCCACGTGCTGTCCACGCAAATCCTCGCTGTTGCTCTGACCTTCGAGTCGGGCCAGAGAGTCCGCAACGGTTGGTGTGAGCGGGGGAGTGCTCAGGGCGAGATCTCCATCCACCACCGCTTGCCGTGCGGCAGCGATCAGCTCGTCACGCTGCACGCCGGTGACAGGGCCGGGGAGTCGGCCGGTGCGTACCAGCTGCTGTTCCACCCAGGCGGGTTGCCAGATCAACAGACAAAAGGTGTGAGCACCGGTGCTGCCGGGCTGGTCTTTCGACCAGAGTTGCTCCAGGTAGGAGGGAACCTCGGAGGGGGGGAGTTCGAGCGGGGTCTGCAGGGTGAGCTGGGGAGACATGACGGGCCTTTGGATAACGGATGGAGAAAGGGATCGACGTCAGGGGCGGCGCCAGAGGAGGCCGTCACGGGCCAGTAGGGCATCGGCAGCGGCGGGTCCCCAGGTTCTGGATTCATAGGGGTGGATCGGCAGCCGCCAGGGGCTGTCTTCAATCAGTTCAAGCAACGGCGTGTAAAGCCGCCAGGCCGCTTCCACCTCATCGCTGCGGGTGAAGAGCGTGGGGTCGCTCAGCATGGCGTCGGCCAGCAGCCGCACGTAGCCCTCGTCTGAGGGCTCGCCGAAGGATTCGTCGTAGGAGAACTCCATTTCGACCGGCCGACTGCGCATGCCGGATCCGGGCGATTTCACCTCAAAACGGAATTCCGCACCCTCATCGGGTTGAATCCGCAGGATCAGCTGGTTGGCAGTCGGGCTTCCACCTGCCGCATCGAAGAGATGCACTGGCGCCTCACGAAACGTCAGCACCACCTCGCTGAGGCGCTTGGCCAGCCGCTTGCCGGTGCGTACATAGAAGGGAACCCCCTGCCAGCGCCAGTTGTCGATGAACAGCTTTATCGCCACATAGGTCTCCGTGGTGCTGTTCGGATCCACACCTGGTTCCTGTCGGTAACCGGCCAAGGGTGATGTGGCTGTGCCACCTGGGCCGTATTGGCCGCGGATGCAGCAATTCCAGGGCTCGAGTTCGTCAGCCAGGCGGGCAGCCTGCAGCACTTTTGCTTTTTCGCTGCGGATCGCTTCTGGATCGAAGCGCCCGGGGGTCTCCATGGCGGTGATCGCGAGCATCTGGGTCAGATGGTTCTGCACCATGTCGCGCAGGGCTCCCGAGGTTTCGTAGTAACCGGCTCGCTCTTCCACACCGACAGTTTCGGCAGCGGTGATCTGCACGCTTGAGATGTAGTTCCGATTCCAGATCGGCTCGAAAATCGTGTTCGCGAAACGCAGAACCATGATGTTCTGCACCGTTTCCTTGCCCAGGTAGTGGTCAATGCGGAAGATCTGGTTTTCCTGTCCGCAGGCCTGCACCACCTTGTTGAGCGCTTGGGCGCTGCTGTAGTCGCGGCCAAAGGGTTTCTCGATCACGACCCGGCTCCTTGCCGGATCTTTCAGCAGACCGGCATCGGCAAGGGCGCGGCAGCCACTGCCGTAAAACTTCGGTGAGACCGAAAGGTAGAAGGTCCGATTGCTACGGGTCGCGCGAAGACGGTCGATCTCCTCGAGGCGGCGCCCGAGCTTCACCAGGTCTTCAGGTTGCTGAAGATCCACTGGCTCGTAAAACATTCCGGCCGAGAACTGCTCCCAGGCCAGGCGGTTTTCACGGACTGTTTCGCCCATGGCCTCGGCCATCTTCTGGCGAAACTCCTCATCGCTCCAGGGGCGGCGCGCGCAGCCGAGCAGGGCGAATTCACTCGGCAGGCGACGCTGCTGGAACAGTTCGAACAGAGCCGGAACCAGTTTGCGATGGGTCAGATCCCCACTGGCACCAAAGATGACCAGACACTGCGGGGCGATGACCCGTTCCTGCCGCAGGCCGACCCGCAGTGGATTCGTGATCGTTGCGCTCATGGCACGGAGAGTTCTGCCAGAGGTTTAACCAGGAATTGCAGTCCTGGCAGTGCTCCAGAACATCCCGCCATGGTTTTGAAAAAAAGCCCGCCGGGAGGCGGGCTGAGCGGATCAATAGGTTTCGACGTGCCAACGATCAGCTTTCTTGAGCTGGGGACGCAATTCCGACCAGTCGAGCCCTTTGGCGGCAGCCGCGGCACTCATCGCTTCGTCAATGCCGGGCTCCATGCCCCGAAGTCCGCACATGTACACGTGGGTCTTGGGATTTTCAATCATCGCGAAGATCTCTTCGGCGTGTTCGAGCACCCGATCCTGGATGTACATGCGGCCACCCTTGCTGTTCTGCTGCTCGCGGCTGATGGCCTTGGTGTAGCGGAAGTTCTCGGGGAACTGGCTCTGATAGTGCTCGAAATCAGCGTCGTAGAGAAGGTTCGGGGTTTTGGGAGCACCCATGAACAGCCAGGCCTTGCCACGGAAGTGCCAGTTGTTGAGCTCGCGCTCCTTGGGCTCAAACATGCGGCGCAGGTAGGTGCGCATCGGAGCGATACCGGTGCCAGTGGCCAGCATGATCACGTTGGCCTCCTCGTCTTCGGGGAGAAGCATTTCCTTGCCAACGGGGCCGGTGATCTTCACCTTGGCGCCGGGCTCGATGTCACAGAGGAAGGTCGAGCAGACGCCGTTGATGGTCTCTCCGTCCTTCTCGTATTGCAGTTGGCGAACGCAGAGCGAAACGGTGTTGTCGTGATAGTCGTCGCCATGGCGGGTGCTGGCGATCGAATAGAGACGGAGCTTATGGGGCTTGCCGTTGGCGTCTTCACCATCGGGAATGATGCCGATGCTTTGGCCTTCGACGTAATTCAGATGGGGGTCGCCGCCACTCAGGTCGAAGGTGATGTGCTGCACGCGTCCGATCGCACCCTCATCCAGCAGGCTGTAGTTCTCGGTAACAGTGCCGATGAAGGGAGTTTTCGGTTTGTAGAGGTTGACCGGAACGGCTGCATGGGCAGGCTTGGGAGCGGAAGCAGTCACAGGGGCAGAAGAAGAGGGCGTCTGAGAGGCGGTACTGGCGGGCGTCGATCCGGAATCGGCAGGGATCACGGCTGTGATTTTGCCGCCTGACGAAGTAATGCGCTGAACAGTGGCCTGGAGCTGGCTAAATCCCACAGTGAAGCGCCGTTCCGCACGGCGCTGACGACCGGACTGAAGGCCGAGCACCACCACGGTGAACATGCGTTCTTTGGAGTCGCCTGAACCAGCCGTGCTGACGCGCATGGACTTTGCCTTCTCATGAAACGGCGCGATCATAGGCGTGCTCAGCAGATCTCTGGTTACATTTGCCGACTGCTTCACGGTGTTTGGCGCTGCTGCTGAGTGTTTTTCTTAAGATCGTTCGATTGACTCTTTCAGATTTCTCAGCGGGGACTCGTCGTTGACGTTCACGGATTTGTCACGGCTGCAGCGCAACGGGGCCCGCGGTGTTGAGGATTCCATGCTGCGCCGTCAAACCATTGAGCAGACCATGGAGCGCCTCCCCCAGGGTGTGCGAAGGCTGGCTGTGCAGCTGCGCACACCAATTGGTGTCGATCTCCTCTGGTCCGTTCTCACGGATTACGACCGTTTGAGCAGCTTCATCCCCAATCTCAGCAGCTCCACCCTTGAAGCAAGGCAAGGCAATCGCGTTGAGCTCGCTCAGGTGGGCAGTCAGCAGTTGCTGGGTTTGCGATTTTCTGCAGCTGTTCAGCTCGAACTGGTCGAACATCGCCCCGAGGGGCTGCTGCAATTTCGGATGCTCAAGGGCGATTTCCGTCGTTTTGAAGGCTCCTGGCGTCTTCAGTCCTTGCCCGACGGCACCTCACTTCTTTATGACCTCACGGTTCAAGGATGTCTTGGTATGCCTGTGGCCCTGATTGAGCAACGGCTGCGGAGCGATCTTTCGGCCAATCTTCTTGCCGTGGAACGGGAAGCCCAGCGACGGATTCAGTTCGACAACTGAAGTGATTGGATTGGTCAAAAGCCCCGCCTAAACCGTTGGTCGATGGTCAGGTGAAGGTGAAGCCAAGAATGATCAATGATCCACACGCATGAACCGTGTGAAGATCACAGACATCAAAGAAAAATCAGCGATCGGAGCAAGAACTACTCCGAAACTTGCAGTACCCCCAAGGGGATTCGAACCCCTGTCGCCTCCGTGAAAGGGAGGTGTCCTAGGCCTCTAGACGATGGGGGCGAGGCCGTGATCGTTGGATGTGCTCCCGATCACCAGATGAAACTAGGGGTCCGACTGACCCTCCGTCAAGACAGCGGCAGAGCCGTTCTGATCTTGCCCTTGCCAGACGGGAACAGTGAAGAAGAAGCAGGCTCCTTCCCCTGGTTCGGAGACCACCCAGATCTTGCCGCCGTGCACTTCAACGATGCGCCGACAGACTGAAAGGCCAACACCGAATCCAGAGGTGCCCCCGGATGTTTGGGGGAGTCGAACACGATCCTGGAAAATCCGTTGCTGTTCCTCTTCGGGTATTCCTGGACCGCTATCGCAGACGCTGATCTGCAACCACTGACTGGTGCGATGCAACATCGTCAGTGAGATGCGACCGCCGTCCTGGGTGTATTTGAGGGCGTTTTCCAGCAGGTTCAGGAGCACCTGGCGCATCCGGCGTTGGTCGGCAAACACCTTGGGCAGGTCGGAGGGGATGTCGGTGTGGATCGCCACATCTCGACCAAGCCAGAGCTTCTCGAGCTCAAGGATCGCTTCGGCGGCGACGCTGGCAAGGTCGAGTCGCTGGGGGTTGAACAAGGCCTCCCAGCGGGTGCTGCCCACTTCCAGCAGGTCTTTCGAGAGCAGCGCGATCTCTTCCAGTCGTCGTTTGAGTACGTCCTGAAACCGCGCCAAGTCGATCTGACCGAGTTGCTGGCTCTGCAAGGCCAGCGTGGCAGCGGTCAGGGGGGTGCGTAGCTCATGGGCGACCATGCGCAGCAGCCGTTCTTGGGCGCTGAGGCGATCGATCAGGGTTTCATTCTCCTGACGCAGTACAAGCAGCTGGTCTTCCAGCTGGAGCTCCCGCTGGGTGCGGCTGCCATCCAGCTCCGCGGGCTGGAGGCTCAGCCCCAATCCGCTTACGACCTCATCCTGTTGCCAGCGGGGAAGCCAACCCCGCAGCTGCTGGAAGATGCTGCTGCCGGCAAACACCTGCTTGGGAGCCGGTAAGAGCTTCACCAAAGCAGGAGTCACGACCAGACGATGCAGCTCAAGCAATTCCGGCTGCTGTGAGGGGTCCGACATCTGCAGCGTGACGTCGAAGCCGTTGTCTTCATGCTCGAGGAAGTGGATCAGCGAGCGCAGATCACCACTCGAAAGATGGTGTCGACCGGCCACCAGCAGGAGCTTGAGCTGCTGTCGCGGATTGGGATTGTTCCCATCCACAGGGCTGTCGTCAGAAAGATGATGCTCACCTTATGGGTTTTTGCAAGCTCTGGCAGAACCGCTATGACGAAGCTGTACAGACTGTTGTCTCACCGGACGGTTCTTCATGCCGCTGCTGCCGCTTGAGCGACGGGGAGTCTCCGAGCCCCCCGGAGATCCGCCGGTTAACCAACGGTTGCCGCTGGACAGTCACCTGCGCCGCTGGTTTGCGCGCAACCTTGGCCTCTGGCGTTCTCAGCGGCAGTACCTCTTCCCCACGGATGAGGTTCTCTATCTCGACATGATGATCCGCGTTGAGATCTTTGCGGAATCCCAGGTGGGGCAGCCGCGCTATCGCTTCACCTGGTGGCCGGAGCGGGAGACTGACTTCTTCGAGCGGCAGCCGCGCTATCGCCGAGAAGGGGTCATGGAGGCGACCCTGATGGGGCATCAACTCCAGAGGGAGCGTGCCTACCTCGAGGACATGCCTGTGCGGACCAGCATCCGTCAGGTGGATGAGCACGAGGTTGTCTTTGAATCCCATTACGCCGATTGGCATGTGCTGGAACACACCCGTCTGATTGATCAAGATCGCTACCGCTCGAGGGCGATCTACAGCTGGGAGAGAGGGGAGCTGGCGATTGTTGAGCATCACCATGAAACACGGATGGAGGACGCTTCCGCCCCCATTCCTGCCTGATCGTTCGTCACTGATTCGCCAAGGTTTCAGCTGAGGCGAATCAGATTCGGTCATGCCTGCACTGGTCCATCCGCCGCAGAATGGGGCAGCATGGCGCTGTCTTCCGATTCGGACTGTTGCGCTTCCCCACTCGCCGTCTTCGGCTTGCATTAGCGGCTCCTCTGCTGCTTTCTCCTCTGGTTCTGCTCGGTCCGTCCGCTTTGGCTCAGAACGCTGGTCAGTCAGCTGTCAAGCCCGCCACTAACGATGATGTCTTTCTCTATCGGGGGATGGGCTCGTCTTACGTGTGCAATGCCCGTGCCGCTGGGGTCGAGTTCCCCAAGGCCGTCGGTATCGCTGCTGCCACCTATGTGCAGATTCTCAACGGTCGCCATGGCGGCCAGGTGGCCTCAGCCGGCAATAAGAAGCTCACCAATGAGCAGCTCTTTGCTGGCGCCGAATTCCAGATCATCACTGGTGCTCTTCAGTTCTGTCCCAAGGAAGTGCCCGCCGATGTGAAGGCCAAGGTGGAAGAAGCCCTCAAGAAACAGAAGGGCGCCAAGTAAGCCGTTCCTGTCACAGCGCAAGCCCCAGGCCCACCAGGTGCATCCTGATGCATCTGGTGGGCCGCTTGGCAGCAGGCTCAGTCCTTTGGTGAGCACCGCCTGAGCGAAGAGCGCGCCAGGATCGGTCAAGAGAGAGCTGCGCATGACTCACACCGCTTCCCTGGATTCCGTCGTTCGCCTTGCTGACTACAAGCCATACCCCTTCTCGATCCCCAGCATCAGACTGGATTTCCGCATCGAGGAACGCCTGGTGCAAGTCACCAGCAGTCTGCAAGTGGAACCCCTGGCGGATTCTCAGCCGCTGATCCTGCGCGGTGTGGATCTTGAGCTGCTGTCGATCCAACTCGATGGAAAGGTTCTGGATGCGGCTGATTTCGTTCTCGATGGCTCGCTGCTTCGAATCCCAGCTCCTCCTCTTCAGCCGTTCACTCTCACGACGGTTTGTCGCATCGATCCCCATGCCAATACCTCCCTGGAGGGGCTGTATGCCAGTGGTGGCATGCTCACCACCCAGTGCGAAGCGGAGGGCTTCCGGAGGATCACATTTCATCCCGATCGCCCCGACGTGCTCAGTCGTTATCGGGTGCGCATCGAAGCCGATCGACAGCGTTTTCCGGTGCTTTTGTCCAACGGCAATGCGCTGAGTCAAGGCCCCCTGAGTGGAGACCCCAGCCGCCATGAGGCGATCTGGGATGACCCGTACCTGAAGCCCTCCTATTTGTTTGCCCTGGTGGCTGGTGATCTGCGTGAGCTGCGGGATCACTTTGTGACCCGCTCCGGTCGCGAGGTGGCGTTACGTCTTCATGTGGAGCCCGGTGATGAGCCCTACACCTCCCATGCCATGGACTCCCTCAAGCGCTCGATGGCATGGGATGAGCAGGTCTATGGCCTCGAATACGACCTTGATGAGTTCAACACGGTTGCCGTGCGCCACTTCAACATGGGCGCGATGGAGAACAAGAGTCTGAATATCTTCAACTCCAAGCTGGTTTTGGCTGATGCCGAAACCGCAACTGACGGCGAACTGGAGCGGATCGAAAGTGTCGTCGCCCATGAGTATTTTCATAATTGGTCGGGCAACCGGATCACCTGTCGCGACTGGTTTCAGCTCTCTCTTAAGGAGGGGCTCACCGTGTTTCGCGATCAGTGCTTCACGGCTGATCTGCATTCCGCTGGCCTGAAGCGCATCGAGGATGCCTCGATGCTTCGCAATACCCAATTTCGGGAGGATGCCGGTCCCACGGCCCATCCGGTCAAGCCGGACGCCTACCAAGCCATCGACAATTTCTACACAACGACGATTTACGAGAAGGGCGCTGAGCTGATTCGCATGCTGCGCACCTTGCTTGGGGAGGAGCGCTTCATGGCTGGCATGCGGCTGTACTTCCAGCGGCATGACGGCGAGGCGGCCACCACGGATGATTTCGTGGCCGCCATTCTTGATGGAGCCAGCGCCGATCGTGACGAACTGGGCTTCGATCCTGAGCAGTTCAAGCGCTGGTATCACCAAGCGGGCACGCCCACAGTGCAGATTCACCGTGCATGGAATGCTTCGACCGGGGAGCTGACCCTGCGCTTCCGTCAGAGCACGCCGCCCACCCCAGGCCAGCCAGAGAAGCAGCCGCTGGTGATTCCTCTTCTCTGGGCTCTTCTCGGGCCCAACGGTGAACCTGGAAAGGAGCGCCTGTTGGTGCTCGATCAGGAGGAAGAGACTCTCGTTTTGGAGGGACTCTCGCCATCAGCGCGTCCGCCTGCACTCTCCCTGTTTCGTCGGTTTTCGGCCCCGGTGCATTGGCAGGCCGTTCAGGACGTGGATGAGTTGTTCCTGTTGTTCGCTCACGACGACGACCCCTTCGCGCGCTGGGATGCGGGCCAGCAGCTCTGGCGCACTCTGTTGCTGGCCCGGGCTTCCGGGACCAGGGATTCGGATCTTGAACAACGGATGCTCGAGGCCTTGCGTGGCCTGCTCGCGATTGAGGGCGAGTCCGACCCAGCGGTGTTGGCGACCCTGCTTGCTTTCCCCGGTGGAGCAGAACTGGAGGCTCTCCAGAAGGAAGCAGATCCTCCGGCTCTCTTTCAAGCCGCCTGTGGTTTGCGTGAATGCCTTGGCCGGGTCCTGGCACCGTTGCTGCACCAGCGGCTGGAGGCCCTGGCCCCGCAGCTTTCCCAGGCCTGGCCCCTGGGGCAGGGTGAGCGGCAACTCACCGCGGTGATCTGGAGCTGGCTGGCGGCAGCGGGTGATGGCGCCGTATGGGCCCAGGCGCTAGCTGCGGTCAATGGACCTTCCATGACCCTTGCCCGAGCTGCCCTTCGGGCCCTGTTGCCGATTGACTGCAGCGAACGGGAGATGGCCCTGCAGTGTTTTTATGACCGTTGGCAGGAGCGGCCGGTCATCCTTGATGGTTGGTTTGCTCTCGAGGCATCGACCCCGCGAACAGATGGTCTGGCGCGGGTGGAAGCGCTTCTCGCTCACCCACGGTTCGATCCGATGGCGCCCAATGCGGTCCGCGCCGTCCTTGGTGGGCTGGCGGGGAATCCGCTCGTGTTTCATGCGGCTAATGGAAGCGGTTACCGCTTCATGGCAGCTCAGATCATTCAGGTGGATCAGCGCAATGCGATCACGGCGTCGCGAATGGCCAAGGTGTTCAGTCGCTGGCGCAGCTACGCGCCGGATCGTCAGGCCTTGGTCAAGCAAGCCCTGGATCAGCTTGCAGCGGCAGAGCTCTCGACGAATACCCGCGAGGTTGTGGCCCTGATGCAGCAGGGCTGACGCTGAACCGTTAGGGGGGTGTCGCACCCAGTGACTCGAAGGCGGCCTGGCGAATCGCAGGCCCCTCCTCCCCTGCGTACGCTCCCCACAAGCCCTCCCAATAGAAGAAGATCACGCCGTGCCCCCGTTCACGGGACAGCCGCACCTTCTCCCGCAGCACTGGCATCGGAGTGGTGCGTTTGCCGAATCCGGCCAGCACTCCGATCTGCACCGGCATGCCCCATTCTCGGGCCTTGCGTAGGGCCGGTTGGTCGAGATCTTTGGCAAATCCCTTCAGGGAGTAGGCATAGTTCTGCACAACCAGATCATCGATCAGCTCACCAACGGCCCAGAGTTCCCAGTCCTGGAGCCAGTGGTTGTAAGCAAACCGGAAGGGCCCAGGGGAGAGGCTGATCCGTTGGGGCAGCGCCTCCTCTTTCAGGCGACTACGGAGCTCCCTCAGGAGACCTGTGAGTTGTCGGCGGCGCCAGGTCATCCATTGGCGATTCGTGTGATCCTTCGGTGGAAGCGAGCCGGTGTCTTGCCTGTAAAGCTCAGATGTGTAGGGGTCATAACCCAGTTCCACGGGCCAGGCGAAGTGGTCATCCAACTGCAGGCCATCCAGCCGGCAGCGTTTCATGACCTCCACCACGAGCCCGATGAAGCGCTCGCGTACCTGGGGGTGGGCGGGATTGAGCCAGACCATCTCCTTGCCGTGCAGCACGGTGATCGGACTTCCATTGGCCTTCTGCAGCACCCAATCCGGCTGATCCCTGACCACAGCCGATCCCGCCGGCTCCATCAGTCCATATTCGAACCAGGGAATCACCTTCATGTCTCTGGCATGGGCTTCCCTGCTCAGAGTGCAGATTGGATCGAGGTTCACCCCTGCTGCCGCAAGGGCGGGCTCCAAGGGCGCGAATTGGCTTTGGTGAAAGGTTGTACCCCGACTCCAGACATTCGGATACAGGGTGGTGAATCCCGCGGCCTTGAGTTCCTTCACCGCCTGTTGCAGTCGATTCCTGTCGTAGTACAGGGGGCTTGGGCTGTTGGTGAGCCAGACCCCGAGGGGTTGGCTGCTAGTGACCGACGCGAGGCGTTCACTCAGGCTGCTGGCGCGTTGAATCGGGGGAGTGGGCTCGGCTGGTGGCGGGGGCGTCCTCGGGACAGTCACTCGCGAGGGCAGTGGGACGCTCTGACCCGCCGGGCTCGCCAGGCAGAACACAAGGCTCAGCAAGGAAAGACCACCCACCGCTCGATGACGAGTGGAGGGTTCACGTGGGGTGCAAGCACGCTTCAGCGCTCTAATCCTTGTCGCCGTGGCTGTGCCCCAGCTCACGTCAGCGGAACATCGAGCTGACAGAACTTTCCTCGTGAATCCGCCAAATCGCTTCTCCGAGCATGTTTGCAACCGAAAGCACCTGCAGCTGAGGGAAGGTGCGATCAGCCGCGATCGGAATGCTGTTGGTGACCACCACCTGCTCAAAGAGCCCATCGACAGATAGACGCTCGCAGGCCGGTGGCGAGAAAACGGCGTGGGTGGCACAGGCGATCACCCGATCGGCACCCTGCTGACGCAGGAGGCGAGCTCCGGCGCAGATGGTGCCACCCGTGTCGATCATGTCGTCGATCAGGATCGCCGTACGGCCGGCGACATCACCAATCACCGTGAGGCTTTCCGCCATGTTGTGGCCAGTCCGGCGCTTGTCGATGATCGCCAGCGGCGCATCGTTCATTTGTTTGGCGAAGGCGCGGGCACGGGCCACCCCGCCCACATCCGGCGAAACCACCACAACATCCCCAAGATCCTGTGCGGCCAGATAGTCGACCAGCACGGGCGATCCATAGATGTGATCGCAGGGGATATCGAAATAACCCTGGATCTGGGCTGAGTGCAGGTCCATCGCCAGCACGCGGTCGACCCCGGATTTCACCAGGAGGTTGGCGGTGAGTTTGGCCGTGATTGATTCCCGCCCTGCGGTTTTTCGGTCTGCTCTTGCGTAGCCGTAGTAGGGCACCACAGCCGTGACTTGCCGGGCTGAGGCCCGACGGCAGGCATCCACCATGATCAGCAGCTCCATCAGGTGGTCATTGACCGGAGCACAGGTGGGTTGGATCAGGAAGACATCGCAGCCCCGGATCGACTCCTGGATCTGCACGTAAAGCTCGCCGTCGGCAAAGCGCTTGACCACCCGAGGACCATCGGGGACGCCCAGGTAGGCCGCAATTTCCCTAGACAGAGCAGGGTTGGAGGTTCCGCTGAACAAGCGGAGCCTACGGGTGTCCTGCTGAATTTTCTCCTGTTCGGCACGGGCTGCAGTCAGGAAACTGGTCACGGGCCCGCGGACGAGGACAGTTGTGTTCCGATCGTAGTGCCGTGGGAGGCAACGCCAAGTCCTTCCTTGATCTCCAGTCCCGTTAAGGTCCCCCCATGGCTGATCCAAAGCTGGTTCTGATCGGTGCCGGGAGCTTGCCCGAACAGCGGATGCGCCTGGCCTGTGAGGCCCTTGCTGAGCATTGGCCAGCGCCCCTTCGCCACCACGCCTGTGGGGAGGATCCCGATCTGGTTTTGTCGGCCCCGTCTGGGACCGAGTTCTCCCTGTTGCGACTCGCTGGCGATGCGGGTTTGGACCTCGAGCATCGGCGCTCCTGGATTGAGGCGCTTGGCGACTGGAGGATGCCCACGCTGCTGATGGCTGCTCCCGGCGAGGACGGCGCGATGCCCGGTTGCGTGCCCGCCTATGCGGCCCTCTGCACGGCATTGCGGGTTCCCCTGGTCGGCCTGGTGCAGATCGGAGGCCCCTGGTTGCCGGACCGTCGCCGACGGGATGGCCTTCCCTGGTGTGGTGAGGTCGTTCGCTCGGATCCCGACCAGAATGCATTCCTGGTTCGGCGGTTGCGTCAACGCTTGCAGCGATTGGTCCCCTGAGTTCAGGGGGCTGGTTGGCCGTTCACGGGTTCCCAAAGCGGCCGAGGGGCTGAAGGGTTGAGCTGGCGAAGGATCTGCTTTCCGGCACGAGGGGCAAGGGGGAGGCTGCTGATGCGAGGGGGTTGGTTGCTGCTCAAGGTGGCTGCCGTCAGGCTTAGCCATTCCGTGCTGCTGAGATCGCTGCTGACATCGGCGGATATCTCACCCAGTAGGCCTGGGAGCAGGGTGATGGCGTTGGGCTGGCGCAGCTGTTCGGCAAGACCCATCACCAGCCACTGCTGGCGGATCCGTCGGGCTTGCTCGTCGAGAGGATCCTGGCGTAGGCGCACCAACTGTTCGGCTTGGGCCCCGTTCAGGGTCTGACGACCGGCCTGGAGGTTCACGCGGTAGTCCTGGCTTTTGTCGGTGTGGCTGAAGGACTGGCTGAGGTTCACCTCAACTTGGCCGAGTCCATCCACCAGGCTGCGCAGAGCTTTGCGCGGCACCACCACAAAGCGTTCCGGCTCTCCCTCCGGCAGGCCCACCAGCTCCCGGATGATGTCAGCCGTCAGGGCAACCCCTCCATCTCGATAGCTCGCACTGAGGGGCACCATTCCCTTGCGGCCTGGCAGGTGCACGGCCAACTCCACAGGGATCTGCAGAATTTGTAGGGGTTCACCCGCCTGGACGCGCACCAGCATCAGGGAGTCGGCATTGGCCGGTCCTTTGGGTGCTGCCCGATTCACCGGATCCCGCAGTCCATCACTATCCACCCCCACCACGAGCACAGTGACCGGACGGCTCGGGAAGGCAGCAAGGCTTGTGGGGTCTTCGGCTGAGGGCCGATCAGGGGCCACCCGGTCGGCCTCAGGCCAGACCAGGCCAAGCGTGGCTCCCACGACACCAATCCCCACCACGGCGGCACCAAGGCGCAGCAGAGTGCGCGCCGGGTACTGCCCCAGCCAGCGCCGCTGAGAGGGAAGAGCCATGAACTGGGCTGAATCCACTGCGAACAAGTCTCGCTCAACTTCCGCTCATTAGCTTTGGAGGCTTGAAGGCCCGGCCTCTCCGTGACACAGCAGTATTCAGCTCCAGCTCCCCATGACCGGGCCAGGCCGATGGCGCGGGGGACGGTTCGCCCGGCAAAAGACCTCTGCAGTGACTGTGGCCTCTGTGATTCCCGCTGGGTGGCCTATGTGAGGCAGTCCTGTGCGTTTCTCCATCAGGATTTCGAGGGGATGGAGCGTCGCCATCACGGACGTTCCCGTGATCTGGATCAAGAGGATGAGCTTTATTTCGGCGTCCAGCAGCGGATGCTCACCGCGCGTTTAAAGGCTCCGATTCAGGGAGCCCAGTGGACTGGAATCGTGAGCCACCTCGGTATCAAGGCTTTGAAGAGCGGCCTGGTGGATGCCGTGCTCTGCGTGCAGCAGAGCCCGGACGATCGCTTTACGCCGGTGCCGGTGCTTGCCCGTACCCCCGAGGAGGTGCTGGCCGCCCGGGTGAACAAACCAACCCTGTCGAACAACCTCTCGGTGCTCGAGCAACTACCGGGTAGTGGAATTCGTCGTCTGCTTGCGATTGGCGTCGGCTGTCAGATCCAAGCGCTGCGTGCGGTGCAGGACACCCTCCCCCTCGAGCAGCTCTATGTCCTCGGACTTCCTTGTGTTGACAACGTCTCTCGCGAAGGCTTGCAGACGTTTCTCAACAGTGCGAGCGAGTCGCCCGAGACCGTTGTGCACTACGAGTTCATGCAGGATTTCAGGATTCATTTCCGGCACCAGGATGGACGCCAGGAGACGGTCCCTTTCTTCGGTCTCGATACCCCGAAGCTCAAGGATGTGTTCGCACCGAGCTGTCTGAGCTGCTTCGACTATGTGAATGCCGGTGCCGATCTCGTGGTGGGTTACATGGGAGCTGAGTTCGGTCGCCAGTGGCTCGTGGTGCGCAATGACCGCGGGGCAGAGTTGCTGCGGCTGATTGAGGCCGACCTCGACATCGCCCCCGTGACCAGCCGGGGCGATCGCCGCTCCGCTGTCCAGCAGGGCATCGATGCCTACGACAAAGCGTTTCGTCTCCCGATGTGGCTTGCTGAATTGGTGGGCTGGGTGGTGCAGCGCATTGGCCCTAAGGGACTGGAATATGGCCGTTTCTCGATCGATTCCCATTTCACCCGCAACGCCCTCTGGTTGCGGCGCCATCATCCAGGGATGGTGGAGCGGCACCTGCCTGCTTTTGCCCGTCGAATCGTGGAGCGTTACCGGCTCCCATCAACCTGAGCCCTCCCATGCGTGAACTCGGTGTGCTGATGCACCCCACGGCCCTTCCCGGCTCTCCGGTCTGCGGTGGCTTTGGTGCCGCTGCCAGCCGTTGGCTGAGGTCCTTGGCCCAGCACGGAGTCAAGGTGTGGCAGGTGCTGCCCCTTGCGCCAGTCGATGGCACAGGCTCGCCCTACAGCTCCCCCTCCAGCTTTGCGCTCAATCCCTGTTGCCTTGATGCCGAGGAACTTGCGGAGGAGGGCTTCATCCGAGACGCGGACCTGGCCGAATTACCTGATGCCCCAGGGACTGACAGGGTCGATTTGCAACTGGCGGAGCAACGGGCCGAGCGGATTGGCCAGGCCCTTAGTGCTTCTTGGTCAGAGCAGTCGTCTGAGCGCCATCAGGCCTTTGCCCGGTGGTGTCAGCTCCAGGCCTTTTGGCTTGAGGATCATGCCTGTTTCATGGAGCTGCGCCGTCAGCATCAGGGGCAACCTTGGTGGACCTGGCCGTCAGCTCTGGCCAACCGTCAGGGGCGGGCCTTCCGACGCTGGAAAGCCGACAACGAAGCTGCGCTCCTCCACCATCGGCTGCTCCAGTGGCATCTCGATCGCCAGTGGCAGCGGATCCGATCGCTGGCCCGTGAGCTCAATGTGCGCATTTTTGGTGATTTGCCTTTTTATGTGGCCCGCGACAGTGCTGATGTCTGGAGTCATCGCCAGCTCTTTTCACTGACGAGTGAAGGGGAGCTCCTCGTACAGAGTGGTGTGCCGCCGGATTATTTCTCCGCCACCGGCCAGCTCTGGGGAACACCCGTCTTCCGCTGGTGGCGCCACCGTCTCAGTCGTTTCCGCTGGTGGCGGCAGCGCTTTCGGCGCCAGTGGCAACTGGCCGACCTACTGAGACTTGACCATTTCCGCGCCCTGTCGGCCTACTGGGCTGTGCCGGGCGGCGATAACACGGCCATGAATGGTGCCTGGAAGCCGTCCCCAGGGGCTTCTCTGCTGCGGAAACTGCGTCGAGATGCTGGTGGAGAGCTTCCTCTGGTGGCAGAGGATCTCGGCGTTGTCACCCCCGATGTGGAAGCGCTGCGCGATCGGTTTCGGTTACCCGGGATGAAGATCCTGCAATTCGCCTTTGACGGCAATCCCGACAATCCATACCTGCCCGCCAACATCCAAGGTGAGCGCTGGGTGGTTTACACCGGCACCCACGACAACCCAACCACGATCGGTTGGTGGAAGACCCTCGATGAGCCCGCCCGTCAGAGGGTTGAGCAGCTGTTGGGATGCCCGGTTGAAGCGCCTGGCTGGCAGCTCCTCGAGCTAGGGCTCGCCTCGAGTGCCTGGCTGGTGGTGACCCCGCTTCAGGATCTTCTTCACCTTGATGATTCCGCCCGCTTCAACACCCCCGGAACCGTCGGTGGCAACTGGACCTGGCGTCTCACTGCCCTGGATGAGCAACTGGAGGGCGCCTTGCAAGGCTATGGAGTGCGCGGTGAGGTCTGGGGGAGGCGATAGCTGCCGTCCTGGCCTGTAATTGAGGTCACCTTGACTCCGTTCCAGAGCACCTGATCAGCCTCGGCCGGTGCCGGCTGGATGCTCAGTGTGACGGGGGCGCGCAATTGCAGCGTGAGGCGTCCCTGACTGCCGGTGAGTTCGCTGCGGTCTCCACCCGCGCTCGACAGCCGGATGCTGCTCGGTCGGCTGAGCTGAAGTTCAAGAACACCGGTTGGGTTGCTTGTTGGCGATGGGGCCGGGCTGTTCGCGTCCTGCTCCTTAGGCACGAGGCTGCTCAGAGAGCGACGCTGGGCTTCTTCCACCGGTCTTAGCCCAGCCAGGGAAGGGTCGCTGGCCATGGAGGCGGTGCTGGGAATCATCGGTTCCAGCGCCAGGCTGCCCTGCTGCGCCAGATAGCGCTGTTGATGGTTCAGGGCCAGGATGCTTGCCACCATCAGGGCGCCATAGACAACACTGCCCTGCCAGGTGGTGAAGATGTCGATGCTTCCGATCGTGAACCTTCGACTGCCTCGATCCCCACGTGCCAGCCGTGAGCGCTGGGGTGGGGGCAGGGCACCGTTGAGGCTTCCTGGTTCCAATTCGAGGTGTTGTTCCAGTCGATGGAGCATCGAGCCCAGGTAGGCGGCCTCTGGCAGGCGGTCACGCCATCCACGCTCGAGAGCCTCTAGCACTGGGGTTGTGATCCTGATCTCCCTGGAGAGATCCCTCAGGCTGAGGTTGCGCTCCTCTCGTCGCTCCCGCAGCCTGCGGCCTGCCGCCTCGAGAGGGTCGATCGGGCTCTGGGGAGAGCCATCGGCAGTCGCTGGTGGGGCAACCTTGCGTCGCCTCCAGAAGCTCGTGAGTCGCATCAGCGTGTCTGTGGAGGCTCTGTCGTGGACAGTCCCATCGCGGGCATCAGGTCACGCCATTCTCTCTTGTTCAGGGCACGCCACTGCCCTTCAGGGAGGGAACCGAGAGGAAGATCAGCGATCGCTGTTCGCTGCAGGTCCAGCACAGGATGCCCGAGCAGATCTGCCGTTCGCCGAATCTGTCGATTTCGCCCTTCGCGGAGAATGACCTCCAGCTGGCTACGCCCTGCCGCTCGACGTAGGCAGATCACTTCTGCTGGCTGGGTTGGCAGGCCATCCAGACGCACGCCATCGCGCCATCGCTGCAGGATTTGGGGCGCCGGGTGGCCTTCCACCCAGACCCGGTAAGTCTTGCGATGGGCGTAGCGCGGATGGGTCAGCTCCAAGGTGATGGCTCCCTGGTTCGTCAGCAGCAGGGCGCCACGGCTGTCGGCATCCAGACGCCCAACGGGATGGAGGCCCCGGCGCAATTCGGCGGGGATCAGGTCCAGCACGGTCGGTCGTCCCTGGGGATCGTGACAACTGCTGATCACCCCCTGTGGTTTGTTCAGTAGCAGCACCCGAGCAGGATCCCGGCGGCGGAGGGGGCGTCCATCCACACAGATCTGATCCTGCTCTGGATCGGCGCGGTCTCCGAGGGTGGCGATTCGACCGTTCACCTCAACCCGCGCGTCCAGCAGCAGTTGCTCTGCCTTCCGTCTGGAACAGAGTCCAGCAGCAGCGATCAATTTCTGTAGGCGTTCAGCCGTCAAAGTGCCTGTCCACCGCGGGGGAGCAGCAGTTCCACGTTGGTGCCGCCTCCTGCGTGATTGCGGGCTTGGATCCGCCCCCCATGGTTCACTGCAATTTGTTGAACGATGGCCAGCCCGAGACCGCTACCGCTGCGATTCGAGCGAGCCCTCGAGGGATCGCCGCGGTAGAAGCGCTGGAACATGTTGTTCAAATCCATGTCACTCAGGCCGGGGCCATGGTCACGGATCGACAGCATCCACCAGCCACCACTCGGAAGGATCTCCACTTCCACGTGGCTGTTGTCCGGGGAGTAGCGGAGCGCATTGTCGAGCAGATTCAGGATCGCCCGATGGAGACGTCGCTGATCTCCGAGAAGCGGTCCGGGTTCATCACTATTGATTGCAAGGTGAACGCCCCGGGCTTCGGCAATGGGACGGATGCTGGTCCAGGCACTATCGACCAGGTTTTCAAGGGTGAGCGCGCTGTAGGAGCTGTTGTCTCGCGGCAGGCTGTTCTCAAGCCTGGAGAGCTCCAGTAGGTCTTCCACCATCAGTTGCAGGCGACGAAGCTCTTTCTGCAGGCGCTCCACCAGCACACTGTCCTGGCCCTGAACAGCGCCTTCGAGACGGTCGCTCACCAGCATGAGAGCGGTCAGGGGCGTCTTGAGTTCGTGGGCCACATCGCTCACCCAGCGTTCTTGTTGCTGTTGTTGCGCTTCAAGGGAGCGGCGACTCTGCAGCAGCACCAACAGCCATTCATCCGATCCCGGCAGCACGATCGCTTCTAAAGGATCCCCCTGCCATTCCCATTCACTGCGTTGCGGCCGTTGCTGATGGCGGACGCGCACAATCGCTTCCTCCAATTCTGGGATCGACAGCACCTCTTCCAGGGGCTGCCCACGCACGAGCAAATTGTGGGAGATCTGCAGGAGTCGCTCAGCCTTTTCGTTGATGTAGGCGATATGCAGATCCGGGGTGAGGATCAGCCAGCCCTGGGTGCCGGCATCAATCCAAGCGAGCAGTTGTGGTGTGGTGAGGGTCTTGCCGTGCAGAACCGCACCATTGGGGGTCGCGGCGCGTGACCTTTGCCTGAGTCGAGTCCAGGTGAGTCCTGTGCCGATCGCCACACCCAGGGCAAGCCCCAGCCCGAGTTGCTCCGCCATCCCTTTCTTTTACCCGAAGCGGTAGCCGAAGCCCCGCACGGTACGGATGTGGCAAGGCGAGGACGGTTCATCCTCAATCTTTTCCCTTAGCCAGCGAATGTGCACATCAACGGTTTTGGTATCTCCGACGAAATCGATGCCCCAGATTCGCTCCAAAAGCTGGTCACGGCTCCACACCCGCTTGGGATTCTTGATGAACAGCTCAAGAATTTTGTATTCCTTCGGCGAGAGATTGAGATCCTTGTCGTCGCGGGTGACCCGGCATTCCTGGGCGTAGAGGCAGAGATTGTCGTGCCTGAACACCAGTGGACTCGGCTCATCGCCAACGGGTTGCTGGGAACGGCGCAGCAGCGCCCGGCAGCGGGCTACGAGTTCCCGCAGCCCGAAGGGTTTCACCAGGTAGTCATCGGCTCCGACCTCGAGGCCCAGCACGCGGTCGGTTTCGCTATCGCGGGCACTGATGACCAGGATCGGGGTGTTGTCTTCGCTCTTGCGCAGTTGCCTGCAGAGGTCCAAGCCGCCAAGGCCCGGGAGCATCAGGTCGAGCACCACCAGGTCGACTGGTTCTGCTGTGGACTGCGTGAGGGTGGCGAGGGCTTCGGCGCCATCTCCACAGGCGAGAACCTCAAAACCCTCTGCTTTCAGAGCTTCTCGTACCGTTTCACGGATTGATTCATCGTCTTCAACGAGCAGAAGCCTGGCTGTGCTGACGGCACTGGCGGGTGGGCTGATCACCGGAACCTCTGTTCTGACTCCATTCTGCCCAAGGGCCTGAATTCCGCCGATTCGGTCAGGAAAACCCTGTAAACGATGGTAAATTACGAAACAGTTCAGTTTCGTAATCGACCTGTGGCCCCCCTGTCCGTGCTCCCCGACGTGGATCTGGTGCGTTCGTACCTGCGGGACATCGGTCGTGTGCCGCTGTTGAGCCATCAGCAGGAGATCACGCTGGGTCGTCAGGTGCAGGAGCTGATGGAGCTTGAGGCGCTGGAGTCTGAGCTGAGTGAACAGCGTGGTGGCGAGGTGGTTGCATCCGAGGAGTTAGCGAAGGCAGCTGGCCTGAGCGGTGTGCAGCTGAAGCGGAAACAGCAGGCGGGCCGTCGTGCGAAGGAGCGGATGGTGGCGGCCAATTTGCGTTTGGTGGTGAGCGTCGCGAAGAAATACACGAAGCGGAATATGGAGCTTCTGGATCTGATCCAGGAGGGAACGATCGGCTTGGTGCGTGGTGTGGAGAAGTTCGATCCAACGCGTGGCTACAAGTTCAGTACGTATGCGTACTGGTGGATCCGTCAGGGGATCACGCGTGCGATTGCGGAGAAGAGCCGGACGATCCGTCTTCCGATCCACATCACGGAGATGCTGAACAAGCTGAAGAAAGGTCAGCGTGAGTTGAGCCAGGAGCTGGGTCGAACGCCAACGGTGACGGAGCTGGCGGAGTTTGTGGAACTGCCGGAAGAGGAGGTGAAGGAGCTGATGTGCCGTGCACGTCAGCCAGTGAGCCTGGAGATGAAGGTGGGTGATGGCGATGACACGGAGCTGCTGGAGCTTCTGGCGGGGGATGGAGAGCTACCGAGCGAGCAGGTGGAGGGCGAATGTCTGAAGGGAGATCTGCGAGATCTGCTGGAGCAGCTGCCAGATCTGCAGCGTCGAGTGCTGCGGATGCGTTATGGGATGGACGGGGAGGAGCCGATGAGCCTCACCGGCATTGCCAAGTCGTTGCGGATGAGCCGTGATCGAACCCGCCGTCTTGAGCGGGAGGGTTTGGAAATGCTGCGAGGGCTGGATGGGCAGCTCGAGGCTTACGTGGCAGCCTGACGGCAATGGCGTCTTGATAGGTGGATAAATCCCTAGACCCCCAAATGGGCCTCACCGTGGAAGTGCTTCAAAGGCTTGGTTTGGCAGGGCGTATTCAGCTCGAGTTAAAACGGGAGCGCTGGATCGCAGCCTCGCCCGAACTCGGCCCACCCTCCAGCGAAGCTTTGCTGGACCAGGAGATTCAGGATTACCTAGCAGACTTAGGTCTGAAGGGAGCAGCGGCTATTCAGCAGTGGATGGCTTACGAAGGGCTCAGCCGGGCTGAGCTTGTGATCCGCGCCCGTCGCCATCACATCTGGCTCCAATTGTGCGAGCAGCGTTGCGGCAAACAGCTTCTCAGTCATTTTTTAAAACGCAAGAGCGAGCTCGACGAGGTGATCTACACCGTGTTGCCGGTCGCCGATCAGGACCTGTGCTCCGAGCTCTACATGCAGGTCAAAGAGGGTGAGATAAGCCTTGAAGCTCTAATGGAGCAGCTGCCGCCGGCACCCGAGCTGGGCCCGCGAGGTCGGCATGGGCCGTTTCCGCTCGCGGAACTTCCTGAAGGCCTGGCCCAGCTGCTGCGGGTTATCCAGCCCGGTCAGTTGTTGCCGCCCAAGCCTTACCAAAAGGGCTGGCTGCTGGTAAGGCTTGAGCAGAGCAGGCCGGCCGTTCTCGATCAACGCTTGCGTCGCCTCCTGCTGCTGGAGTTGGGTCAGAAACTGCTCAACAATAACTAAATAAGTTCATTCAGCTAAAAATCCAGCTAACTTCAAGCCTTAAATCTCAGCGCTGGTGTGCCACCCCTCCAACTCGCACTGGCTCTGAGGGTTCTTCGGACGTGGGACCCCTTTTCCCAGCTGCCTGAAACGACCCAGGTCCAGTTGGCAGATGTGCTGCAAGCACTGAAGTTGCGACCTGGCCAAAAGCTCTACGACTACACCTCCCTACCTCCGGGAGTGGCGCTCGTTGCCCAGGGACAGCTTCGCCTCCTAAGCCTCGATGAGCGCACCGAACCGTTCACCCTGCAGCGCCTAGGCCCCGGCGAAATGGTTGGCCAGGTTGGGCTGCTGCGCGGCGTCACCGGCCAGGCGGTGGCTGCAGCCCTTCCCAGTCAGCTGTGGCTCATCCCGCAGCAAGCATTTCTCGAAGCGGTGGCGGCCGACGAAAGCCTGCAACGCGCCTTCGCTAAGCCCAACCTAGAGGAACTTTACGCTGTAGCCGCCGCTAGCCCTTCGCCGCGCACCCCGGAGCGTCTTGTGCTGCGCGACTGGGCGAGCAATCAGCTCATTGAGGCATCCGAACGCCAGCAGGTGCTGCTGGTGCCGCCGGGGGAGCACAGCTTCGATGCCACCTGGGGCCCCTGGCTCCTGAGCAGCAGCAATGTGGCGGGATTTAACCCCGGCGACGACGTGCTGGGCCCCCTCAACTTGAAGGTGCGCGGCAAGTTGCCCGCCCGGCTGATCGCCAAACAGGCCGCCACACCCCCGGCCATCCGGCCTGCGGCACTGGTGGTGGCCCCGGAGGACGGCGGCCAGGACGCGCAACCGGCTGAGGCCGAGCTGCTTGAGCCTGACTGGCAGGAAAGCTCCACGGCGATTGTGGCGATCGAGCAGCAGCAGCAGGCACTCGAAGACTGGTACGGGAGGCTGGGCGATGACGGCAGATTTCCGCACCTCAGCGGCGAGGGGCCGATCGAGGTGCCGCTGGCCTGCCTGCGCATGCTGGCGCGCCAGTTTGACCTGCCCTTCAGACGCGATGTGCTGCGCCGCATTCTTGAGGACCAGCTCGCCCGCGACAGCGAAGGCAACGGCATCGGACTGCTGCAGCTGGCGGCGATCGCCGATCTGATGGGGCTGCGGGTCTCACCCATGCAGGTCAACGAAGCCCAGCTCAGACGCTTGCCGCTGCCGGCGTTGGCCATGGGCAGCGGCGGCCCCGTTGTGATTTGGGCGATTGATCAGGGCGGCCAGCTGCTGCTGGGCGATCCGCTGGCAGTGCAAGGGCTGGCGGCGGCCCGCTCTCTGCCGGGCTGGAGCGACGACGGTGCACTCGAGGTGCTGTGCGTCGAACGCAGCGCCCGCACACCTAAGAAGCGCTTTGGCCTGGCCTGGTTTTTGCCGGCGCTGCAGCAGCACAAGGCGGTGCTGGTGCAGGTGCTGGTGGCCAGCTTCTTTGTGCAGCTGTTTGCGCTGCTCAATCCGCTGCTGATCCAGCAGATTATCGATGCGGTGATCAGCCAAGGCAACATCAGCACCCTCAACGTGCTGGGCACGCTCCTGGTGGGCATGGCCCTGGCCCAGGGGGTGTTGGCCTCGCTGCGCACCTACCTGTTTTCTGATACCACCAATCGGATCGACATCACCTTGGGCGCGACGATCATCGATCACCTGCTGCGCCTGCCGCTCGGTTACTTCGCCGACCGGCCCGTGGGTGAGGTGAGCAGCCGCATCAACGAACTCGAAAAGATCCGCCGCTTTTTAACGGGCACAGCGCTCACGGTGATTCTCGATGCGGTGTTTGCGGTGATCTACATCGCCGTGATGCTGCTGTATTCGGTCCAGCTCACCTTCTGGGCGCTGGCAGTTGTGCCGTTTTTTGTGGGGGTGACCCTGCTCAGTGCGCCGTTGATTCGCAAGCAGCTGCGCGACCAGGCCGAAGCCAATGCGCGGGTGCAGAGCCACCTGGTCGAGACCCTCGCCGGTATGGAAACCGTGAAGGGCCAGAGCATGGAGCTGCACAGCCGCTGGCGATGGCAGCAGCTCTATGGCAGCCAGATCCAATCGGGCTTCCGCAATGTGATCACCAGCACCGCAGCGGGCTCAGCTAGCCAGTTTCTCGAGCAGCTCTCGGGCCTGTTGGTGCTGTGGGTGGGCGCGTCGCTGGTGCTCAAGGGCGACATGACGCTGGGCCAGCTGATTGCGTTCCGGATCCTGGCCAGCTACGTCACCAACCCGCTGCTGCGGCTCGCCAATCTCTGGCAAAACTTCCAGGAAACGGCCCTTTCCCTCGAGCGACTGGCCGACATCGTCGACCACCCCGAAGAGCTCGAGATCATGGGCGAGCAGAAGCCGCCGATCCCGCCGATCGTCGGCGAGGTCGAATACGGCGGTGTGAGCTTCCGCTTCGGCAGCCAAGGCGGCTTGCAACTCAGCAACATCAACTTCAAGATGCCAGCCGGTTCGTTTGTGGGGGTGGTTGGCAGCAGCGGCTCGGGCAAGAGCACCCTGCTGAAGTTGATCACCCGGCTCTACGAGCCACTGGAGGGGGTGATCCGCATCGATGGCAACGACATCAGCAAGGTCGACCTCTACTCACTTCGCGCCCAGATCGGCGTGGTGCCCCAGGACAGCCTGCTGTTCGACGGTTCGATCCTCTCGAACATCGCCCTTTCTCGGCCCGACGCCAGCTTTGAAGAGGTGTGCCAGGCCGCCCAGATCGCCTGCGCCCATGAGTTCATTCAGTCGATGCCGGGGGGCTACACCAGCTCGGTGGGTGAGCGGGGTGCGGGCCTCAGTGGCGGCCAGCGGCAACGGCTGGCGATCGCGCGCATGATCCTGCGTAAACCACGGCTGCTCGTGCTCGATGAAGCCACCAGTGCACTCGACGTGGATACCGAACGCCGGCTCACCGCCAACCTGATTGAGGCCTACCGCGGGCAGACCGTGTTTTTCATCACGCACCGGCTGGCGTCGTTGCGCCATGCCGACACGATCCTGGTGATGGATCAGGGTGCTCTGGTCGAGAGCGGCAACCACAGCGAGCTGATGGATCTTGATGGTCGCTACGCAACGCTGTATCACCAGCAGGAAGTGGGCTGAGCCATGGACAAGACACCCAACACTTCTGCGCTCGCCGTGCGCGGCGTCAACCCCCAGGAGGTGCGGCTCAAACCCACACCGATCTGGAGCCAGGCGCTGATCTGGACGATCATCGGTACCGCAATCCTGGCCTTTGTGTACGCGATTTTCGCCAAGATCGACGAGGTTGTGCTGGCCCCGGGCGAACTGCAACCGCTGGGCGCCGAACGCCCGATTAAGTCTCCCTTTGCCGGTGTGGTCGAGGAGATCCTGGTCAAGGAAGGGCAGGAGGTGATGGCCAATCAGCCGTTGCTGCGCCTCGATGCCGATGTTTCGGCGAAGCGGGTCGAAACGCTGAAGGCCCAGATCAAGCTCGAGCGCACCCGCTTCGAGGAGGAAAGCCGCTCGATCGAAGCCCGAGCCCAGAGCCTCAAGGAGCGTACTGATGGCCTCACGAGTTCTTTGAGTACTGAAAAACTGATCTACAGCCAGATCGCGCCGCTTGCCTCCCAGGGCGGTATCCAGAAAGTGCAGCTTCTGCAACAACGCAACCGGGTTGAGCAGCTGCAGTCGGAGATCGCCCAGTCGCGGGCCAACCTGCAGGAAGTGCAGGCCCAGCTGCTCAAAATGAAGCAGGAATCCCTGCGGGAGCTCGCCGATCTCGACCGCCAGCTGGCAGAGGTGCGCAACACCCAAGACAAAGAGGAGCTGCGCGCACCTGTCTCGGGCGTGGTGTTCAACCTGGTGCCCTCGAGCCCTGGCTATGCCGCCAGTGCCGGTGAAACCCTAGTCAAGGTGGTGCCCGGTGGGGTGCTGGAGGCAAAGGTGTATCTCGGCAACCGTGATGTGGGCTTCGTGAAACCGGGCATGCCTGCCCAGATCCGCGTCGATACATTCCCCTTTACTCAGTTTGGCTCGATACCGGGTTCGCTCAAAGCGATCGGCAGTCTGCCGCTGCCGCCCGATGAGCAGAACCCCCAGCCGCGATTTCCTGCCTACGTGCGCCTGGATCGCGATTACCTGAGCCGCGGCTCCCAACGTTTCCTAGTGAGTTCGGGCCAGAGCGTGCAGGTGAATCTAATTTTGCGGGAGAAGCGCGTGATCACTCTGCTGACCGACGCGTCTTCCAAGATGTTCGATTCCCTGCGCCGCATCCGCTCCAATGCGGAGTGATCAGTGCCTTTGTTACTAATCCCGCCATCGCGATCATGCCCCCAACAGCCGGCGACACCATCACAAGCGACCCTCAGCAGCAGCTGGAGCGGTTCATCAGCTGGTTCCGCCAGCTTGAGAGCCCCGACCAGCAGGAGCTGATGCGGCTTGTGACCAACGAATACAAGGTGCGCGAGGTGGTGCGCACCTTTTCGGGCATGCCCCAGGAGCAGCGTCAGGCCGTGTTCCAACGGCTCGGTTTGCCCAACGAGATTTTAAGCCGCATTTCGCCGCCGACCGCGACACCCATCGGTGATGTCGAGGTGGAGTGGAAGGAATGGGACACCAGCCAAGTCAGCTGAGTTGAGCTGAACTGACCCGATCGTTGTTCGCTGAACCCCCGCCGTGATCGCCAACTTCCCCCTCCTGATCGACAACGCACAACCCATGGCCAGCGGTCCGCAGGCCACAAACCTGGGTTCAGGGCATGACCTGGATCCGCCTATCAGCCGCTGGGGAGTGATCGGCGGGATCGCTGGTTTTCTGATCTGGGCGGCCACAACCCCCAGAGCAGCTCCGTTCCATGCTTTTCTGCATCAGCGCGGACCCACCCAGGTGGTGTGCCTGGTGGCCGCCGGCATGGCCACGGCCTTTCTGATCGGCAAGTGGAGACTACTGAGCGCCCAACAGCGCAAGCTCAGGCAGCTCGAGCCAGGCATCATCGGCCAGCTTGAGGCCGGGGATCTGGATGCGGCTGCCCTACGGGCTGAACAATCGGCCTCGTTGGTGGGCAAGCGGCTGCTGCGGCTGTTGTCGGTGTGGCGCGCCAGCCGCTCGTCGTTTCAGTTAGAGCGTGCCGCCGATGCCGACAGCGATCTCTATCTGCTGGCGATGCAGAACAGCTACAGCCTGGTGAAGGTGCTGCTGTGGGCGATTCCGATTCTTGGCTTCATTGGCACGGTGATCGGCATGTCGCAGGCGGTCGGCTCGTTTGAGGCGGTGTTGGGCAACGCCGACAACGTCGATGGTCTCAAGGCCGGTCTCACCAAGGTCACCAGCGGCCTTGGCACGGCGTTTGACACCACCTATCTGTCGTTGGTGATTGCGGTGTTGCTAGCGATTCCGATCAACGGCATCGAACGCCAAGAAGAGCAACTACTCAGCGCCATCGATACGCGTGTGCGTGATGCCGTGCTTGTGCTAAGCCCCACGGGCGTCGTTTCTGGAGGTGGAGGTGATCCGTTGCTCGCACCAACGCAATCACACGAGCTTGGTGCGTTGATCAACGAAGCCTTCGAGCAACACCTGCCAGATCCTTCGGTGCTGGTGGAGCCGGCGCAGCAGTACGCCGAACAGCTCACCGCAGCCGCCATCGACAAACTCAATCCACTCACGACGCTCGTGCGCGATTCGGTAGAAGGTGTCGCTGAGGCACGCCTGAGCCTGCAGGAGCAGGCGCAGATCATTCGGGGCAGCATGGATGGCGCAGCTCAGCAGCTCAACAGCTCGTTGCAGCAGCTCCAACCGCTGCTTGCCGAGCTCAAGAGCGCCAGCAGCCTTGCCGCGGTGCTGGGCGAGGAGCTCAGTACCCTCAAGGCCAGCGTTGAGCTACGCCGCTCGATCGAGCAGCTCAGTACCCAGCTCTTGCAGCTGGAGCAGTTGCAACGCCACCAGCTCCAGCTCCAGCGCCCGAAATGGCCCTGGCCCTGGCACCGATGACCCGTCGCCGCGCCATGCCAAAGGCCGTGGGCGTCGATCTGTTCGCCTTCATGGCGATCATGACGGCGTTGATCGGCGTACAGACCCTGCTGATCGGCATCATTGCCCTGGAAATTAGACCCGGCGGCCAGAACGTGCAGTTCGTGCCCAGCGGCAGCGGTGGGACCAACCATGGGAAGGTGGCGAATTATGTGTTGCTGCAGGGCCAAGGCCGGCTCGAGTTGCTGGCCTATGGTCAACGTCAACTGGCCGCCCTCGGCAGCCCCCAGGTCGAGGCTTTCCTCAATCGCATCGCCACAGCACGCGTTCCACAGTTTCTCGTGATCGGTGTGAGGCCCGGTACCTACGGAGACTTCAACCAGCTGCGGGCCCAGGCCGAAGCCAAAAACATCGCCCTGGGCTACGAACCGCTCGATCCCCAATGGACGATTGAGCCACCCCCTGCTGCAGCCGGGGCCGTGCAGCCATGAGAGATGCATTATTGCTGCTGCTGAGGCGCCGCCGCCGCCATCAGGGGCTGGGGTCCCGGAGCGACGACACCAGCCTCCTCGACATTCTCTCCAATGTGCTTGGGGTGCTGGTGTTAATCACGGCTCTTACGAGCATCTTTGCAGCCGCCGGTAGCCTGAACATTCAGGCCCCGATGACTCGTAAATCTCAGCAGGGCTTCCACCTGCTTCAGGCCAGTGGCGCCGGGATCTGGGATCTGGATCCAGCCCTGCAACGAATGCTCATTCTGGATCGGCAGCGGGTGAATGCCGTGGAACGTTGCAACCAGCAAACGGGCTACTCGCAGCAGCAGTGCAGGAGCAGCCTCGATCGCTGGAACCGAGACCAACAGATCGGATCAGTGAACTTGCGTTTAGATCACCGCGAAGGAAGCCTGCAGCGGGTCGGTCCACCCACCGTGAGCACAACCGATCTTCAGCTCAGCCCAGACTGGCTCGATCAATTGATGGCCAGCCTTGCCAGACAACGACGCTCCGTTTTTGTTGTTCTTGAAAGCGATGGCTTCAGCACCTACCGCAGCATCAAGGTTGCCGCACAGCGCCATGGTGTGCGACTCGGTTGGGAACCCTGGCAAAGCGATCAACCGATCTACTTCTGGAGCAACAGCGGTCGCACGCTGACGGTGCAATGATCACTTCTGCCTTGCCATGGGTGCTGGGCGCGGCCGTCATGGTGGCCGGTTCGGGCAGGCAGCCTTTTTTCCCCGCTGAGCTGAAGCCGCTGCTTGCTGCACTCCAACGCGCTGGCTACGTGGTGACACTCGAGGCACCATCGGCTCGCGGTGCCTACGGCCTCACCGACACGAGGCAACGGCGAATCTGGATTGCCCCGCTCAGCATCGACATGGGCATTGTTCGTGCCACCTTGATCCATGAAGCCGTGCATGCCGCCCAAAGCTGCCCCGACGGACGCCCAAAGACCATTGGTTGGGTCTGGCAGCAGCAGCCAATGGTGGAGAAGGAGATCAACGGTTTGCTGTATCGCGGTTACCCGCGTGACAGGTTCGCCATCGAACGAGAGGCCTTTCGCATGCAATCGCACCCCCGTGCGATTGAACTCGTGACGGCAGCGCTTGATCAGCGCTGCCGATCAAAGCCGAAACGCTGAACCTCAGATCTCCACGTTAAGGCCTGGCTGAGCTCGACCATGGCTGTGAGCATGGCCTGTTCAGGGGTCAGATGCTCGAGCAGGGCATCCCGTCGATTCAGCAGCGCCTGATGAATCGGCGATGTCTGCGGTGGTGCAGCAGATGGTTGGTTGAGCCAGGCCTGAACTGTGCCGAGCTCTGCAGGGTTGGCGGCACCTACCGCTGCAACTAGTGCTGCTGAACCCAAGGAAAGTCGACGTATGCCGAGCCTCTGCAGCATGGATCCGGCGGCGGCATTGCCAAGGCTTTCCAGCTGGTTGTCGAGCATGAGTAAGTCGTATGGCTCGGGGCGTTCTGGCAGGGAATGCAGCAGGGAAGCGAGAGCGGACTGCAAAGTCGATGTAGGGGATTGCTGATTTGGAAGACGATGTTGCCCCAGAATTTTGATTTGATTCCCATCTAATGTGAGGGCCATCAGTGTTGGCTCTCCGCTGGGCTTACGGCTCAGCAACAACATCAAGACAGACAAAGCAGCTCGGTTGGCGTGATTGCGCCGAAACCAAGCTCCGCCACCCAACCATTTTGGTAAAGCATTCCGCGCCTGCCCAACGGCCTTCGGGCCGTAAAGCACATAGAGAAGGCCGGCGCCGAGTGCGAGGGCGTCGAGAAGATTTGCTCCTAGGAGATTGGTTTCACTGAGCTGGAGCATGAATGAGTCGGACTCTGAGGCGATCGCTAGGGACGTCTGCGGATCCAGTCGGAAGCCACGCTGGCCTGGGGTTCGGGTGGATCCGTCTTGGCTATTTCGTGTTGCTGGAGTCTTCTGGCCCTCACCATCTGACCCGCCGCTTGTTGCATCCATGTCCCAATTATTTGTGCCCCTCAGTGCATCGCCATCGCGTGAAGCTAATCCACCAGGACGACTAAAGGCATGGGGATAATCTATTGTTGGATCAGGTCTGCTCAATAAAATATTGATCGATTCGGTATTGATCGATTCGGTATTGGAATCGATTAGTGCAACTGTCTGGTTAAATTGTTTCGTGAATTCGAGTTTTGAATCTGAAGGCAAATCGCTCGTGTAGAGAGTTGTCACAACGCCGAGCTCGCGTAGAAAGGTGATTGGTGCGCCAGGATCGCGAATATTGTCCAAGTCTGGGTCGTTGTCGCCGAACATGTTGTTCTTTAAGAAGAAGCGCATGCCAACGATGTACTCAACTTCTTTGCCGCGTTCAAGAATGGTTTCGTAAATAAATTCAACGCCATCACCGTCGCCATTTCGCCTAGTGAAATCGTAATAACCTGGTTTTGTGATTGGCGTTCCATCTAGTAAACGCAGCGGTTGGCCATCTGCAGTGCGAATGGCGCTAGGAGTATCCCAGGCAAAGATTTTTTCACCCTTCTCATCGCGCTCACCCGTATCAAGTGCCCCGTAACTAGTGAGTGTGAACTCAGATACATATTTGAAATAGCGGTCCCGCTCTAGACCTTCAGGGTTAGCGGCAATCCAGTCACCCCGGCTGGTGGTCATCGCTCCTTCGCCATCAACCATGCTCACTACTACTGTATTTTCGGTGCGAGTCAGCGCGAGGCTAAAGGAACCAAGCTGACCATCACGGCGGTAGTTGATCGTGAGGTTACGGGTAGCACCCACCGCGGTGAGATCGGCATAGTCAGCGCGCAACGCGCCGGTATCGGGATCAAAGGGATCAAAGCTCCATGCACCATTGGCCTGAAACGTGAAGCCTTGGGGCGCTGTTGTCTCTAGGCTGTAAGTTTCGTCACTGGACAGGCTGCGCAGCTGGCCTGAGAGGGTCGATCGGTAGTAAAGGGTGTGTGTGGGCTCGAGGCCTCCGAAGGCCCAGCTGGCAGGATCGAGCGATGCCATCTGCAGGTCAAACACAAATGGAACTGCTGATGGTGTGTAGTTGACCTCACGGCCATCGACAATGGTCGTCCCACCGATCTCAGCCAGGTACAGCGGATTGTCGCGGTTGAGCTGCCTGTAGAGCAATGGATTCAGGCCTTTGATCGCTGTGTCATTGATCCCCTGACCGGCGCGAAACCCGGGTTCAGGGTTGCTCGGATCCAGTGCCAGAACAGCACGGATGGCGTCGTCATCATTGGTGAGGCCGGCAACGCGAATCCCGGCTCGGCCAGCAGCAGCATTGGTGTCGACCAGGATCGGCAAGGTAATCAGTCGTGCACTCTGGGGGCCATCGATGGGGTTGCCCTCATCGATGGCCTCAAAACGCAAATAACCGAGTCGCTGATCAGCAGAACGCTGCTCGATGCCGGCTGTCGGCCGGAATTCAAGCGTTCTGAGCTGCTCGATGGTGTACGTGCCGCCCACTGCAACGGCTTCCTCGACATCGCCTACCAGTGGCAACAGCGCAACACCTAGTTCCGCATCAGGAATCTCAACCACCCGGTAGCGCAGGGTCTGCAGATCGCGCTCCTGCTGATCTCCGCCCGGGTTGAGCTGCAGATCAGCAAGCCCCAGCGAAACGCGGCGGTAGAGGCCGTTGGATTCGAGAATCAGGGCCGTGTTGTCCACAACCGGTGGCGTGATCCCAATGGCTTGGTCGACCGGTGCATCGTTGACAGCCAGCACATTGATGCTGAAGGTGTCGGTCGTGGTTTCACCACCCGCATCACTGGCCGCATAGCTGAAGGTTCCGGTCCCGTTGGCATCAGCTGCCGGGAAGAATTGCAACGCCTGAAGCTGCGCAAGTGTGAGCTCCTGGTTGAGCTGCAGCGGGACTAGGGTGTTACCTGTAGCCAGCAGACCCACCAGCCCCAGCGCCGCTGGCGGCAGGGCCGTGACCGTGAAGGTCAGGGTTTGATCCACTTCATTGGTCGGGCCGCTTTCCCAGCTGAGACCATCCAGCCCCAGAGGCGTGATCGGCGAGTCTTCAATCAGGTAAAGCGCTCTGGGGCCATCGTCGCTGCGGCGCGGTGGGTCATTGAGCGCTGTGATCTCAAACGCGGTATTGGTGCTGATGACCCCACCCAGGCCATCGATCACGTCGTAGGCCAGTGTCACCACACCAGTGGCATCGGGCGTGGGTGTGAAGGTCAACGCGCCGGTGCCGTCGTTGACCAGGGTGCCGTTGTTGGACGTGACCCGCAGGTTCTGGATCTGCAAAATGTTGCCCGCGTCCGGATCGGTAAATCCGCTCAGCAGGTCGGCTGTCGTGAAGCTGAGAGGGGTGTCCTCCTGGGTGTCGGGCAAGCCGACAGGAGAACCCGTGAGGCTTGGAGCCTTGTTGAGCTCAGCGGCCACGAGCTGTCCATCAATCAATAACAGCGCTGCATCGCTCTCATCGACAGTGCTGCCCCGACTGTCGAGGGTGCCATCGCGCAGCAACGCGGCAAACACCGCGCCTTCATCGCCCGTTGTGTCGAGCTGGCCAGTGCGCTGATCATCGAGCCAGTGACCCAACTCCTCGAGCACAACGGACTGCAACCGGTCCTGGGGAGCGCTGCGCAGGGATTCACTAATCAACATTGTGTTGCGACCTGCCAGGTAGGCGCCGCCCACATCGGCATTGGCAAACCGTGCCCACTGGATGAGCGGTTGGCGCTCACCGGTAAGAAACCCTTGAATGGCATCGCTCAGCCCTTGCTGATCGGCACCGCTAAAGGCCTTCATCACAACCGTGTCGAGCTGACCATTGTCTTGAAGCGCCTGCAGAGACTGGCGCGCCCCGCCCAGCAGTTCATCGGCAGGGGCCTGCAGCGTTGTGCTGATCGGTGCTTCCGCCGGGCCGACTGGGAGAGGCGCACGCCATTCGAGTGCAGCAGCGTTGGCGTTGGCCTGCAGCCAGGCAATCTGCTGATTGACCTGCTCGAGTGAACGGTCAAGGTCGGCGGCCGAGCCTGTCTGGAACCAGGGCTGCTCGGCAGGTGCGGCTACAAGAGCACTGTTCAGATCAGCCTGATCACCGGCTGTCTGCCGATCTTGGGCCCAGGCTTCGTTGTTCTGACGTGGCTGGAGTGAGGTCATGGCTGCTGGGTCCTCAGGTCAAACGACTGTGGTGGTCGGCGCCTGCGACGTCGCCATCAAGGCCAGGCTGAGTTCAACCAGCAGAGCCATGGTGGCCTGCTGCTGAGGCATCAATCTGGCGTAGCTGGCCGTGCGCTGCTCAATGAGTGCAACCAGGGGGTTGCTCGTGGGGAGCGCCGCATTGGGCTGCTGCACCCAGGCCTGCAGTTGCTGGCGCTGCGCGTCTGAAAGGCGAGCGATGCCCTCGCTGAGACCACGAATCACCAGCAGTTCCACGGGATGGTCACCGCCGCGCAGTAGGGAAGACTGAGCCTGCAAGCGGGGATCGACAAGCGCCAGATCGGTGGCATCGAGACCACTGCCACGTGAGCGCTCAAGCAGCTGTTTGGTGCAGTAGTCGATCTGTGCCTGAGCGCCAGGCTTGTCGACGTTGACGCCTGCCGGCAGATCCTGTTGGGCAAGGATCGTGAGCCCCGAACTGGTCAAACGCGCGATCACCAGGCGTTGGGTGTCGGCACTGGCTTGAACCACAAACAGGGCGAGCACTCGCTGTTCCCGGCCGGCCGCATCGCCGCCAAGGCCCATGCGCGACTGGAGCCTTGACGCGAGCCGCCTTAGACCGCCGGCCCCGACCAATGCAGCCTTCGGCCCATAGAACCCGTAGGCCACGCCAGCACCGAGGGCTAGAGCATCGAGGAGATGGTTGCCTAGCAATGAGCCGTCCTGAAGGCGGCCATAAACAAACGAGCGTGTGTCCGGATTACCTGAGAGGCTCGCCGGGTGATCGTTGAGGGGCTGGAGTAGTGACTCGCGCTTTCGCGGCTTTGAGGGTGCTTCATCCGGTAGATGTTCACCGAGTCGAACTCCAGTGACGTTTTGTTTTGCACTCGATGATGGACCTGCCCGATTGATCGTCATTTTCGGCAACCAATTATCCGCAAGACCATCAAAACCGCCACCGCCGATTGACATCGCCAATCGGAAACTGGTCGAACCTGGCTGATACCAAGGGTTAATCTTCGGTGCCAACTTTGCAGAACCAGAAGCATTCCCGCGGCTGCCGCCATCGATCAGCGTTGTCTGCAAGGCCATAAGTGTGGGATTTCCTTTCGAGGAAGTGGAAAGGGTGGGAGTTGACTGTGTAACAGTGGAGTTTCCTAGTACAGGGAGAAGCGAAACAGGAACACCAGGGTCAAGAATGAGCTCCGATTCTGGATTGTTGTCACCAAATAGGTTGTCGGTCAGATAAATCGTTGCCGAGGAGATGTAGTCAATTCCGTCAATGGTGGTGTATTCAAGCTCGGCGCCATCGCCCCGGCCATCGCGTCGGGTGAAGTCGTAATAACCAGCGGCGGTGATGATCTCACCGTCAAGGGTGGTGAGCGGTTGGCCGTCGACGGTGAGGATTGGCGAGGATTCCCAGCTGTAGAGAACTTCACCTTCGTCGTTGTATTGCAGATTGCCCTGTGCATCGAGATCCACACGGGCCCCGTAGCTCCACAGGGTGTGTTCTGAGATAAACTTGAAGTAGCGATCGAAGCTGCGGCCTAACTCACTGGATCGCACAAGCTCGCGGATCTCAGTGCCGTTCACCTCATCGGTCGTGGTATCTGTGCTGTAGCGAATCTCATAAGCAATCTGCGTTCCCAGGCGTGATCCATCGGCATCGCTGGATGCGGGGGCATCAACCGTGAAGTTGAGAGGCATCGCATTGGCGAGGAAATTGACCTCTTTGCCGGCGAGGGTCGAGGTACCACTGGCGCGTTTGACAAACAGTGGATTGGAAGAATCCAGGCTTCCATAGACCAGTGGGTCAAGCAGATCGATCTCACTGGCACTGACCAGCGATTCGGCTGCCTGTTCGAGGTCGTCGAGGTAACCGCTTAGCTGCTCTTCGCTCAGATCCATCGCGGTTAACACCTCGAGGGCCTTGGCGGCACGGGCATTACCAGCTACATAAATGGGCAGCACTTCCTGCACAAACTGCGGCAGGCCACTGCGGTCAGCTTGGGTTTCACTGATGCTGAAGCGCAACCCTGTCAAGCGTTGATCAGCCGGCAATGCCAGGGCATCGGCATCGGTTAGCAACTGCATGCCGCGCAGCTCGGAGAATGTGTAGGTCTGCCCTTGCTGAATGGGCGTGCCATCGGTCAACACCACCGTGCCAATGGCGGGTAGGGGCAGGGCATCGATCGTGACATGCAGATTCTGGCTGTTCTGTTCGGCCAGATCCCCACCAGCATGATAATTAAGTGCTTCAAGGCCAAGTGGTATCGGCAGGTACGCATCACTGCGGAATTCGAGATCGCTGTGCTCAATCACCAAGGGTTCAATGGATGATGATGTTCGCACCGGCGCGTCGTTGACAGGCAGCACCGTAATAACAAAACTGTCGGTTGTGCTTAAACCACCTGCATTGAGGTCACCATCGCTGGCTGTGTAGGTGAAAGTACCTGTTCCATTTGTATTCTCCGTTGGGCTGAATTGCAAAGCCTGGAGCTGCAGCAGCGTGAGCTGCTGATTGAGCACCAACGGAACCAGCGTGTTGTTGGCTCCCGGCAGGCCGAGCTCGCCCAGTGTGACCGGCGGCAGAGCTGTGATCGTGAAGGTCAGCGTTTGACCGGCTTCGTTGGCCGGTCCACTCACCCAGCTCAAGGCGTCCAATCCCAGCGGCGTGATCGGCGAATCTTCGATCAAATACAGGGATCGAGGGCCGTCATCGGTGCGCCGTGGCGGGTCGTTGACTGGGGTGATGTCGAACTTGTTGGTTGCAGTGACTACGCCGCCGTGAGCGTCATAAACTTGATATCTGAGCGTCACCTCTCCATAGGCGTCTTCGACTGGCGTAAAGGTCAAACCGCCTTCTCCATCGTCTTCAAGGTAACCATTGCGACTGCTTACATGAAGGTCGCGTAAGCGCAGCTTGTCACTGGTGTCACGATCGCCAGCTCCCTGTAGCAGATCGGCAATGTTGAAGCTGACCGCCTTATCTTCCAGTGTGTCGGGAAGGTCAGCCCTCGTTGTGATATCAAACGTGGGAGCGTCATTGGTTCCAGTGATGGTGATGGAGACGCTTTCGCTGTCAGCGAGGGGAGTGCCGTCGTCATCGGTGGCGGTGACGGTGTAGGTAAGGACGAGAGTTTCGCCATTGGCGAGGAAGTCGAAGGCCTCTGATCCGCTGTCAAAGGTCCAGTTGAGTCTCTCTCTCTGTTTTGTACCGTCGAGGATGGTTGTTGGAGAGACGCTGAGGAAGCCCTTGAGGGTGGCGTTGACGAGGCTGGCGGGCACGCTGGCGGAGCCTGTTCCGCTGACAGTGACACTGTCGACCGCTGCGGAGACCTGATCGGTCAGATCCAGATCGGCCACGGTGAGAGTGCCGGTGGTGGTCAGTCCGGCGTTGCCCTCAGTGAGCTGACCGATGTCGCTGTCGCCATTGTCAACACTGATGTCCGGTGTGTCGTTGGTGCCGGTGATGGTGATAACAACGGTTGAGGTATCGGTTGTGATTTCACCAGTTGTGGCACCTGAGCTATCGGTGGTTTTTACGGTGTAGGTGAGCTCGAGGGTTTCGCCAGCGGCGAGGAACTCAAAGGCGTTGTCACCGCCACCTGTTGCGGGACCGGATGTGAATGTCCAGGTGAAGTTTGACCCGTTCGGTTCGTTGGCGTCGATTGCAGAGGTGGAACCAGAGCTGACGGAGAGAGCCAGCATGGCTTTGAGCTGGTCGTTGGTGAGCGGAACCGATCCAGAGTTGAAGGAAC